>CAZHGE010000009.1:0-47384 GCA_964531805.1 uncultured Lachnospiraceae bacterium
ACAGCAGTCATCGAGCAACTCTGTTGCGAGATGTGCTTTGCAATTCTTTGCTTTTTAATGTTGACCGTGTTTGACACGCAACTCGTTTATATTATCATGCGTTCATTTCGTTGTCAACATCTTTTTTCTACAATTTAAACTTTTTTTCGACTTCCTGTTTAGTTACAGAGAATCGTTATTCTGTTTTCCTTGCAGCGAAGATTATAATATCACTCTCATTTTCCTTTTGCAAGTCCTTTTTTGTAATTTTTTGAATTGTCTCATTTTTAAAACAATTCCCTTGTTTAACTGCACCTCAACATCCTGCCAACGCTTCTACCAAATGCCGGCACGTTTCGCGAGCCGACATTTGCTAGAAAAAGAAAGACCTTACGCAGATTGATGTGTAAGATCTTTCTTTTTGATATCTTATTGTAATGTTAAAGTATTCTCTCCTTGTGCATTCATCATGTTCAAGTTCATGGAACTAATCTGTGATACACTATCCGGCACTTCAAAAACAAGAACCAATTGTTCTTCCCCATTTGCAGGTATTGTTCCTGAATAGGATGAAAGGTCGTCCATTAATAAAGTAGATTGGGCCTGAATATCATCACCACCATCAATCTGTAATGAAAATCTTCCTTGCTTTCCCAACATATTCAAAGTCTGCTCTGTTCCCGAAAGATTCTTAACTGCAAATGCAATTACACAAAGCTGTTTTCCAGCTGTAGCATCCATTGCCATAAAGAATTCTTCTTCACTATTTTCTGGATATGAATCACATAATGAGTAGGACACATAATCAATAGAAATACTATCTTCTGCAAAAAACTCAGAAACTGTTTTCTGTGGAACCACCTCTGCTGCCGCTTCACTAGATGCATTTTCGTTCTGTTCCGACTCATCTACCAGTGTTTCACCTTTCTCCGCTGCATCCAAATAGGCTTTCTCCAGTTCTTTGGTTTTCATAAGCCGTTCCATTTCTTCCGCTTCTTTTTTAATACCAGCTTCTAACTGATCCGTATTCAGTAATGCTCTATCCGCTAATGGACTGTATTTTACCAACAAATTAGTAGCATATTCTGTTACAATAGCTTCCTGTGTCTTAGACATCTCTGGAATATCACTTCCACAACCACATAAAAAACCAGCAATAACTACTATATTAATAAGAAGATACTTATATTTTTTCATTATAACAATGCCACCTTTGCTCGATTTGCCTATCTTAAATCATATTTCTATCAAAAAATCTATATTTCTCACGAAACAATTTTAACATTATTCTATCACTTGGGCAATCTTTTCTTGCATTTCTAATTCAAACCAAAACGCAACTCCATTCGTATAATTATCCACACCATATTTTTGATTCATAGATTCCATAATGGCTTTTACAATAGAAAGCCCCACTCCACTACCTCCGTATTCTCTTGTTCTAGCCTTGTCCACTTTATAAAATTTATCCCAAACATGTGGAATACTATCTTCAGGAATCGGTTTTCCTGTATTAAAACATGTCATGCGTGCAACTCCTTCATCTTCTGTAAATCGAATATCTATGATTTTATCCCCTTCACAGTGGTGAATTGCATTAGACAAATAGTTGGATACTACCTCTCCAACCTTAAATTCATCTCCCCACACGTAAATCGGTTCATGCTCCTGCATCTGCATACGAATACCATTCTGTTTAAAAAGAATATCCACTGACTGCAATTGATTTTCTACCAGCATGACCAAATCAAACCGTTCCATATTTACAAGATCATTTCCAAACTCTAATTGATTTAACGTTAATAATTTCTGAACTAATATATTCATCTTAGATGCTTCATCCCGGATTACACTACAATACCACTCCCGGCTTTCCTCATCTTCAATGACACCTTCCTGTAACCCTTCAGCATATCCTTGAATAAGCGCAATTGGTGTTTTCAATTCATGTGATACATTGGATAAAAATTCCTTACGCATCTCATCAATTTCTATTTTTTTCTGAATATCTTTTTCCAACTCATTATTTGCAGTTTTAAGTTCTGAAATGGTTTCTTCTAATGCGGCTGACATCTTATTGATATTCTCACCTAAAATGGCTATTTCATTTCGATCTTTTCCTGAATACCTGGCATCAAAATCCAAATGCGTCATCTTTTCTGATATAGTGGCAAGCTGCATAATTGGTCTTGTAATTTTACGGGAAACAAGCCATATAATAATACCACTTGCTACCGCTGACACTACTCCAATATAAGCCAGAAAACGATTTGCCAATTTTACACTATCACGAATACTTTCCACCGCAGTACGGATCAAAAACAAATTACCATTATCTAAAGATCCCCACATTTCTATGTTTTCATTTTTCAAAATACGGTCACGGACAATCTTAATCGTATATTTTTCTGTTTCTACAAGAGTAGCTTTTCTGGCATCATCTAAATTCTGTGGACGCTTTTCATCCAAAAAGAGATTGTCCCAAAGCTGCACTTTTGTTGCTTCCGGGTCATTGCCTGCATATTTTACCGTTTGGGAATCTACATCCAAAACCAATATATCCATATTATATCTACTGGAAATTCCTTGTAACTGTAGATTAAATTCGTCTGTGTTCAAGGTCTCCTGCTTTGCAGCATTGTTTATCGTATTATATGCACTAAGCAGTGTCTGCTGTTTATCGCTGATATAAAAATCTTCTAAAAATGTAATATTTAAAAACCAACACAGCAATATGGTTCCTGCCATCAAGCCAATAAAAATTGTGGTAAATTGTCTGCTAATAGAACGAATTTTTTTTCTCCTGTCCATTCTTGTCTCCACATCATCATATTTCTCCCTTAATATTAGCAAAGCCACAAAAAGGACACAAGAAAGTACACAAAAAATACACAAAAAAGAGCACATGTACATGCGCTCTTTTTTGTCCCATCAGACAGTTCGCAAAGCATACCGCCATTTGGATATATAGATATCTCTATATTATTCTTCTAATTTAAACTTACCAATGATATCATCTAACAGTTTGGCATTGCCAAGTGTTGTCTGTGCCATTTCATAAGTTTCTCTTGTTAACTGAACGATATCGGAGTTGTTATTAGCAACATCCATAACACCGGATGTAGATTCTGCTACAGAAGCATTGATACCTGCAATTGCATCGGAAATCTTTAAGATACTGTCATTGAGTTCATCAATTGAGTTATCTACTTCCTGCATCGTCTTGTTGATGCTTCCTGCATCGTCTGCATATTTCTCACTGATTTTGATAAATCCATCATAATCACTAAGAACCTTATTATCCAAGAAATCCAATGTCTTAGTCAAACTCTTAGTCAAATCGTTAACAGCATGCGTTACTTCCTGAACAATGGATGTAATATTACCAACAGTCTGTGAGGACTGCTCTGCCAATTTACCAATTTCCATCGCTACAACTGAGAATCCTCTACCAGCTTCACCAGCTCTTGCAGCTTCGATAGAAGCATTCAGAGACAGTAATCTTGTCTGATCTGCAATTTCTTTGATTGCATTAGCAAGGTCATCAATACGTGAAACTGATTTACTACGGTCAATCGCATTTTCTGTTTCTTCTCTAACCTCTTCATACATCTGACGGGTAGATTCACTTGCCTGCATTGTGTTCTGTTTCATTTCAACAGTACGCTTCATAATTTCTTCTGATAAACGTACACCATCTGTTGCTCTTTCGTTGATTGTGCTTGTATATGTACCAATCTTAGAAACGTCTTCGCTGATTACATCTGTGCTGGCAGTTGTTTCTTCCATACCTGCGGATAACTGCTGAGTTGTTGCGAAGTTATTATCTGCATGATCGGTTACTGTATTGGCAATCTCGTTTAATTTCTTTGCATCTTCTGTAATAGAAGCAGAGATAGATGATAATTCTCCCATCATACCTTGGAAGGTATCACGCATTCTTTCTACCGCTCTACTAATTTCACCTGTTTCATCTTTCTTTTTCTGAAGACTTGCATACTTCGTATGAGGTACGAGATCCAAATGTGAAATCTTACGAACCACTTTTGTTAATTTCTGAAGTGGCTGTGTAATGGAAATCGCAAATACGAATCCAACAATTGCTAACACGATCAATAACGCCGCACTAATCGTAAATGCTTTGGAACTCATCTCGTTAACTGGTTTTAATACATCACTCTGGGCAACAGAGATTGTTAAAATCCAGTTATTCAAATCAGATACATTGTATGTAACATAGTTCTTATCAGCATCTAATAAAACTGTTGTTTCTGGCTTTTCACCTGCCTGAATCTTAGCAACTACATCCAAAATATTAGGATCTGTTGTCTGTGTTCCGATCAAACTAGCATCTGGATGATAAATATAATGACCATTGGAATCCATTAAAGTTGCATAACTGGATTCTTCACCATTAATCTTAATACCTGCAACAGCATCCGATAATAAATTTGCATTGATATTTACATACATAACACCGGATAAACTGGTATCTTTATATTTTACCTGTGGAACACCAATTGAAATAATCGGTTCTCCTGCTGCATTTAAGAATACATCACTCTGAGCTGGGGCCTTATTTTCTAATACAGATACAACAAATGGTTCTGCCGAACAATCTTTCCCCAAAAGCGAGTCATCAGTTGTAACCATAACTTTCTTGTTAGATACACCAACAAAACTGATGGATTCCAACTCTGAATTCTTATTAAGATACTTGTCCATCATTGCCTGAACTTCCAGTTCAAACTTTTCACCATTGTTAACTTCAAAAATAGTAATATTTTCTGAGTTATCCAAATACGTCATAGTAGCCCGGTATTTCTGAATAGCCTGATCAATATAACCACTCTGAGCCTCTGCAATATCACACAGCGTAGACTCTGTATTTGTAATCAGTGCTTCTTCCGACATGGAAGTCAGGTATACATAGTTAACTGCTACTGCAATAATAACCGACACAAGCAGAATCGCCGCTACCTTAAAACGAATAGACGCTAAAAGGCAGGTCTCTCCCTTTTTTGACTTATCCTTTGGTGCCTTTTCTTTCTTTGTTACTTCTTTTCCCTGTTCGCCGGCTGTTGCCGCCGCTTTTGCAGCCTTTGCTGCTTCTTTTTTCTGAAGTTTTTCCGCCTTGCGCTGACGTTTTTCTTCAAGTGCCTGTTGTTTCTTTACCTCTTTTTCAGAAAGTTCTTTTTCTCCCTTGTTTGCGCCTACAACACTCTCATCGAGTGCTCCCTCAGTAAGCTGACCCTTTTTTTCCTTTCCAAACATAAAGCTCATCCTTTCGCACTGAAGTATTATTTTGTTATCTATCAAATTTTAACAAAAAAAAGAGAAATATGCAACTCAATTTGACAAATATGACCGAATAATTAGCAAAAAATAATATAGTATAATTTTTGAGCAAAAAAGAATTAACTTTGTATCTCAGAAACCATTATTTATAACAAAAACCGCATCAAATAATGATCTGATGCGGTTTCGTATTTTATTTCCACTCTATAAAACTATAACTATCCAGTATCTGAAAATATTTTGCCAGTCTTTCATATAATGGATTGGCTTTTTCTCCAAACTGTACTTCTACCAGTTTCCCAAGTTCGATAATGTTTTTTTCTCCATCTAAAAGCGGCCACACAAAACTTCCCATTTCATCCAAATGAATATGGCTTACTTTTGGTTTTTTTAATAACTTTTGTGCCACACGGTTAAATAAGCCTGTATTTTCGATATCCAAAGTAACAATACCTTCTTCATCCGTTGACCACTTGATTCGCTCAGGGCGAACTGGTATTTTCTCCAAATAGTTTTGGGAAATAACATTTTTCTTTTTTTTCATTGCCTAATCCTTATTAGTTCTTTTTCACTTTTCTCCAAATAGAGAATTTTAATACAGAAAGAACAACCAGAATGAATACGATGATGCTTCCGATATTAGCTGCAGCTTCTGGAAGATTTAAAATACCAGAAATATCTAACATTTTATCTACACCAGCTACTGCAAGTAATGCAAGCAGGATACCAACTAAACCTTCACCTGCAATCATACCGGAGCAGAATAAGATACCATCATTTACAATACGTTTCTTTTCATTTTCTTCCTTCTTCATCTTATCAAACACAAGGCGGACAATACCACCCACCATAATACATGCATTTAACTGTACTGGTAAGTATACACCAATTGCAAATGGAAGAACCGGAATACCAAGAATCTCAATGATAATTGCCATAAATACACCGATAAATACCAGTGCCCATGGAAGGTTTGCATCCATAACACCTTCAATAATCATCTTCATCAGTGTAGCCTGAGGTGCTGCTAATTCTTCAGAACCAAATCCCCATGCAGAATCTAACAGATATAATGTTCCACCAATTGCAAATGCAGATGCAACAACACCAAGCACTTCACCAATCTGCTGTTTCTTAGGTGTAGAACCAAGTAAGTAACCTGTTTTTAAATCCTGTGAAGTATCACCTGAAATAGCTGCTACAATACAAATAATAGAACCGATTGCAATTGCTCCCTGCATACCATGTACACCGCCATCTCCTGTCATCTTCAAGATCACAGTCGCAATCAGAAGAGTTGCAATTGCCATACCGGATACCGGGTTATTGCTGCTTCCTACTAAACCAACCATTCTGGAAGATACAGTAGCAAAGAAGAAACCAAAAACAACTACAATAATCGCACCTAATAAAGTAACCGGAATTGCAGGAACTAACCATACTAAAAGAGTACATACTACAATGCAAAGCAATACTACTTTCATGCTAAGATCCTGAGCGGTACGCGCATTGCTGTTAGAACCGCCTGCTTTCATGCTCTTTAACGCATCGCGGAAAGTACGGATAATCAATGGTAATGATTTTACCAAGCTGATGATACCACCTGCTGCCAAAGCACCTGCTCCGATATAACGAATATAAGAACTCCAGATTGCACTTGCGCCACCTGCAGCAAACATTTCTCCAATTGGAGTTGTTCCCGGATACAGAATCAACTGTTCACCGAACAATACGATTGCCGGAATCATAACTAACCAACTGAACACACCACCTGCAAACATATAAGAAGAAATACGAGGTCCGCAGATATAACCAACAGAAAATACTGCCGGATAAATCTGTGTTCCAATCTCGCCTGCATAACCTTTTACGCGTAAATTCACTTCACTTGGAACAGCTTTTAAACCATCAATGATAAATTTAAACACTGCTGCAAATCCCATACCAGCAAATACAGTAGAAGCATTTGAGCCGCCTTCTTCACCTGCAAGAAGTACTTCTGCACAAGCAGTTCCTTCCGGATATGGTAATGTACCATGTTCTTTTACAATTAAGGCATTTCTAAGTGGAACCATGAAAAATACACCAAGTAAACCACCTAATAAAGCGATAATGGTAATCTCTACGATACCCGGCTTGTCCATTTTGCCCTCTGCCGCCCACAAGAATAATGCAGGAAGGGTAAAAATAGCACCAGCTGCTAATGACTCACCCGCAGAACCAATCGTCTGCACAATATTACTCTCTAAAATAGAGTTCTTACGCATAATTACGCGGATCACACCCATTGAAATAACTGCGGCCGGAATGGATGCTGAAACTGTCATACCTACTCGAAGTCCCAAATAGGCATTTGCCGCACCGAATACTACTGCCAAAATAATACCCATGATAACAGAAGTCACTGTAATTTCAGGAGTAACTTTCTCAGCAGGGATATACGGTTTGAATTCTTTGTTGTCGTTCATACTTTCTATCTCCTTTTTTTCACACTGTTTTAAATATACTGGAAAATCGCATCTTTCGCAAGTATTATGTTAGATTTACCAGTTATAAAGTACCATTTCAATATATGCACCCTGCAAATTTCCTTTTATGGAGCATAAGAAAACGGAGTGTATTCCTTCTATACACTCCGCCTTCAAATTCTTTTCTACTCGACAACAATCCTGGTCTGCACCTTTTCTTTTTTATAAGAAAATATATTTGCAGATAAATAATACCGTTAAAACATACATAAGTGGTGTAACATTCTTTTTCTTTCCACAGATCAAGTTGATTAATGTATAAGAAATAACACCAACTGCAATACCTTCTGAAATACTATATGCTAAAGGCATAAATAAAATAGTAAGGAATGCAGGGATTGCTTCTGCCATATCTTCAAAGTTGATTTTAACAACAGATCCCATCATATAGAAACCAACTGTAATAAGCGCCGGAGCAATTGCAAAAGATGGAATTGTTAAGAACAATGGTGAGAAGATAATGGATAACAGGAATAACAAACCTGTTACAACGGCCGTAAGACCTGTTCTACCACCTGCTGTTACACCGGAAGCACTTTCTACATAAGTAGTTGTTGTGGATGTACCAAAAATAGCACCAACTGCTGTTGCAACAGAGTCTGCCATTAATGCGCCTTTGATTCTTGGCAGTTTGCCATCTTTATCTAACATATCTGCCTTGCTGGCAACACCAATCAATGTTCCTAATGTATCAAATACGTCTACAAATAAAAATGCAAATACAACAACGATAAAGTTTACAATATCAACACCTGTAAAATCTGCCTTAAACACTTGTCCAAATGTTGTTCCAAAAGAACTAAAATCAAAACTTACCAAAGCAGATGGAATTGTACTGTACATACCAAGTTCCGGATTTGGCACATAAATACCCACGAACTCAGCGATAATTCCCAATACCCATGTACCAAGAATACCAAACAAAATACCACCTTTTACATTTTTAACCAAAAGAATGGCAGTAAGTAAAACGCCGATTAATGCAAGGATTGCGCCTACACCAACAGATGAGAAGGCTTCACCTTTAAATGTCTGATAAGTAATCAATGTAGAATCACTATTTACAATCAATTTCGCATCCTGAAGTCCAATAAATGCGACAAACAAACCGATACCAACACTAACTGCTGATTTTAATGTAAGTGGAATGGCATTGAAAATTGCTTCACGCACATTGGTTAAAGAAAGAACAATAAAAATGATACCTTCTACAAATACGGCAAGCAATGCAATCTGCCATGAATAACCCATGCCAAGTACTACAGTATACGCAAAATAAGCATTTAATCCCATACCAGGAGCCAATGCAAATGGATAATTAGAAAACAGAGCCATACAGATGGTTCCTACAAAAGAAGCCAGCGCTGTTGCAATTAAAACAGCATTAGCATCCATTCCGGTTGCAGATAAAATATTAGGGTTAACTGCCAGAATATATGCCATTGTCATAAATGTTGTAATTCCGGCCATAACTTCTGTTTTTACATTTGTATTATTCTCTTTTAGTTTAAAAAATTTTTCGATCATTTTTTACTCTCCTATTTCCCTTCATAAGTGATCACAGATGTCACATCATATTTCTGCAGTTTATCCCTGCCTTTTAATCCGGCAAGTTCCATTAAAAATATGATTTTCACCACTTCACCGCCAAGCTGTTCTACCATCTTAGCACAGGCTTCAATGGTTCCTCCTGTTGCAATCAAATCATCTACCAGAACAACCTTCTGTCCTGGAAGGATTGCATCTTTGTGCATCTCTACTTCTGCACTGCCATATTCAAGATCGTATGACACAGAAATTGTTTCGCATGGAAGTTTTCCTTTTTTTCGTGCCGGAACAAAAGGCTTAGAAAGTGCGTAAGCAATCGGTACTCCAAACATAAATCCTCTGGATTCCGTACCAACAATCACGTCAAACTCCACACCTTCTAACAGTCCGATCATGGAATCAATTGCCAGCTTCAACCCATCTGCATCCTGCAGAACACTGGTTACATCACGGAATATGATTCCTTCCTCTGGAAAATCCGGAATACTTCGCACGTAGTCTTCCATTTTTTTCAAAGATTATTCCCCTCCTGTATTTTTTGTAGTGGACAAAAATCCAAATTCATTATAACACGATGCATTTTTCTTTAACAGTACAAATTATCTTCAATATTTTTCCTTTAAAAATATAAAACACCCCAGTAAAATAACCTGAGATGTCTTATACGTATACTTTTACACAAACAAAAGAACACTATTACTATATCATTTTGAGCGGTATTTTGCAACTCAACTAAATTCTATTTTTACATCTCATAGAGAAATAAAATATCTCTCGAAGGTGGTGACAACATGGACGTAAATCAGAAAATCAAACAATTGGCGAAACTACGAGGCTGGACGGAATATCGATTGGTAAAAGAATCTGGTTTAGCAGCTTCCACCATCGCTAATATCTATCATCGTGATACCATTCCCAGTATCCCGACTTTAGAGGTACTATGTAATGCCTTTGGAATTACATTATCCCAGTTTTTCAGTGAAGATGACACTATTTCCCTTTCTAAGGACCAATCTTTATTATTGGACCGATGGGCAGCTATTACACCGGATCAGCGAAAAATCATATTGGACCTGATGGGAAGTATGTAATCAAATGCCTGCGGGCTTCACGAATATTCTTTAGAAAGCAAAAGACTTTTGTTATAGTTTTTCAACTATGAACAAAAGTCTTTTTTTATTTCATATTTCCCAAATCTATAAGTCCCTGCAACAAATCTAAATCCGATTGCTGCACCTTGAGATTTGAAGTCACTTTCTCCTGTCCCGGCTTTTGTACCGAAATTTCAATAATCGTTCCTTCTTCTATTTTATTGTTAAAAACAGTATGCAGAAAAGCTACAAATTTAGGATGATTCTGTTCAAATGTATTTTTTGCACTCATAAATTTCATTAACATTGCCGGATTCATAATTTTCTCTCCCGAATATTTTTGCCTTACTCATAATTAACACTCAAGTTTATACCCCATCCCCCATATGGTCTTAATCAAATAACCTTTTTCGCCCATTTTGCTGCGAAGTTTCTTCACATGGGTGTCGATGGTACGGGCGTCGCCATAATAATCATAGTTCCATACGTGGTTTAGGATTTTTTCACGTGAAAGGGCTATGCCTCTGTTTTCCATAAAATAGGTTAAAAGTTCAAATTCTTTATAACTCAGTTCGATTGGTGTACCGTCAATGGTTACACTGTGGGCTGATTGGTCGATACAGATTCCGCCAGCGGATAAAATCACATCTGATTCGCCGCTATTTGTTCTACGTAAAATAGCCTCCACACGTGCCACTAAAATCTTAGGGCTGAATGGTTTGGTGATATATTCATCCACACCAAGTTCAAAGCCTAAAAGTTCATCCTGCTCTTCTGATTTGGCAGTCAACATGATAATTGGCACCTTTGAATACTGACGGATTTCTTTGCACACCTGCCATCCATCCATCTTGGGCATCATCACATCAAGAATTACCAAAGCAATATCATTCTGTTCAAAGAAAATATCCAGCGCCGCGCTGCCATCCGCCGCTTCTAACACCTGATATCCGCTTTTTTTCAGGAAATCCCCTACTAATTTGCGCATGCGTGTCTCATCGTCTACTACAAGAATTTTTAACTGTTCCATGTAAAATACCATACCTTTCTATGTTTCTTCTAGTATGATGACATCCCCAACTCTCTCTCTTTTTCCCTCACAATATTTTCACGTTCCGTCAACTCCTGTTCCCACTGGGAATATTCGTTAAGTATGGCGTTACGGTAGTTAATTGCATTCGCATTCTCGCCCGTCAGTGTGATCGCAAAAAGAGCAATCACTAAACAGACTAAAATAACATTCCCCAGAATGGAGTAGCGCAGCTTCTTCACCTGGGGATCAACTTTCTTTTTGACCGGTCTGCGAACAGGTGGTTCTTCTGTCTTATACTGGTTGTTATAAACCTGATAAAGCGGTATCGGTGGTATATTCTCCTGGGGTACCCCCATACTCAACATTCTTTTCTGCAGTTGTTGCAAATATTGATAGCCAATCGGCGTGCGGAATAATTTCTTTTCTAAGGTTGCTTGATATACAGCCAAAATCCCCTCACCGTTATAACGTTCCATCTTCTTGTCCATGTACTGAATTGCACTAACTTCCTGCTGGGCAAGTTTTACATCCTCTGCATCTCCGAATAAATAACCATTTACCGTATACTGCTTCTTGGTTTCCTGTTCCATATCCGTTTCCTAAATATAAATTATGTATTCTATTTTGCTTCCAGTGGAACGGTCGTTCCCACCGTTCTGGAACCCTTTAATTTTTCTCTCTGTTTGTCATTGACGTACTTAGCAATTGCAGGACTTTCCTGATTCAGACGGCATCCATATAATATCTTGCCCCCTTCCAATTCTGCTGTACGCACAATAATGGCACTCAAACTGAATTTAGTACGCGCTTCCGTATCATTAAATGTAATATGTGCTATTGTACCAGGTTCTACATTTAAATCTTTTTCGAAAACAAAAGAAATTCCGGAAACACTTATGTCTTTCACAATAACTTCATATGCCACACGATTCACACCTATCTGGGCAATCCCTTCTTTACCAATCCATACTCTGACTGCAGTACGACGGTTAATCTGTTTACCCGGCGTTTTACAAATCATCTTATGATGAATCTGTTCATCCTGTGTCTTAACATTTAAAATCTCTACATTCGCAAATTCGTACACCTTTTGGTCAGATGCATTTGTAACCTGAATGCGAATAATCAATCCTTTTGTCTTAAATCCTACCAGCTTGTCATTGCGGTATACCGGTGTCGTCAGAACACCCTTATCTGACGGTTCCTCTAATATCGAATCAAATGATAACGTCTGACTGCCAATGCCAACCAAAATCGTAATCTTTGACCCAGCGTCAAGTTCTTCTAGTAACATATACTCAAAATACCTTTCTCAAAAATACCCTTTTCTTCCCCAAATATAACATCATTGTAACACAAAGTTGTTCAATTTAAAACACAAAACCTTTGTATACATGAGAATTTTTTCACAACTTACCATTATATCTTTTCTTTCCAATACAAGCGTTTCCGCTTATCATCCAATGCTTGGACAAATCGGCGTTTGTGAATTAAAAAAGTTTCCAATTCCGTGAGAATATGATAAAGAACTACTCTTGTTTCCATTTCTTCCCTCGAAACCGGCAATGGCTGTTTTCCCATTTCCTCCACCATATCTTCTAATACCTTTATCTGCTCTGCTGGCACATTGGTCTCTTTCACATGCTCAACAAGATACAACATATAATCTGCAACCATTTCCGCCTGCACAGAACGGCTTCTGATTTTTTTCAACTCATAATGCAAATCGTGCAATACGGTACACTGTTCCAAACGCATTTCAAAATAATCCATATAATAAACCGTATGCGACTGGAAAGTATTTCCTTCGTATTCCGATGCCTCTACAACTAATTTTTTTAATCTATTCTCCAGATTGCGGATATCACACCATACATCCGCTTTCATTTCCTGCTTCATTAAATAGGATGCCAGTTCTTTTAAGATCATCTGAAGTTTCTCTTCTACTTCATGAATACTTTCCACCAGGCGTTTTTGTCTGTTTCGGTTGTGCGAAAACAGATTGACTACAAACGCAACTGCAGTCCCGATTAATACCAGCATAAACTCATTGGCAATAAACTCCGGACTAAAATCACGGGACACTACAAAATGAGTACCAATAACAGCATTTACCGATATCGTGCTTTTCCACCCTAAAAATTCACTAACCAAAACCAAAAAGAAAATATAAATACCAAACACTTCCCATGGAATGATCAAATTCGAGAATGTAAACAGTGCCAGTAACACTGCAATCGCAAACGTTATGATTCGCGCAATTGACAAACGGACCGTCTCCCATTTGGTCGTCATAATAGTAAGCAGAGCGATTGTTCCGGCAGATGTGGCATTCTGCAAATTCATTGCTTGCGCAATATACATTGCCACACTGGTACCAACAGCAATTTTAAGTGCATGTATTAAAATTTTTTTATCCAGTTTCTGTCCCAATGTTTGTCTCCTTTTTGGTAAAATAGAAATCCTGCAAAAATATCATTATTTGCAAAAAAATACACAGACCTAAACTCGTCAATCAGCTTAGCTCTGTGTTCCTGAGTGGACCAGATGGGAGTCGAACCCATGTCCGAAGCCCCATCCCCTGTACTTCTACAAGCTTAGTCAGTCGATTAAGATTCCCTCATGCATACAGTGGCTGACACCCGGATGCACTCGGTAGCTTCATAATACGCCCATATACGCAAAGCTTAGTATATGTCGTTTCCTACAAAGTCGATGCCTTAGTCCTTAAGTGTAGGTGCAAAAGGTAAGACAGCTGCAACTAGGCAGCGTAAGCTAATTTATTGTTAGCGTTTAATTTTAAATTTGCAATTAACGTATTGCAACGGCTTGCTTCTCCAGTTTCAAAAACCCCGTCGAAACCTTGACTGGCCCTTATTCAATATTATTATAGCACAAAAAGCATTTTCTGCCTATCCCAGATTACGGATCTTGAAATCTTTTTCTGCTTCTCTGCGCTGGTCTTTTTTCGCAATATCCTGACGCTTATCGTAGAGTTTTTTACCACGGCATAAGCCTATTTCTATTTTCGCTCTGCCTTCTTTAAAATATACCTGAAGCGGCACAAGTGTGAAACCTTTTTCCTTAATCTTTCCAAGGAGTTTGTTGATTTCTGCCTTGTGCATTAACAGTTTTTTTGGACGAAGGGGATCCTTGTTAAAAATATTCCCCATTTCATATGGGCTGATGTGCATTCCATACACCCATACCTCTCCATTTTCAATACGAATGAAGGATTCCTTTATGCTGCATTTTCCCATACGAAGGGACTTTACTTCCGTTCCATGAAGCACCAGTCCCGCTTCGTATTTTTCATCTACAAAATAATCATGATATGCTTTTTTATTATTCGCAACTAATTTCATGCTTTCTTTTGCCATGTTAACTCCTGCTCTCTGCCCGACTTCTCCAGGCACATATGAATTTTACCTTACTTATTCTTCTTCGGCAAGAAGGAAATCAATGGTTCTTAAAACCGTATCCACCTGATGCACCTTAATTTTAATCTTCTGTCCCAGTTCATAGCGGATACCGGTCTTAGTTCCCACCATCTCATAATGCACTTCGTCATATTCAAAATAGTCTCCCGGCAATTTCGATACATGAATCATCCCCTCTACCGTATTGGGCAGTTCCACATAAATGCCCCATTCTGTAATAGAACTAATGACACCTTCAAAACATTCTCCAATATACTGTTCCATATACTGGGCTTTTTTGAGTTTGTTAGTCTCACGCTCTGCTTCATCAGCCAGTCGTTCTCTCTTAGATGAATGGTTTGCCACCTGTGGAAGAATTTCTTCATAATGTTCAATCTTGGAACGTTTCATCCTTCCACGCAGATAATCCTTGATAATTCGATGAATCTGCAAATCCGGATAACGACGTATCGGAGATGTAAAATGACAATAGTATGGACATGCCAATCCGAAATGTCCGCTGCAGTCGATCGTATATTTTGCCTGCTTCATGCTGCGCAGTGCCAGACGGCTGATCAAATCCTCTTCCGGTGTTCCCATGATTTTGCCCAACAGTTTTTGAATCTCCTTCGGATGAATCTCTTCCTTGCGCATTTTCAACTTATAACCAAAGTTATAGATAAATGTAGATAATTTCAATACCTTTTCCGGATCCGGATTCTCATGAGTACGGTATACAAATGGAAGTTCCAGCCAATAAAAATGTTCTGCTACCGTTTCGTTTGCAAGAAGCATAAAAGACTCAATCAGTCTGGTCGCACTGTTTCGCTCATAAGGCTTAATTTCCACTGGTCTTCCTTCTTTATCCAAAAGAATCTTTGTCTCTGGGAAATCAAAATCAATAGAACCTCTTTCTTTACGAAGTCCCTGTAAAATGTCAGACAACTCCGCCATCTTATCTAACATAGGAACAAACTCCTCAAAAGCAGCACGTTCCGCTTCGTCTTTTAACTCAATAATCTTATTAACTGATGTGTAATTCATACGTTTATTGACACAAATTACACTTTCTACAATTCGATAATCAATTACTTCGCCCTTGGGGCTTACTGTCATAATACAGCTTAAAGCCAAGCGGTTCTGTCCTTCATTTAAGGAGCAGATGCCATTTGATAATTTATGTGGCAGCATAGGAATTACCCTATCCACAAGATACACACTGGTACCGCGTGCCAATGCTTCCCTATCCAATGCTGAATTTTCCTGCACATAATTGCTCACATCTGCAATATGAACACCCAGCACATAATTTTCCCCATCCATGGAAAGAGAAACTGCATCATCTAAATCCTTGGCATCTTCTCCGTCAATGGTAACCATCATCAAATCACGCAGATCTTCCCTGCCGGCATAATCCGCTTCGATAATCTCATCATATACTTTTTCTGCCTGATTCATGACACGTTCCGGAAATTCCACATTTAAACCATATGCATGCACCAAGGAAAGAATGTCTACACCCGGATCATTTTTATGTCCCAGTATCTCCACTACTTTTCCTTCGGGATTGCGTCCCGGCTTACCATAGTCAGTCAGTTCCACGATTACCTTATGCCCGTCCACTGCTCCTTTTTTATGCTCTTTTGCAATATAGATGTCAGCAGATATTTTAGGATTATCCGGGATGACGAACCCGTAACTTTTACAAGTTTCAAAAGTACCTACAATCTGTGTCATGCCACGGCTGACTATTGTAACAATTTCTGCCTCCTTACGTTTTCCCGGCACTTCATGTAATACACGAATCTGTACCGTATCCATATGGAAAGCATCCTTAACTTTTGATTCCGGAATAAAGAAGTCTTCATCTGCACCTTCCACTTCCACAAAACCAAATCCTTTAGCATTGCTAATAAAGGTACCTTCTAACAAACCTTTTTCTACACTTCTGCCATCAAACAAAGAATATTTTCCCCGCTTATTAATTTGGATTTTACGCTTATCTAACAGACTCTTTAAAACCTTAGAAAGTTCTTCTCTGTCTTCCGGTTCCACCCGCATTAATATTGCCAGTTCTTTTTCCTTCATCGGCACATAATGCTTATCTGCAAAAAGACGCAGAATCAGTTCTTCTCTTTCCTCAAAACTTTTTTTCATATTTTATACCTCATCAGCTAAGCGTTTTATTTCATAGGAAGTTCTTCCTATGAAATAAAAAAAGGCACTCTTACAAGAGTGCCCTAAAATCCTTTTCTTAGAAACTACCGATATTCAAAATAGCCGCAATCACAATAAATGCGATTACCAAATATTTTGTAACCTTAACCAGTGTTCCTTCCATTGAACGGCCTTTGTTCTTACCCCAGTATGTTTCTGCTCCACCGGCGATAGCACCAAGACCAGCTGATTTGCCTTCCTGTAATAATACGATTGCAACAAGTGCAATACAAATTATAATAAAAACAATTGTTAAAATAATTCTTAATGCTTCCATGAATGACTCCTCCTAATTTCATGCGAAGTTCATTCTATCATAAAAGCAGACATATTGCAACAAGATTTTTAACAACCTTTTATGCAAAAGGATTCTCATATTTTTTTACAAGTCCCAATTCTTCTTCAATTCTTAGAAGCCGGTTGTATTTTTCTACACGTTCACTTCGACAAGGTGCACCAGTCTTAATCTGTCCTGCATTCATGGCAACAGCAAGGTCTGCAATAAAGGTGTCTGCCGTTTCCCCGGAACGATGGGAAATGATAGAACGAAATCCGTTACGATGTGCCAGTTCAATAGCATGAATTGCCTCTGTCAGTGTACCAATCTGATTTACTTTTACCAAAATCGCATTACCGGCTCCTTTTTCAATTCCTTCCTGTAAACGTGCCGTATTGGTTACAAATAAATCATCCCCTACCAACTGGATGCGGTTTCCCAAAACATCCGTCAATAATTTCCACCCCTCAAAGTCATCTTCCTGAAGTCCATCCTCAATGGATACAATCGGGAACTGCTGGGATAGATTTTCATAGAGTGCCACCATTTCATCAGCTGTACGGTAAATATCCCTTCCTGCCATTTTGCTTTCTCCAGGAAAATAATATTTTCCAATCTCAGGAGAATACAACTCACTGGACGCCACATCCATGGCAATTGCAATCTCTTCTCCCGGTTTATAGCCACTTTGGGAAATTGCTTCTACAATAAGAGTCAGGACTTCCTTAGTATCACGAAGATCCGGAGCAAAACCGCCTTCATCTCCTACTGCCGTAGAAAATCCTCTCTTTTTACATAGTTTTTTTAAGGTATGATAAATTTCAGCACACTGACGCAACGCTTCCGAAAAACAATCCGCTCCAATGGGCATAATCATAAATTCCTGAAAATCCACTGTATTGTCCGCATGCGCACCGCCATTTAAAATATTCATCATCGGAACTGGCAGTCTGGATGCCTGTACACCCCCCAGATAGCGGTATAACGGAATATTCAAATACTCTGCCGCCGCTCTGGCAACTGCTAAAGATACACCAAGAGTTGCATTGGCGCCCAGTTTACTTTTGTTGATTGTACCATCTGTCTGAATTAATATCTGGTCAATGGATTCCTGTTCCAATGCATTTTTCCCGATTAACGCTTCCCTAAGCTGTTCACTGACATTATGTGCCGCTTTCTGCACGCCTTTTCCGTGATAACGGTTACCACCGTCACGCAGTTCTACCGCTTCGTGTTTTCCCGTACTTGCGCCGGAAGGAACCTGGGCACAGCCAGTCACACAGTCATCTATGGTTACTTCCACCTCCACAGTAGGATTGCCCCTAGAATCTAAAATTTCTCTCCCTTTCACATCAGTTATGGTTAAATAGTCTGTCATATTCTGCCTCCGTTTCTACATACATTCTATTCGGCTTTTTAGAAAGTATTTCCAAAAACAAAGGCAGCTATACAGCTGCCTACATAAATTGACATAATAAAATAGGAATGAAAATTGCTGGTACATAATTCATTACTTTCAGTTTTGTAATTCCAAGCATATTTAGTGCAAGTCCGATAATAATAACTGAACCCACACAGGTCATTTCAGCAATGATCGTATCCGTTAAAAATGGAGCAACCCACTGTGCTGCCAGTGTAATAGTTCCCTGATATACAAATACAAATGCCGCAGACAGCATAACCCCCACACCCATAGTAGATGCAAAAATAACCGCTGCAACACCATCCAACATTGATTTGTTAAACAGCATTTCATGGTTGCCCTGTAAGCCACTCTGCAAGGAACCTACAATAGTCATGGCTCCTACACAGAACAAAAGAGAGGCAGATACAAACCCTTCTGCAATCGAAACCTTACCACCATCCTTGCTTTTAAACTTGTTTTCAAGCCACAAACCAAAGTGATTGAGTTTTGCATCCAGGTCTATTCCTTCACCGATTAACGCTCCCACAACCATGGAAATAATCAGTATCAACGAATTTTCTCCTTTTAAGGAGCCGCTGATTCCCAAATACAAAGTACATAATCCCAGTCCCTTCATCATCGTATCGGATAGTTTCTCCGGAATTCCTTTTTTAAGCAGCATACCTACTGCCGCACCGATTATAACGGCGATTGTATTTACAATTGTGCCTAACATAATTTTCTCCTGTACTTCTTTCATTCACCAAAGAAGAAAGAGTCGAAACCGACTCTTTCTTTTTTATCCATTATTTTTTAATTAATAAAGATTTTCCTGTCATTTCAGCAGGCTGCTCCTTACCCATTGTAGCAATTAAAGTAGGAACGATATCTGCTAAGCAGCCGCCTTCTGCAAGTGTATATGCAGGATCGTAGTTTACAAGAATAAAAGGTACTTCATTTGTTGTATGAGCGGTGAAAGGTTCGCCTGTCTCATAATCAACAAGCTGTTCTGCGTTACCGTGGTCAGCACAGATAAACATAGTACCATCTACAGAAAGTAATGCGTCCACTGCCTTACCAACACATTCATCCACTGCTTCTACTGCCTTAACAGCTGCTTCCTGCACACCTGTATGACCAACCATATCCGGGTTTGCAAAGTTGATGATGATGACATCGTATTCGCAGGATTTAATTGCATCTACTAATTTATCACATACTTCGTAAGCACTCATTTCAGGCTTGAGATCATAAGTAGCAACATCCTTAGGAGAATTTACTAAGATTCTGTTTTCGCCTTCGTTTGGTTCTTCTACGCCACCGTTAAAGAAGAATGTAACGTGGGCATATTTTTCTGTCTCAGCAATTCTTGCCTGTGTCATATTGTTAGCAGCTAACCATTCACCAAATGTATTGGTAATGGAAATCTTATGGAAAGCAACTTCTTTATTCGGAATTGTAGGGTCATAATCTGAGAAACATACAAATGTAACATCAAGACGTTCTCTGTCAAATCCCTTGAAATCATCATCACAGAATGCTCTTGTGATTTCTCTTGCACGGTCAGGACGGAAGTTAAAGAAGATTACGGAATCTTTATCCTTGATTGTTGCAACTGGTGCACCGTTTTCTTCAATGACTGTAGGAATCACAAATTCGTCCGTCTTATCATTGTCATAAGAAGCCTGGATTGCAGCAGGACCGCTTGTTCCCTTATTGCCTTCGCCCTTTGTAAGTGCATCGTAAGCAATCTTAACACGGTCATAGTTGTTATCTCGATCCATTGCATAATATCTTCCTGCAACAGAAGCGATCTTACCAACACCAATCTCAGCCATTTTAGCTTCTAACTGTTCTGCAAATTCTTTACCGCTTGCTGGAGGTGTATCACGTCCGTCTAAGAAAGCATGTACATATACTTTTTCAAGGCCGTTTCTCTTAGCAAGTTCTAACAGACCATATAAATGTGTATTGTGGCTGTGTACACCACCGTCTGATAAAAGACCGAACATATGAAGTGCGGAGTCATTCTCTTTACAATTCTTAACTGCAGATAATAAAGCAGGATTCTCAAAAAATGTTCCATCCTGAATCTCTTTTGTAATTCTGGTAAGTTCCTGATATACAATTCTACCAGCACCCATATTCAAATGACCAACTTCGGAGTTACCCATCTGTCCATCCGGAAGTCCTACTGCCATTCCACTGGCATTACCTTTTACAAAAGGATATTCCTTCATTAACTTATCCATAACAGGGGTCTTTGCCATTGCTACGGCATTGCCCTTAGCGTCGTTGTTTAATCCATATCCATCAAGGATCATCAAAACGGTTGGTTTTTTACTCATATTTTTCTCTCCATTCTGTTGTCTTAGCAACTCATAATAAATTAATTGTGTTTTGCACAAATTATGCTTCACTAAAAATGACGGTAGAAAATCAGTACTACTGCTTTCCACCGTCATGAATTATAACACTATCTTTTGCGTTCTTGCAACTATTGAAAAGATATTTATCACGCATATTTTCTTATTAGATTGGCAAACTACTCTCCGCCCTTTTCATATTCCAATATATCCCCCGGCTGGCAATCCAAAACCTCACAAATTGCTTCTAAGGTCGAAAAACGGATAGCACTGATCTTACCGGTTTTGATTTTAGACAAATTCACATTGGATACTCCTACTTTTTCAGATAATTCATTCAGACTCATTTTTCGGTCTGCCATAACTCTGTCTAATCTTAAAATGATTTTTCCCATACTTACACCATCCTATAAAGTCTCATCTGATTCCTGCTGTAACACTGCACCATATTTAAAAATATAGGCAAGCACAAAAATCAAAAGAATTACCATCACTACACCAAGGTCCACGCCTAAAACCATCTGCACATTATTCGTAAAAATAGATTCCGTAATAGAATTCATAATGGAATTCATCACTACCCATGGGAATAAAGAATAAGCAAGGCAGTTTAAGTTCTTCACGACGCCTTCTTCAAATGGAGACTGGCAGTCTCTAAATGCGCGGCAGGGTCTGCCTGCAAAAACAAGTGTAACATATAATGCAGCAATTGTAACAATTGCTAAAATCAGTACAACACGAAGATCGCCAAATTCAACTGTGTAAGTGTCAACCGTTCCTCTTACACCAATCGCAGAATCTTCTACAAGAATTTCATCTGCTTCATATACAATGCCATTTACATCCATTTTCATCTGCTGTATCTCTGCCTCATCTTCATCTGTCAAGCCAGCATACATACCTTCTGCAAACGCTTCCTTATCCTCCTCTGTAAAAGCCACGCCAAAGGATGACACATCCACCATGACATCTGCTGTTGCACTCATCTCCATTGTAATTAAATCCTTTGGAAGTACCATAGTAATAATGGTTCCCAATACAGTAAATACCAGACCAATAATCAAAAAGATCTTCATAATCCTTACAATAATGTTACTAACGTTACCTAATTTGTTGATTTTTAAAATTGCATCCTCTTTTTTCATAAAATGATATCTCCTTCGTTAAATAAAATATTGTTTTCATTAAATATTTAATGTTTATCGATAATTGCATTATATGCGTGCATTTTATACTTGTCAATACTTTTTTAATGAAAAACATTAATTTTTTTACAAAAAAGATGAAGTGCTATCCAAGCACTTCATCCGCTTCATCATTACTGTATTTATCTGCACAAGCTTCCAGTTCTCTTTTTGCCTGTCTGAAACATTCAAGCAGTTTAGGCGAAAATACTCCTTTTTCTCCCTGAATAATCATGTCATATGCTTCATCATAAGACACCGCACTCTTATAGAAGTTTTCACTGATTAACGCCTCATAACAATCCGCAAGTGAAACAAGCTGGGCAGAAATCGGAATCTCATCTCCTTTTAATCCATCCGGATAGCCATTTCCATCATACCGCTCATGATGGGAGCGTGTAATCTCGCGGCAGCACTGCTGATACTCTTTTCCCCATGCTTCCGTGATACTATCCGCAATCTCATATCCTCTTAATGGATGGGAACGTACATATTCTTTTTCTTCCGGTGTCAATTTACCAGGTTTTAACAAAACCGAATCCCGAATTAATATTTTACCAATATCATGAAGCACACATACGGATACGATTACCTTGATTTTTTCTGGTGTTAATCCATATTCCGGATACTTTTCCATCATATGATTGGCTAAAATCTCTGTAAAACCACTAATTTTCTTAATATGACTACGGTTCTCCAAATTACGGTATTCTACAATGGTACCAAGCATTTCGATTACATTATCGTTTACTTTTTTCAATTGTTCAGACTGTGCAAGCAGCATTTTATACTGATTTCGCAGCGTCATAGTCTGTTTTTCCAGTTTTTCTTTATATTCATGATTCTGCATATAAAGCCCGACTAATTTTTCTACCTTTTCAAGGACAAAATCCTTATGCACCGGTTTCCGGATATAATCAGATGCCCCATATTTAAAACACTCTGCCAATGTCTCAAACGAATTTTCCCCTGTTACCATCAGCACTGGAAATTCACTGAGGTATTTTTTGGCACTCAACGTTTTTAACAGTGTAACACCATCCATTTTGGGCATCACAATATCTAAAAGCACTGCCGCAATTTCTTTTTTCTGCTCTTCTATCCGTTCTAATGCTTCCTCACCATCACTCGCTTCTACCAGTTCATACTTCCCCTTCAGAATATCTTTTAATACCTGTCTGTTAAATAAGGAATCATCCACTATCAAAAGTTTATTTCTCATAGGATTCCCTCCTTCCCCTTTATATCACTAAAAACAATTCTTCATCAATTACTGGACACTACAATCTCATCACTGTCGCTCTTAATTACCACATTATAGTGATTGTCTGCCTGCCACCTGCGGTTATTAATTTCCACAACCGTTCCTTCAAAAGCACGGCCGCCGATTACTACTTTTGCTTCCTTGAGCTTATTTTGATATTTTTCCAGTTTGACTCTCATATCATTAATCTGTGTACGTTTTGCAATAACGGACTTTTCTAACTTAATAAACAAATCCATTGTATTTCTTATTTCTGCCGGATATTTGGCTACCACACTCTGATACGAATTGTTCAACATATGTAGTTCCTGTTCTGCTTCCCAAATAGCGGAATTCAAATCCTGCATTTTTTTCTGTATCTGCTCGTTATATCCAACCTTTAATGCCGTATGCAGACCAATTGAATTACCGGAATTTTTAATTCGAAATCCCTTTTCAGCACAGGCAACTCCGCCTGCAATGGTAGAGGAACTGATAATCATCCCCCCCGCATACAACTGGCTGTTTAAACATTTATTTACCTGAATATCTTCATTTGCCTCTACTTTTACCGCTTCGAAAAACCGGCTGACAATTCCTTTTTCAGACTTGATATAACCATGTCCCGCTGCATTCATTCCTTTTTTCAAAAGGATATTTCCACCACATACAATGGTTGCGGCACCGACATTTCCATCGATTTCCAAATCCTCAGTCACATGAACTTCAGTTCCGGCTTCCACATTTCCTTTAATATGGAGACTGCCATCAAAATTGATATTTCCTGTTGCAAGTGTCACATCTTCCACTTCCATATGACGCGAAACTTCCAGTGTTGTTTCATTCATTTTGACCATTCCACTGACTGTCGCTATGTAGGTCTTCCGGTCAGGCAGCATTTCAAATCCCTTGCCGACTAAAATTCCTTTTTCCATGCCTCTTTGTGCAGGAATGACTTTACCACTCACGGTATAGCCATCCGTCCCCGGCTCTGCCCGATGGTAATATGCAAGTTTTTGTCCTTCTTTTACAGTTTCAAACCATTCGACATTTTTGTAATCCGCCGAACCGTCTTTCATGATCTTCGGTCTTTTGTTAATCATGGTACGGAAATAGCACTCATACCAGCCATCCGCACCCTTACGTGGAATCTGTCCTCTTGCAATCAGGACGGGTTTTCTTGTATTTTGCGTATTTACAATTTCTTCTATGGCACTTTGAATAATACCGGCACGTATGTCATGAAGATCCAGAATATCCAAAAGCCTTTGTTTTGTTATCACCTTATCTTTTGCCAAAATACGGACATACGCTTCCATGGAATTGGTTGAAATTTCAACTTCAATATCCTCTGCCTTAACCAGATTCTTCGTCAGTTTTTGCTTTTGCTGACTAATATCTTCAAGCATGGCCTTACGCTTTTTGCGCATTTCCTTTGAGGTGTAGCGGAGTTTTCGATATATTTCCACATTGAGGCCCATTTCCAACCCTTTTCGAATCTCACGCATCTGACGCCAGGAATATAACGGATTGCTATATTTTTGCACATCAATCCGTTTTTCCATACCTTCACGAAGCTCTCTCATCTGGCACCAGCTGTATTCCATTGTTGCATAAAGAGATACATCCACGCCGGATAGCAAACCCTTTCTGATTTCTGCAAGAGATGGACCAATATATTCTTTTATCAGATAGGGGTCCATATTTAGTCCGGCTTTTAATGCCTGTCTGATTTCAAATAGCTGCTTTGCATCGTATCCTTCCTGAATATACTTTGATAAATCTATCCCCTCTGTATGAGCAATCCGTATCTGTTTTAATACGTCCGCCTTCATATGACTATAACCGGAAAGATCAATTCCTGCCTTCAAACCTTTTCGGATTTGGCGCATCTTTTCATATGGAATAGAAAGCGAAGAGTATATTTTAACGTCCACACCTTCCCTTAAACCTTTGCGAATTTCTTCCATCTGAAACCAGTCATATTCTGGATTTGCATACATGTCTACCGGAAGTTTTTCCATCAGTCCCAGACGAATCTGGCGCATCTGAATGGCAAGATGTTTTTTATCTGCGTAAACAGACGTATCTATTCCTGCCGAAATCCCCAGATTAATTTCATTTAGCTGATCTTTTTCAAAATCAACACTCGTCATTTTATTCATTTCCGTCATACAATTCACCGCCTTATTTGTACGCACAATTCCCCGTTTACAATTTTATTATCACATTTTTACACCTTTAAATCAATATATTATACACAATTTATACAATTCCTATAATACCAACTTACTTCTGTTTCCCTAAGCCAACCACAGTCTGCCGTGACAAACCATGTAAGATTATGGTAGATTGGAAATAACAGCAACGGAACTTTGTTCCGTTGTTGCCACAAATCAAAAATAAAAGGAATTTTAAAAATGGTTACCTTACTTGCAAAACGTTTTATTCCCAATTATGAAAATATGAAATCCCCCGATGTACGTCATTCCTATGGAATGCTCTGTGGCATTGTAGGAATCTTATTAAATATCCTCCTGTTTACTGGCAAATTTTTAGCCGGTATTTTCAGTCACTCCATTGCAATTACCGCAGATGCCCTGAATAATTTATCCGATGCCGGTTCTTCTTTTATTACCTTAGCAGGTTTTAAACTGGCTTCCCAAAAGCCTGATCCCGACCATCCTTACGGTCATGGACGTATGGAATATCTTTCCGGACTGTTTGTATCCCTGCTGATTTTGCTGATGGCAGTCGAATTATTAAAAACATCCGTAGATAAGATCCTTCATCCCCAGGATACCTTAATCAATCCTATTGTTATTACCATTCTGATTGCATCCATTCTGGTAAAATTGTATATGTCCTATTACAACCAACGCATTGGCAAAAAAATAGACAGTGCAGCATTACTTGCGACAGCCACTGACAGCCGCGGTGACAGTATTTCCACACTGCTTGTTTTGGTTTCCTCTTTAATTTCTTTATTTACTGGTATTCAGATTGACGGCTGGTGCGGACTTTTCGTTGGAATTTTCATTCTATACTCCGGTTTTACCGCCGCAAAAGATACGATCAGCCCTCTTCTTGGGCAGGCACCCGCTAAAGAATATGTGGAAGAGATTGAACGGATTGTTACATCCCATGACCTGATCTTGGGAATACATGATATGATGGTTCATGATTATGGTCCAGGCAGAGTTGTTGTATCCTTACACGCAGAAGTTCCTGCTGACGGAGATATATTAGAAATGCACGATCTAATCGACCACATCGAACATGATTTGGCCGATAGTTGTCACTGCGAAGCTGTCATCCACATGGACCCCATTGCTATTAACGACCCGGAAGTGGATGCATTAAAACAACTGGTAGACTCCGTTCTTACAGACATTGACGAAGGTCTCCGGTTCCATGATTTTAGAATTGTAAAAGGCCCCACCCACACCAATCTAATTTTTGATGTTCTTGTACCATACCAGTTTGGCATTGAAGACAGTGAATTAATTTCCCTCATTGATGAAGGCATCAAAAAAAGAAATCCTATCTATTTTAGTGTCATAAAAATTGATCATACATATATATAAAAAGTTCTCCAAATATTCTATAATATTGAAAATGAGGTTACATCTTCCTTGTAACCTCATTTTTTAATAATAATTTTAACATTGTATAATCCGAAATAATATGCTAATATATCCCAAACACAAATTTCATGTCGCATATCATCTATCTAATTCTTGAGGAACTATCTATGAAAAATTCTAACAGCCCTGTTGGTATCTACTCCGACACTTTCAATTCTTATTTACCATACAATATAAAGAATCCCACTATTTATCAATCTCCTGGTCTTGCTAAGCACATTTTAAAACGTCATCCCGAATGTTTAAAATACCTAAACCTACTCCCAGAAATTATTTCTTCTCCCGATTATATTGGTATAAATCCAAATGAGAGTTCTCCCAGTTTTGAATTAGTAAAATCAATCTCTCCTAATATTCAAATTGGAATCAAACTAGACACTAAAGGTGATTATTTATATGTAGCAACTTTACATACAATTACAGATTCAAAATTAAAACACGGTTTAAAAAACGGACGCTTGAAGAAATTTGACAAATAAACATACATAAATTATAATAAGTATACACAAATGATAAGCATATCAAATTATAAAGGTCGGAAAGGCTCCCGACGCACTCGCAAGAGTACCTGAGATGATGGATACGCCGCCCATCTTATAATTTGATTAAATAAAAAGAAACCTAAACATCACTGTTTGTTTAGGTTTCTTTTTATTTAGTCTTATCTGTCCATTACCAAAAGAAGGACTCCGTCTCTAACACTGACCTCTGCTTCTTTGCCGATAAACTCATTGCTGACACCTAAAGGATATGCTGCTGTCAGTTCTGCATCTTCCAATTCATATTTTAATCCCTTAAGCGTCACCCCCTCCGCCTTCTCAGAATACGAAAATACCGAAATATAGCCTGAGTGTTCTTCATCAAACATAACGGTCTCACTCTGTATCAGAAACGCTTTGGTATCTTTCCCAATCAGAACACCTTTCAGTCCCCGTTCTTTTAAATACAAAAGACACTGGATATTGGCTATGGTATGGCTCAGTCTTCCGCCCAATCCCCCATAGATTACAAAATCGGAAATTCCTTTATCCATGGCAAATTTGATTGCCGCCAACATATCGGTATCATCCTTTTCACAAGGCAGACGCCTTATACAGTCCTGCGGATACCTTTCTAACAAAGTTTGATTTTCAATTGGCAGGGAATCAAAATCACCAATGATGTAATCCGGCGTGATATCATTTTCGGCACAAAAAAGAAGTCCACCATCTAAAGCAATAACTAAGTCTTCTTTTTCTATTTGAATACATCCACCACTCACATCTCCTGCACCTATTAGAATTGCTTGTTTTTTGTTCTGTTCCATTTTTCTATCTCCAGTTACGAAATTATGTTACAATAAAATCTATGGACACTATACTTAATTTTTCAACAAACGAAAACAGCATATCCCTGCCCGCCAAAATCATCCGCAGTAAGCGAAAGACTGTAGGTATTTCCATAAAACCCGGCGGTGAAATTATCATCCGCGCGCCGCGTCATTTGCCCAGAGCCGCTATTCTATCCTTTGCCTATGGAAAGGCAGACTGGATTCTGTCCTCATATGAAAAACAGAAAAATCGCGCAGTCCCACTGACAGATGCGCCAAAGGATGCTGCCACCCTGGCATTGGAAAAACGCTATCGCGATGCTGCCAAAGATTATATTCCCAAAAGAGTAGAATATTATCATGAATTTACCGGAGGAAATTATGATAAAATCACCATCCGTGATCAAAAATCAAGATGGGGCAGTTGTTCATCCAATGGAACACTTTCTTTTAACTACCGCTTAATGTTAGCACCACCCAGGGTATTGGACTATGTGGTTGTACACGAATTATGTCATTTAACCCATATGAACCACTCTGCCGATTTTTGGAATATGGTGGCTTCCATTCTTCCCGATTATAAAGAATACCGTAAGTGGCTCAAGGAAAATGGACACACACTGCATGTATAAACGCAAAGGAAATTGTTCAGCCTCTGTATATAGGCTCATGCCGTTTAACACAGCCTCATGCGCAGAATATATACTCTAACTTTTTTCTTCATTTACTAAATTATCATAAGCCAGATATGCCGCGCCTTTTACTGCCGCATATTTGGTATCCTCCATAATACAGACATCCGCACCTACTGCAAAAAGACCTCTCAAGCGCTTCCACAAATATGAATAGTTGGCTAATTCTCCCGAAAAATACACCTTGGTAACCGCTTCCGGATCAAACTGTACGCCATTCAAAACGCTTCTTATCATATCTTCTATCTTTTCCATAAGCGGATCTAGCACTTCCTGCGCAAAAAATGGCTCATAATATGTTTCTACCTTATCAGCAAACATACAATCATCCAAAATCAGATTCGCCCACTGGCAACGAGTAAGCTGATGCAAAACATTCTCTGCCATATAATAACGATATTGTTTTTCCTCTCTCGTCGCATCCACATCCTCGGTTTCATCAAAAAAGAAGTCAAAAATGGTTTCCTCATATATACTCTGATCCATCGTAATTTCTAATTCATGACGAAGGCTTTCTTTGATATCAAAATCTTCCTGCGGAAGACGCAGAATTTTTTGATTTAAGATATTTACATCCTTATCACCGAGCCTGCTTACAACCGTTATGCAAAGATAATCCAGATTCCAGTCAAACACCAGACCATTCTCATAGCCAACCAAAACATTCTCTTTGTCCATATGTTCATAAGCCGCCACAATGCAAAGGGCTCTTGGAACCAGTTCTACATTGGTGAGCCCAGCCAGTTCCACTGCTTTTTTCACACAGTCATAAGTTCCTGCTTCCTGTAATTCCAATTCTTCATAAAGCAAAAGACTTAATGCCGCCTGCGGGTCTGTTTCTATTTTTCTTTCTAATTCATCCAGTGCTTTTTCCGATTCTTCTACACTCAAAAGTTCTGTTGGCAGACAGATCACTACCGAAGCCGTTTCCATATCAACATAGTCTTCGGCTTTTTTTAGTATTCTGTTGATGGATTTGCCCATTTCAGATGCCGCGACTCCCAAATCAGAATGAGTGGTAAATCCGTTAAAATCAAATTCGGATTTGTGGTTCATTACCAAATCCACTTCGTCCTTAGAACGGTACATAGCACCACGGGACACCTGCAAATCCAATTCCATCCCCAATGCATTTGGATACTCTCTGCTATCCTCGATCTCTTTTTTCACCATCTCTAATTGCGGATAATGAAACTTCATGTATGCCATTTGGTATGCCAGTATCCGATACGACAAGGGATAATCTTCTATTCGTAAGTTGGCTTCACTTAAAAAAATCCCCTTATTTCCCGGCTGAAGCATCTTTAAAACCTCCTGTCCAAACGGCAGTACCGACATAATATCTTCACACTCGTTTATATCCTTAAAAGAAATCTTTTCTACATAAAAGTATGGGTCAATATATTTACGGATATCTTCTTCGGTTTGTAAAACAGCAAGACAGGACACAAAGGCATATAAATCCGCCCTATGCAGCCTATAGGTTTTTGTTTCTTCCAAAACCAGACAAACTACATTAAAACCGTTTTTAGCAGTCACTTTTTCCTTATCTGCTATTATATGACACAATTTTACCCGGTCACCAAAACATTCCTGATAACGTGGATAATTATTAACCTCTGTGCAGATACATGAGTAACCCACATCAGTCAGTTTCCCCAGCGCCTCATATGTAAGAATCAGTTCTCCTTTTGTTACAACGCCCTTATCTAAAAGGCTGCGGTATTCCCTCGTATCATCACAACACAGATACACCCGGCTAAGCATCTCTTCATCTGCAAATTCCACACACACTTCAAGCGCAAGCAGCCTGCCTTTTGAAAAAACGTCCTTTTCAGAATCATTGATTTCTATTTCTGTTTCTGAACTTACGATGCCATTTTGTACCAGTTTCAAAAGTCCGGAATGAAAAAGAACATTATATACATTGCCACCGGCTTTTATAATCTTTTTCATCCGCTTTTTTATTGTATATGCCGATCCTATCCCGCCATAAAAGTTTTCTGCCACAATATTTCTGCCCACTTATTTACCCTTCTGCTTTCCGGCAAGATAAGCAGCCCCTATTACTGCCGCCTTACTTGTATCTGCCATCACACGAACCTTACCTTTTCCAAAATATTCTTCCAGACAATCCCAGACATAGGGATAATTTCCCCAATGTCCGGAAACATAGACTTTATTAATATCCTCTTTTTCAAACCAACTAAAACGCAGTACGCGTTCTATCACTTCTTTCGCTTCCTCAAAATAGGGCTTGAAAATTTCCTTGAATCGCGCATATGGTAATTCCTCTTCCACATACGCCCATTCATTTTTCAAAATCAAAACACCATTATTCTCCCGCATGAACTGTTTCATTACCGTATCACAAGAATTATAAAGTGCCTGCCATGCCGCTTCATTCGATTCATCCAGTTTCATCAGTTTTAGAAATTCTTCCTGTTCTAACATTTTGGCACGTATATTATGGAAAAGAATATCATACACGGTCGTTTCTTCCATGATATCCTCTGTCCTCTCAAGTGGATTATCATCTTCATTATCCGCAAGTACTTTGACACCATATCCCTCGCCCTGGAGAAGCGACACTTCCACATAATCATTACGCCAGTCAAAAACAATCGCATGTTCATACTTTTTCAGTGCATTGTCAGGATTTAGAGCTTCATAGCCTGCATGAATTGCCAGTGCTCTATCATAAGTCTCTACCTGTTCCATGTCTGCCATCTGCGCTGCACCTTTAACGAGATCCTTCCCATCCATCTCTTCTAATTCCAGTTCATAGTAGAGCATAACCTCCTCTTTTCTTTTCGGTAAAACGGAAATGCCCTCTTCATACTTTTTCATATAGCGTTGTATATCTTCTTTCCGCGGTACCCACATAGGCAGACTAATTCCCATACACGTAACATCATTATAAATGTTGGTTTTAAGCATATTACGAAAAGACAATCCCAGTTCAGATATTCCAACACCTGCATTGTACAAATCATACCTTAGGTCAAACCTGTATACGTCTTCTATCTCACAATCGCAGGACATCGCAGTCACACCTGTATATAATTTAGGATTTTTGATCAGATAAACCGATCCATCCGACATACAATTAGCCGCATATAAGTCTGTTTCCATGGATGCACCGACTGCCACACATTCTGCCTCGGGCAGCGGCCGGTTCATCTTTTCCTGTAAATCCGGGTAATGATATTCAATATATGCGGTGTAATACGCAAGACGCTGATAGCAGTTAGGGAAATCCTCTAATTCATAACCCATTTCCCGCAAAAACACATTTTCATTTTCAGTTTTTAAGTATCTCGCCACTTCTGTGTCATACTTGTCAATCCTGTTTATTAAAAAGAACGGATTGATATTCTGACGGATATAACGTTCTCTCGCAAGCAGCCGGAAACAGGTATTAATCGCATAATAATCCACTTCAAACACATAGTCTAAAGGTGCCTCCATTTTGAAAGACATTTGCTTATCCTCAACCTCAACCATATAATCCAGAATCAGATACACCTCTTTATATCCATTTGAAGAAGTCTTAATCCGGTTGCTCCAGGGTTGTATATTCCGAACCAAAAGATTACTTCCAAACACTTCCCCATAAGCACTCCCAGAAACCTCCTGCAGACTTTCTTCTGTAGGAACAATGCAGGAATATCCTTTACGTGCCCATTTTTTTAGTTTTTCTTTTGTCAGAATCAGTTTTCCATTGTCTGTAATACCATCTTTAAAAACAGAATAATACCCGTTTATACTATCTGAAAATAAATAGGCTTTTTGCGGCTCCTTATTGTCCTCCACTTCCATATAGATTTCGAGTGCAATGATTCGGTTGCCGGACTGCATCTTTTTTAAACAGTCCACATCTTCCCAATCATTTTGATCAAAAAAGCCAAAAATTTCTAATGTATCCAGCCCTGAATGTTTTAATATCTCGTATGGAAGTCCACCCAGTCTGGTAAAGCAGTCCCTGATATTTTGAAAATCTTCAAACCATTCTGCTAAAAGCGGACAATTATAGGGTAATGTTTTTTCAGCCATTATGCCTTCCCTTCGTATACTTCCATTAATTCTTTCTGTGTCAAATATTTCTGTTCACTATTCATTACCGCATCCACCAGCCTTTCCATCACGTCACGTTTTTCCCTGATGATTTCACGTGCCTGTTTTAACTGCTGGGATAAGATTTCATTAATCATTTTTTCTATATGCGGATAATTATGGATATTTTCTTCTGCAACTACGGCAAGTCCCACTTCGTCTTCATACATACCATAGCTACATACCATCTGTGTTGCTAACCGGGTCGCATTTTTTAAGTCTGCAGATGCACTCGGAGTTAAACCATATCCAAACTCCTGTTCCGCAGCCCTTCCACCTAACATAGCACAGATTTTCTGAAGAAACTCCTCTTTAGTCGGATGATAAATGATTTCATTTGTTGCAACATAACCGCCATAATCGCCTCTTGCCACAACACTCATATAATCCGGCTTTCTTCCATAATACATATAAATCAGAGCATGTCCTGCTTCGTGATAAGCAGTATGCTTTACTTCGTCCATGGAATCCACTTCCCGTGCCTCACCGAAATTATACTTTTCAAATACTTCGTCTAAAATAACATCATCCACCGTTTTATTGGACCGGATACCTTCACGCAAAGCAGCTTCCAGCACATTTTCCAATGCTGCCGGACTCATTCCCTGCGAACGGTTTACAATACTTTCCAATTCTTTTTCTGAAATACTGAACATATTGGAATGTAACTTTAACAGTCGTTCCAAAATCCATCTTCTTGCTTCCTTATCCGGCAAATCTACACAGAATGTTCTGTCAAAGCGTCTTGCAAGTGCCGGGTCAATGGCACTACCCAGATTGGTCGCTGCCATAACTAAAACCGGCTTATCATCCACCTTTTTAAAGCCATCCATTTCTGTCAATAATGCGTTTAATGCAGAATTAACACCTCGGATTCCTCTGCTGACACCGATTGCGTCAATTTCATCAATGAAAAATACAGCCGGTGCATATTTTCTGGCAACCCTAAACTGGTGATGTACAAAATCAGCTCCTCCCTGCATCAGTTCATCTGCGCTGATTGCAAGGAAATTAATCCCGGACTCTGTTGCCACAACTTTGGCAAGCGAAGTCTTTCCCGTTCCGGGTGGTCCATACATCAAAACCCCTCTTGGCGCACGAACTCCTTTTTTGATGTATTCTTTTGGATTTTTCAAATAATCCACAAAGAACATCAATTCATTCTTTACATCCTTTGTCACGCAGATATCCGTCCATTTCTTATTTGGGCGCAGGCCGTCACTAAGCAGCGTGGACTTGTCTTCTGCTTCAATAGCCATTTCGAGTTTTAAATTATAGAAGACGATTTTACCCTTATTACGAGCCAAATCCAGTTCATTTCGGGTTTCATAAGTCAAAATCTGATGACGCAGTGCTAAGGTATCAACAGCATTTTGACAACATACATCCTTATAAATACCTTCTACCTGTTTATACAACTGTTCTTCTTCTACAAATCCTTCGATTCCGCACTGGCTTAACTCTTCTTTTTCTCTTTCCGAATAAGAATATCCATCCGCACAAGTAAGCAGATAAACAGGAACTGATCCTTCCAATTCTTTTACCTTCTGCCAGGCTTTCTTTCCCACAGTATCCACATCTACAATACTCAGACTCTTATTTTGTTCTTCTAACCCCTGCTCATAATCCACAATGGATAAAATAACATCTTCCTGCTGTAAAATTGTCTCAAACTCAGCAATATCTGTTGTGGACTTGATCTGTACCCGATTCTTGCGTAATTCTTCACTTTGAAAATCTTTTATTTTACCAAAAACAGCAATCGTACAGTCTTTCTCTCCCTCATACAACTGCATAATTTCTTCATCCGCATTGGTAAAATCCATTTCCCACTCAATTTCTTTTACTCCGCCACTATGATCCAATCCATGCTTTTCTTCTGCCAGAGTCAAAAGATTATATAATTCTCTGTCTATTATTTTACCTGCTAATTTGGACGCATTTCTCGCATCAGCATTCACCCCTGCTGAAAACTGCACGGTAGATACCATCCAATCACTACCCTGTTCTAAATTATAGCCATACTTTTTCTCAGTCTTTTCAATCTGTCTGATACTGTCAATTTTAATAACTTTATGAATAGCAGATGCTTTTAAATGATTAAACATAATAATGGTATGTGAAGACAAGCGTGAAATAATTTCCGGTGGAAAGAATGGAACCTTCGTCTCCACATTTCTATCCTTTAATAACGCATCCACAACAACACTGTCCGGAATCAAAGCAAGATTTTCTTTCGTTCCACTATTATATAACTGCTTTCCTGCATTGGTTGTCATGATAATGATTACATCTTCAAATGAAATATTTTTCTCATAATACCTGTCGAAACCAACGCCTTCATCCAAAATGCGCAAAAAAGCCTGTATAACCGTTCTGTTTGCCTTTTCAATTTCGTCCAGCAAAATGATACTCCGCGGGTTTTTACTTATATAATCCGTTAACACACCCGGTTGTGCATTTTTCCAGAATTCGCGAACACCCATAACTTCTTCAACACTCTCGTAGTGCTGATAACTTGACATATCAAAACGTCTATAAGGGATTCCTAAAACAGCCGCCAGATTTTCCGCCGTATATGTTTTTCCAACACCGGGTGGTCCTGCAAATAAAAATACCCCTCTCGGACCTCTCTTTTTATTCCCAATCCACATATTTTTTTCGTTATTGAAATAAGCATTTTCCAATTTGTCAATGGCTTCATTCTGTCCGATTACCACTTCTTTTAACGAAATACCAATTGCAGCTGCCTGCATAACCAAATCCTGCATGGACAAATCCGGTTCTGTATTTTGACACTCAACTTCTTTAATATCCTTATTCGGATATAGTCCAGATAGTTTGAGCAGTCCCTCCGCATAAACCGGATTCGTGGTCAATTCCTCGTACAAACTAATCAGTGAATGTCCGCCATTTTTAATATATGTCTTCATTGCCTCATAAGCCGGAGGAACTTTTTTTATGTATGCACTATTCTCATTTGATGCGGAAGCATTATTTCTTAATCGTAAATCTGCCAAATCTATCGCCTCTAAATGGGATAGTCTCTCCTTAAGAGTACGATATTCCTCCGATTTATAAAAATGATTCTTCAGTATATCAAGTTCTCGAACATTCATTATATTAAGAATGTTATATTGTTCCATTGCCATTTCAGGATCAAGAATTAAGTATAAAAGACCTGTATACAAGGAATTGGCCGAATAGCGGCCTACATAAGTGCCTCCGGTTACAAAAGTTTTCTCAGACCCCACCCAGGCAAGTAAAAATTCAAGCCAGGGGGTATTACCACGGGTATTATGATTGAATTTCAGAAGTTTAAAAATTTCTGCTTCTTCTTTTTCCTTTTGACGCAGCTTTTCTAATTTCTCATCGACTTCACTTTTTTGAACCGGTGCTGTCGGCTTTTCTGCCGCCTGCGTGGATTGTGTATCTTCCGGCACATAAAATGGCAGATCACAATCCATATCATCCACATCCATAAAACGCTTTGGATCCTTTTCCTCCTGAGAATCCTCAGGTATCTCTTCTTTTAAATACTCATTTGCCTGCTTAATGGCATACGCAAGACTATTTTCTAAAGTTTCATCATTCTGATCCAGTTCATCTAAATAAGAAAAACTGCGTATTTTTCCACCTTCATACTTCTGAACCTGCTCATAAGCATCCAGATACTTCATGTAAATTCCCGGCTTACGCCCTACCTTTACAGCATATATTTTTTTCTTCATATGTAGTCCTCTCTTTTATAAATAAACCTTTTCTGTTTTGTATACTATTTGAAACACTACAAAATATTTTATCAAATAATTACATACATAGAAAGAAATTATTTATATTTTATCTACAAACATCTCTCCGATTATTGCAAAAGTAAATTTCATAAATTATGGCAGCATCCTCTTTAATTTGTACCTTAAATATGAATGATAACCTTCTTCAATGCTGTAAATATCATACCCTCTCTTTGATAAATATTCTGCGTATTCATCACTAGTCTCACCTGTATAGCAAAACAAATAGATTCTTTTGTTTCTTGGCAGACGCGGTGCATATCTTAATAACTCTTTGTGATACACATTAACAGCCCCCGGAATTGTCTCTTTTCTATAATCTTCCGGTTTGCGCAGATCAATTAAAATTTTAGGGTTTGTATCTTTTAAAACAGCATCCAGACTTTTACGAAACATAGGCACTTCCTCCTTGTACTAATATCATATGCAGAATTTGTCGTTTGTTGTCCATTTATGGAAAAGATGATTTTCTAATTGGGTAAAAAAAGAAGCCTGAACAAAATCCAGACTTCTTTTTCCTCTTGCCAAAAGCAATACTACTATTGTTCCCCATCCTGTAAATGACACGCCCCGTTACAAGATCCACAACTGCCAGAGCATGTTGCACCATCCGGACAGCCAATACATTTTACACCCTTCTTTTTTTCTTTCATAATGTATATAACGGCTGCGCCTACAATTACCAGTACAATGATTCCTACAATGAGATTTGCCATAACACTACTCCTTTATAAAACGCAAGGGCGATACGCTCTGCACACCGCCCTTTTGTAACCTTAATTTGCACTTAATTGATATTCTGATTTAAACTGCTTATTGGTTCTCTGAATCAATACCACTAAAATAGCCGCCATAATGATTACTGCAATCAAACCTGGTACAAATCCTGCTCCAAGAGCACCTGTTGTAATCAGGGTACCAATCTGGTATACAAAAAATGCAATCGAATATCCTGTTCCTAACTGAAGAGCGATACCGCCCCATAACCATTTTGCACTCTGCATTTCAGAGTTCATAGCACCGAGTGCTGCAAAACAAGGTGGTGTATAAAGGTTAAACATAAGATATGCAAGTGCTGCTACTTTTGTTAAGCCCATAGCAACCGCCACTTCGTTTGCACCGCCAACTAATGCTAATTCTTCTGTATCAATAAAGTTAGTCAAAGCATAACATACTGCCAATGTACCTACAACATTTTCTTTTGCGATAAAGCCTGTAACAGCAGCTGCTGCTAACTGCCATGCACAAACACCAACGATTGGTACTAAAATGTAAGCAATCGGAGATGCTATGGAAGCAAGGATAGAAGTATTTTCCATACCTTCTTCTACCACCTGTAAACTCCAGTTAAATGACTGCATAATCTGTACAACTGTATTACATACTAAAATAACAGTACCAGCCTTCACAATATAAGCCTTACCACGTGAAAGCATGGAAAATGCCGCTCTCTTAAGGCTTGGAAGCTTATATTCCGGAAGTTCAATGATAAAGAATGATTTTCTATATTTATGACCTGTTAATTTCTTTACTAATAAAGCACCTAATAAAATAAGTACAATACCTACTAAGTACATCAAAGGTCCAACCCATGGGGCATCGGAAAAGAATGCTCCTGCAAATAATGCAATAACAGGCAGTTTCGCACCACAAGGCATGAAAGGTGTCAACATAGCTGTTGCTCTGCGTTCTCTTTCGTTACGAATTGTACGGCATGCCATAACACCAGGGATTGCACAGCCAGTACCGATTACCATAGGAATAATAGATTTACCAGATAAACCTACTTTTTTAAAAATCGGATCCAATACTACTGTTGCACGTGCCATGTAACCGCAATCCTCTAATAACGCAATCAGGAAGTACATAACCATAACCAGCGGAAGGAAACCAACAACGGCACCAACACCACCGATAATACCATCAACGAGTAATGCCTGCATAAATGGAGAAGCGCCTTCTACCATACCGGCAACCCATTCCTGGAAAGTTTCAATCCATCCTACTAACCAGTCTGCAATCCATGTTCCAACTGTTGACTGTGAAATGTAGAATACTAAGAACATAACCAATGCAAAGATTGGAATTCCGATAAATTTGTTTGTAAGAACGGCATCGATCTTATCCTGACTGTTTTTATCTTTTGTAAATACTTTACGGTCCTCTACTTCTTTTACAATCTGATTTACAAATGCAAAACGCTTTCTATCAGCAGCTTCTACTTCTGCTTTGCTCGTAAGGTCGATATCTTCCTGTACATATGTAGCTTTCTGTTCGCAGCCTTTTAAAGAAACAGCCTTTCTTACTAATTCCTTTAAACCATTATCATTAGAAGATGTCGAAATTGTTTCCACAACCGGACAGCCCAGCTTCTCAGATAATTTTTCCACATTGATCTCAGTGTTTTTCTTTTCGTTGATATCGCTCTTATTTAATGCAACTACAACCGGAACACCTAACTCTAAAATCTGTGTTGTAAAAAACAAACTTCTGCTCAAGTTTGTTGCATCCACGATATTGATAATAACATCGGGCTTTTCATTTTTTACATAACCACTTGTGATGCTTTCTTCTGATGTAAAAGGAGACATGGAATAGGCACCCGGTAAATCGACTGCGATCAACTCCTCTGATCCATCCACATAGTTTTTCTTAATTGGACTTTCTTTCTTTTCTACTGTAACACCAGCCCAGTTACCAACACGCTCATTTCTACCTGTCAGCGCATTGTACATGGTGGTCTTACCACTGTTTGGATTACCTGCAAATGCAATTCTCATTACAATTCCTCCTCATTTTCACTCTTTTTCAAACTTTAGATTCGTCTTTGGTAACCTTTGTTAGTGCAAACTAACCTTTTGCCATAAAAAATAGTGACCTTATATCACTATTCTTGTTGAACTATTTTATATTGAAATAGCTGCTGCTAAATCATTATCAATATTATATCGGGCATCCTTGATGGAAACGACACATCCACCCTTCAAATGGGAAATAACCGTGATCGGCTCTCCGCTGTAACATCCTAATGAAAATAAGAAAGAATTCAATTCCTCATCATCTGTTACAATATCCTTAATTATGTATTCTTCGCCAACATTCGCATCTTTTAGATTCATAACCTTCTCCTATTAATCTGCTATGTAGGAACCACTTACTTTAGCCAAACATCACTAATCTCAGTTAGATTATTCTAACCTTCATAAGCATACTAATACAAAAAATTCTCATTGTCAATTCTTTTTTGAAAATATTTTCCAATTTCTTGCTCCGATTTTTGGATACTTCTACCAAAGCTTTACATGATCCGCCAACAACTTCCTTTTCCATTCCTGCAACAGAAAAAGGCAAATGCTCTTGCATTCATGCAATAGCATTCACCTTTTCTCTGGAGTTTGTGATTTGTTAAATAAGTTTGTTAAATAAGCTAATTATTGCAGTAAACAGTATGTATTTGTTTCTGCTTACTCAAGTTAGTTTAGCCTAACTTTACTCATTTGTCAATACCCAAAATGCTTCGTTGAAAAAAAGGACAAAACGTGCTATCCTTATTTTATGTCTGAAAGGGGTATACATATGAATGTAAATGAATCAGCCGAGAATTATCTCGAAACCATATTAATGCTTAGTAAAAAATTACCAGTAGTCCGTTCTGTGGATGTTGCCAATGAGTTAGGATTTAAAAAGTCCAGTGTCAGCATCGCTATGAAAAATCTCCGTGAAAAGAACCATATCACGGTTACGGATGCCGGCTATATCTATTTAACAGAGTCCGGAAAAGAAATTGCGGACATGATTTTTGAACGCCACGAATTATTAACCTCATGGCTGATAGGACTTGGAGTTCCTGAAGAAATCGCTTCGGAAGATGCCTGTAAGGTAGAACATGTAATCAGCAAAGAAACTTTTGATGCAATCAAGCAGATTGCCCGAAAATAAATGGAAGCAAGGTATCACAGTACCTTGCTTCCATTTACTTTTAGTTTGAATTTTGCGCCGAGCATTTCTGCTGCACGTCTGCACATAACCATGCGTCCTAAGAAGATTTCGAAATATTCGTACATGGTACAAATTTCCTCATCGACTGTTAAACTTAGCGTGATCACTTTTTTCTCCGTATCAACTAACAGTTCTGTTCCCGTTACCGCATAATTAACTTGATCGTGGATATCAAAACTGGATGTAATATTGGAGCGGACACGATTACGCCTAACATCCGTCTTATCCGCAATGATTACTGCTGCCGAAACTGCATCTACTGCTGTTCCGGTAGATTCATCGTGATTCCCGATGGTTGCCATCACTGTAATCCGGTCTTCCAAAGTCATATCGGTATCTCTCAAAATAGTATCTGCCAAAAGAGCACCATATTCTGCATGGCGTGAGCGGTTAATGGCATTACCGATGTCATGCATGTAACCAGCAATCTTTGCCAGTTCAATCGTATGTTCATCATAACCAAACTCTTTTAATATAGAAGCCGCGCGCTCTGCAACCAAAGCAGAATGACCAGCGGAATGATCGGTATAGCCCAGTACACCCAGATTATCATTTCCTTTTTTTATATAAGCATTTACCACTTCATTTTGCTTAATTTCCTGATATGTCATGTGTTTCACCTTCCTGCTTTAAGCTATCTGCTACACTACTGATCTAATCCTGATTTTTTCACTTCTTTTACAGTAATGCGGAATAGAACCATGCCCACTAAAAATAAAATGGCAATCATTCCTACTCCAAGACTTTCTTTTCCTGTGACCAGGGTTACCGTACTGACAATCGTGGTTCCCATAAAGGCGGCACCTTTTCCACAGATATCGAGGAATCCAAAGAATTCTCCCGTCTGCTGCGGTGGGATAATCTTGGTAAAATAAGAACGGGATAACGCCTGAATACCTCCCTGGAACATTCCTACACACACTGCTAACACCCAAAACTGGAATTGTGTCTGTAAAAACATAGCATAAACCGCTATACAAAAATACGCAGCAATACATACCGTAATCAGTTTATCCGATGCTACTTTCTTAGATAAATAACCAAACAACAATGCAAAAGGGAAGGCTACAATCTGTGTTACCAAAAGCGCCAGCAATAGTCCAGTGCCGTCAAGCCCTAAGGCAGATCCATATGCCGTTGCCATATCGATGATTGTGTACACACCATCTATATAGAAGAAAAAGGCAAGCAAAAACAAGAATGCTGCTTTTTCTTTTTTAATATTTTTAAAAGTACTTGCTAACCGCTTAAAGGTTTCAGAAAAAGCATGCGCCTTTTTTTCCACATAATATTTCTGCTGATATTCCTTCATAAGCGGAATGGTCATGACAACCCACCATACTGCTGTGATTAAAAATGCAATCATCATAGCGGTATCCATGGTAATGCCAATACTGCCGGCTCCTAATACAATAACCAGCGAAATAATAAATGGGATACAACTGCCGATATATCCCCATGCATATCCTCTGGAAGATACCTGATCCATTCTCTCTTCTTCGGTCACGTCAATCAGCATGGAATCGTAAAAAATGAGACTGCTGGAATAACCAACTTTTGCAATCACAAATATTATTAAAAAGATCAGCCAATGTTTGGCAAACCCAAGACTGACACAGCCCACCACACCTACTATAAGTGCTGCAAGAAAAATAGGCTTCTTATACCCTTTGGTATCCGCCATCGTACCAAAAATTGGTCCTAAAACAGCTACAATCAAAGTCGTAACGGACGCTGCATATCCCCAGTACGCCATATAATGGTCAGAGGCAAGTCCTGCCTTTCCTGCCAGAGAATTAAAATAAATAGGTAATATCGTTGCAATCAAAAGCGTAAAAGCCGAATTTCCCACATCATACAATACCCATTTTTTCTCTTGTTTGGTCATTTTAAAACGATCCATATTCTTCATCTTCTCTTCCTTTGTTCTATTTCTATTCTTTCTTTTCTGATTCAAAATCATACGAAAATGTCTCTGACAGAACGCCGCCTGTTTGCAGATAACCTTCATATTCTGTAATGAGTTCCACTGCTAATGATACTGCTGCATCAAAATGTTCCATCAGCCAGTCCGTGGATTCCCTGCATACAGGATTTTCCTTATAGTTAATTACCAGTCCATGAAGCGGCTCATAAAAACCAACCAGTTTCATCAAACCAAACAAGACTGCACGTTTCAATCTGGATGGTGCACGCAGCACATTTAAAAAGAAGATCATTCTCTTTAATGTCTGCTTCGTTTGTTTTACACTAACCTCTTTCCAAAAATCCGAGATAACTGACGCATGCTCATCTGTCGCATGCAAATGATGCGTCAAACATTTGCTAACTGCTTCGTATCCATCTTTTTGCAAAAGTTCCCTGTCATATTCAGCTTCAATCTCAAAATGACCGATACCGGTTTTCTCAATCATTTCCCCTATATAACCATGACAGGTCACATCCATTGCAAAATGACACAAAAAACCATACATATAAGCTTTATGAGCTTCTTTTTGATCATTCTTACGAATCACCGAAGCCGCCCGTTTAAAAAACGTTGCACCACTCTCATGATGCATCTGTTCCCCCAGACGCACCAAATCACTTTTCAAAATCGGATTATGATAAAAAAAGATATCCGGTCCATGTACACCAATATCAAATAGTCCTCTGTAAGCTGATACCGTTTCCTTTGCAGATGCAGGCAGTTTTTTTGCCACTTCATCTCCTAAACGGTAATGGGCATATGTTGTAGGCATAACCTTTCCTCATTTCTAAATTTCCTGATATATCAAATCTGTTTTTACACAATTATATTTTACAATGTTGCAGAATAAAATACCACAAAAAATGGTATTCCCTGCTTTATCATTCAGACTGTACTCTACTTCTGCTTTTTCCAAAACTGCTCCATATCCTGCGGTATCTTTGCTTCCCAACGCATCTCTTTCTTCGTAATAGGATGGGTAAAAGTAAGATGCCACGCATGAAGTGCCTGTCTTTGCATTCTCCTGTCCTCCGAATGATACAAAAAATCACCAATAAGCGGATGACCGATGGATGCCATATGCACCCGTATCTGATGTGTCCTTCCGGTTTCCAAATGAAGGGACACAAGTGTAACCTCTTTTTTACGCTCCAGCACACTATAATGAGTAACTGCGCGCTCACCCTTCTCATAATCCACCATTCGTTCAATAGTAGAGCCTTCTTTTCTGCCAATGGGCGCATCAATCGTTCCCTCATCCGCCGCTATCACCCCATCCACGATGGCAAGATACTCTCTTTTTATCCTGCGGTGCAGCATATCTTCCTGCAGCATACTGCAGCTTACCATATGTTTGGCCAGTATAGTAAGCCCGGTGGTATCCCTGTCCAGCCTGTTAATACAACGAAAACAAAAAGCCTGTCCCTTGTTATTAAAATAAAAAGCAGCTGCATTTGCCAACGTATTTTCATAATTGTTAAGCGAAGGATGCGTAGGCATATCAGCCGGCTTATCAATTACCAAAATATCATCATCTTCATATAAAATGGGAAAAGGCAGGTCGACCGGTACAATTTTTTCAGAACTCTCCATTTCCTTTATATGAATCTGCAACAAATTCCCTTCCTGTACACGGTATGTAACATATTCCCATTTTCCGTCTATCAGAATACTCTCTGACATCTTCTTTAATTCCACCACATTCTGCCTTGAGTATCCTTTTTCTTTTAAAAAATCCTTTATGGTTTTTCCTGCATCGACTGCAGATATTTTATACTCTAAAATACGATCCATTTCTATCCTGTTTCCAACATCAAATTAAACACACTTTATCTATAAAATCTCAGCACTATCTAAGATTACTGTAAATGGTCCGTCATTTAACAGTTCAACCTTCATATCCGCACCAAACTCGCCTTCTTCTACTACAGTAATTTCTTCCTTACATTTTTGAATAATATACTGATACAATTCATTAGCACGTTGCGGAGAACCTGCATTAATAAAAGAAGGACGGTTTCCTTTTTTACAGTCAGCATACAAGGTAAATTGGGAAATCAATAATAACTGGCCATCCACATCTTTAAGAGCCAGATTGGTCTTTCCGTTTTCATCTTGAAAAATACGCATACCGATTAACTTCTTTACCATTTTATCCGCAATTACTTCATTATCTGACTGCCCCACTCCGATTAATACTAAAAATCCTTTATCGATCTTTCCACAGACTTCTCCCTCAATGGTTACAGATGCATGTGCAACTCTTTGTATTACAAATTTCATATTTTTCTCTCCCGTATTCTGCTGTTTTTCATGATTGATTATATAACAACACGCTTATTGACTCAACACTATTCCTTTTTTGTATCTTATTGCTAAAATGTTTTTAAAAAAATACATTTATTTGTCATTTTTTACCGATTTGTTTTTGCAAGTATATTATATTAGTGGTAAAATTATTAGAAAAAAAACAAAAAAGAAGGGGCGCTTATGAAAAACTCATCTAACAAGTCCGTTGGACTTGTACACTCACTGGCAAGCAAGATCATTATATTGGTCATTGCCACAGCTTTTTTAGCTACACTTTTGTGTACCACTAACTTCTCTAACCTTACTAAAGATCTTATGTCACAGAGAGCTGCCGATAATATGACTGACCTTTCCATTGCTTACGGAAATGTTATGGAACGCAATCTTGGTCTTGATTATGAAGGCAACAATGCACTTTTAAAAGATGCTACCGTTACTTCCATCGAAGGTTCTTATACATATTTGGTAAGCAGCGATGGAACAATGCTTTATCACCCGGATCAGGCAAAGGTGGGCAATCCGGTAGAAAATGCAGTAGTAACCGGACTGGTTGCCGAGATTCAAGCCGGAAACACACCGGAAGATGCCTTTACTGAATATGAATACAAAGGGGCTATAAAATATGCAGCTTATAACATTTTAAGTGATAACAGCATTTTGGTAGTAACAGCTGATGAAGATGTTGTACTTTCTTACCAAAGTACCATCGCTTCCATGACCGCTATTATTTTAACTGCTAACTTTGCTTTATTTACCATTGTTGGATTCTTGTTCAGTTTCTTACTGCTCACAAAACCGCTTAGAAGTTTGACAGAAATCGTTGGTAATACAGCTGATTTTGATTTCTCCAGAACATCCGGCAGCGGACGTAAATTAGTAAACCGAAAAGACGAAATTGGTGCCATTGCAAAAGCCATCTCCCAGATGCGGAGCAATATGCGTAACATCGCAAATGACCTGCGTACTTCCAACGATGTTTTAGCCAACAACATGAATGCTGTAGCCGCAGCTTCCACAGATATCAATGATATGTGTGCTGACAACTCTTCTACTACTGAAGAATTAGCAGCCGGAATGCAGGAAACAGCAGCCGCTGCTGAAACAATCAATGGAAATATCCAGTCCATGCAGTCTGAATCAAATAGCATCCAAAAACTTACTCAGGATGGGGATACCCTTTCAGAAGCCATTATGCAGAGAGCAGAAGAACTTCATTCTACTACAGTTACTTCCAGCCAAAATGCACGGAATATGTATACCTCTGTAAAAGAAAAGACTGATCAGGCAATTGAAGATTCCAAGGCTGTATCTAAGATTAACGAACTTACCGATGCGATTATGGCAATTTCCAGCCAGACAAGTTTACTTGCCTTAAATGCAAATATTGAAGCAGCCAGAGCCGGTGAAGCAGGCCGCGGTTTTGCCGTTGTTGCAACCGAAATCGGTTCCTTAGCAAGCCAGACAGCCGATACCGTTACAAACATCAATACCATTGTAGGTGAGGTAAATGAAGTTGTATCCCGTATGGCAGATACCTTAACAGAGTCCATGTCTTTCTTAGAAAATGTAGTAATTAAAGACTATGAACAATTTGAAGAGGTTAGTGTACAGTACCGTGAAGATGCCACAACCTTTAAAGGTAGTATGGCAGATATCGAACATTCTATCAGTACTCTTACAAAAGCTATCGATGGTGTAGCAGACTCCTTACTTGGAATTACCAATACAGTTACAGAAGCAACCGTTGGTGTAACAGAAATCGCCGGCAAGACATCGGATGTTGTTGCAAAAACATCCGACAACACCAATCTTATTGACGATTGTATGGAATCTGTAAAAGTACTCAACAAAATTGCTGATACCTTTAAAGTAGAGTAAAACTAAGAGCCCGGAACAATTCCGGGCTCTCAGACTGTAGACAAAGTTGGTGCTGAATTCAATAATTCAGCACCACTTTTCT
>CAZHGE010000010.1:0-47050 GCA_964531805.1 uncultured Lachnospiraceae bacterium
TTGCGTGATGTAGTATTTCGTACTCTTCGTCAGGCAATTTTGACTGGAGAGATGAAACCGGGAGAGCGTCTATTAGAAATTCACCTGGCCAATAAACTGGGCGTCAGCCGTACTCCAATTCGTGAAGCAATCCGTATGCTGGAGCTGGAAGGTCTCGTAATTATGGTTCCGAGACGCGGTGCGCAGGTGGCACAGATTACCGAAAAGAGTATGTCCGATGTGTTGGAAGTGCGTTGCGCATTAGATGAATTGGCAGTAGAACTGGCTTGCGAGCGTATTACAGAAGAGGAAAAAGCAGAACTTCTGGCGACGTGTGAGGCTTTTGAAAAAGCAACACAGACGAAACAAGTGCATGTGATTGCTAAAGCGGATGTAGAATTTCATGATATTATTTTTAAAGCTGCCGGTAATCCAAGACTTACGCAGATGATCAATAATCTGGCAGAGCAGATGTACCGCTATCGTTTTGAATACATTAAGGATGAATCCCAGCATCGGATGTTGGTAGAAGAACACCGTCGTATTTGTGAGAGTATCAGTAAGGGAGAGGTTGCGGCATCAAAAGCAGCAATAAAGGAACATATTGAAAATCAGGAAAAATCCATTATTCGCCAAATAAGATTAGAGAAAAAATAAATCTAAGTTTAATATATTATATGTTTATGGGTGGGAAATTCTGGTCATACTTTAAAAAAAGAAAAAGGTATGGTGTAATAGAAAATGAACAAACATAAACTCTCTGCTTTTGCTGCGGGTGTGGGCGCGGCAATTTTTGGAATATTGTATCCTGAATATGCATTATTGCCGGATACATACGAATATATTAGATTAGAATGTGATGGATTTGAGGAAAATGCAGAAATACTTGAAGGAGCAGCGGATTATGACAGGCTTGAACAACTGTTGTCAGCTGATCCGGAGCAGATTGTGATCTCCTCTTATTTTTTTGAGAAACTGTCAGACAGAGGAAATGTATTATGGAAAAGCATGGAGTGGAACAAAATGGATATGCCATAAAGGATCCTGCAGCCCCAATCGGAGTGTTTGATTCCGGCGTTGGAGGACTTACGGTTGCAAGAGAGATTATGCGTCAGATCCCCAACGAGAGAATGATTTATTTTGGGGATACGGCCAGAGTTCCTTATGGAAGTAAATCCAAAGAGGCGGTTACCAAGTATTCCAAGCAAATTGTACGCTTTTTAAAGGAACAGAAGGTAAAGGCTATTGTAGTAGCGTGTAATACAGCCAGTGCCTATGCGCTGGAAGAAATTGAAAAAGAGTTGGATATTCCTATTATTGGTGTGGTAAAACCGGGTGCCCGTGTGGCTTCCGAGGTGACTAAAAATAAAAAAGTAGGTGTTATCGCAACGGCTGGTACGATTCAGAGTCAGATATATACCGAGTACATACAGGGAATTGAAAAAGATATTCAGGTTATTGGTAAGGCGTGTCCATTATTTGTGCCATTGGTGGAAGAAGGATTGTTGGAAGATCCCGTGACGGATGAAATTGCCACACGTTACCTGAATGAACTAAAAGATATTGGCATTGATACCCTGATTCTTGGCTGTACCCATTATCCATTGATTCGTTCTACCGTAGGAAGGATTATGGGAGATGCCGTGACATTGGTTAACCCGGCATATGAAACAGCAAAAGAATTAAAGGGCTTATTAGAAAAAGAAGGACTTTTGAATCCGTCTACACAGAGACTGGGAACGAATCAGTATCAGTTTTTTGTGTCTGATGGTGCGGATAAATTTAAGATATTTGCCAACTCGATTTTTAAATACGGCATTTTATCAGCTCAAGAGATCCATATTGAGGAGTATTAATATGACAAAAGATGTGCTCATAGCCATTAGAGGCATGCAGTTTGAGGGTGCGGAAGACCCGGAAGCAATAGAGGTAATCCAAAAGGGGCAATATTATCAAAGAAACGGCTCCCACTACTTAGTATATGAAGAACCGGTTGAGGGAACAAACGATGTAATCTTAAACCGAATTAAGTTTAATGATAAAGAAGTACAGGTAACCAAAAAAGGAGCCGTAAATACCATGCTTTCCTTTAAAGAAAATGAGAAAAACATGACAAATTACGCGACTCCTTTTGGCAATCTTATTATGGGTATCAATACGCATCAGATTGATCTGAAAATGAATGAGAGCAAACTGGAAATCCATGTGGATTATGCGCTTGATGTTAATTATGAATTCCTTGCGGATTGTAAAATCGCTATTACGGCAACCTCGTTAAAACAATAGAAAATCTATTTTAATGGTTTTGCACCGGCTTTTTCCTGCGCCTGCTCCATGGCACGCTTGAAGAAGCCTTTCTTTTTCTGTTCTACCACGATTGGCTTGCCATGTAAGCCCTTAACATCTGTAATGTAGATACCGCTTACAGTCGCTTTTACCTCTCTTTTTACCGGAACCATGTCAAAAATCTTTTCATCACATACAAGTGACATAATCTGCGGACCAATCTTGGCTTTTACGATAGGAAGCTTGGTGCCGCGCATCAGACGCGGTGTCTGGGCAAGTACAGCCTGTGGAAGACCGGATTCTTTCATTTTCATGCGCTTTTTATCAATGATCAGCATGGATACGGTCTGCTTTGCCGCATTAATCTGTTCCTGCTGCTCTGCCTGTCTTTTCTGTGCTTTTTTACCTAAAAAATAAAGAACTACAACGCCAATAATTAAAATGGCTAATATTACCAGTAATACAATCGTACCTGTGCTCATGTATTATCCTCCTTTAATAATAGTAACATTGTGATTCTATCATTTTTTTTAAACTTGCGCAATAAAAACAATCCATGCGTCTTGTATACTGAGGATGACAAAATTGTGAAAATATTATGAAATCACAAAATAGGCTTTAATGAAGCCTGAAAATGTGGTATAAAATTTTATTGGAGATATTTTATGAAAGGTTTGGTTATTTTAAAATGAAACGATTTTTAGCAACAGTGATGGCAACTGTTTTAGCCACAGCAACATTAGCTGGCTGCGGAAACAGTGCAGATGAAAAAAATTTAAGTGGGATTGATTTAGAAAAGTATGTGACAAGCATTGGCGAGTATAAGGGATTAGAACTTACTGGTGCCAAGATGGAGATTACAGACGAAGATGTGGAGTTCTATGTTGACTACATGTTAGAAAACAGCAAGGAGCCGGTTGCAGTAACGGGACGTGCCGTACAGACAGGCGATGTGGTAAACATCGATTACGAAGGTAAAAAAGACGGCGTAGCATTTGAAGGCGGTACAGCACAGGGATATGATTTACAGATTGGTTCTGGTTCTTTTATTGAAGGATTTGAAGATGGACTGATTGGCTGTAATGTTGGTGATACAGTGGATCTTGATCTTACATTCCCAGATCCATATCATAGTGAAGAATTAGCAGGTCAGGCAGTTGTATTTACGGTAACGATTAATTCCATTAGTGAGTTAGTAAGACCAGAATTAACCGATGAATATGTAAAGAGCCTTGGTGTAGAAGAGTATCAGACTGTAGAACAGTTTTATGAAGCAGTAAGAATTTCGTTAGAGGATAGCGCAACTGCTACTTATGAAAATGAATTAGAGACACAGATTACAGAGAAGTTAATGGATATCTGTGAGTTTTCGGATGAAGTACCGGAAGGACTTTTCAATTATTACAGAGATCAGATTTATGCAAACTTTGAAAATTCAGCTGCAGGCATTGGTATGGAATTAACTGATTTCGTAACACAGTACTATGGAATGACACAGGAACAGTTTGAAACAGAAGTGGATACAGGTGCTGCTAATTCTGCAAGACAGGCTATGGCGTGTGCAGTAATTGCACAGAATGAAGGTCTGGAAGTAAGCGATGAAGAGTTGAATGCAAAAGTAGAAGAAAATTATGCAAATTTTGGCTTTGAATCGGTAGAAGCATATATGGCAGATGGTAATCCGGAAGATTATCGTGATTATCTTTTAACAACAAAAGTACTGGATTTCTTGATGGAAAACGCAGTAGTAACAGAACCAGTTGCAGAGGATACTACGGCTGCGGAAACTGTAGAGACAGAAACTGCAGAATAAGAAATACAAAAGGATAAGCAGTGGCGGAGTACAAGGGGGAAAGATGAAAAAGAAACTATTTCTTTTCTTATTAAGTTTCATATTGTGTTTATCATATCCCCTGAGTGTTTATGCCACGACGATATCTGAGTTAAAAGAAGAAAAAGCTGCAAATGAGCAAAAACTGAGTGATGTAAATAGTGAACTTGCTACTTTGAATGAAGAGTCCAAAGGAATTACAGAGGAAATTGAGGTATTGGATGACCAATTAGTAGAAATAATTGCCAGTGTGAGTCTTTTGGAGGATGAGATTGAAAAAGTAGAGGAAGACATTGAGACTACCAAGGTTGAACTGGACGAAGCTATAGAAAAGGAAGAAACCCAGTATGCGGCCATGAAAAAACGTATTCAGTTTATGTATGAAAAAGGCGAAACTTCCTATGTGACGCTGCTTTTGGGCGCCAGTACCATAACGGATGTGGTAAATCGTACGGAGTATATTGAAAAATTATATGAGTATGATGAAACGCTTTTGGTGGAGTATATTGCTGCAAAAGAAGCGGTAGAAACAAAAAAGACAGAGTTGGAAGAACAACAGTCAGAACTGGAAACGAATAAAACGGAGCTGGAAGAAGAACAGAAGGTTTTAGATGAACTGCTGGCTGAAAAAAAAGCTGAGCAGGAAGATTATGAAACCAAGATTGCGAAAGCAAAGCAGGAAGCAGCAGCGTACAAAGCTAAGATTAAACAACAGAATTCTCAGATAAAAAAATTAGAAGAAGAGGAAGCAAAGAAGGTTGCGGCATTGGCGGCACAACAGGCAGCTCAGAGTGGAAACAAAGGAAATGGTTTTGACTCCTCCTCGGTTATTAGCGGGGCAAATGGTAGTGCTTCGGGTAAAGAAATTGCGAATTATGCATGTAAGTTTGTAGGGAATCCATATGTGTCTGGTGGTACAAGTTTGACAAATGGAGCGGATTGTTCTGGATTTACCATGTCGGTATACAAAGCATTTGGTTATTCGATTCCAAGAACTTCAACGGCACAAAGAAGTGCAGGACGTGGTGTTACCTATGCAGAAGCACAGCCGGGCGATATTATCTGTTATGCAGGCCATGTGGCGATCTATATAGGTGGTGGACGTATTGTACATGCCAGTACACCGGCAACGGGTATTAAATATGGAACGGCTACTTATCGTGAGATTTTGGCAGTAAGAAGAATTGTAAATTAAAACAGGATGCGGCAGGCAGATTTATAGAAATGTAAAAGAACGGATACTTTCGAAGTTACTCGGAGGTATCCGTTCTTTTGTTTTGTATTCTGAGTTATCTGCAAAAACTAGAATTATTTCAGATATCCTGTTTTCTTTCTTTACTGGCATTGTGTGTAAAGAATTCTTTCCATATGGTTGGGACAAACAACAATAACATAGGGAATAATTCCAAACGTCCTGCTAACATATCAAACATCAGTATATATTTTGATAAAGGTGTAAAATGGGCAAAATTCTGTGTAGGGCCTACCATTTCCAGTCCGGGACCAATATTATTAATGGTTGCAGCTACTGCTGTAAAGTTTGTAACTAAATCTTTTTCTTCTAACGATATTAAGAAAACAGATAAAATAAACAAGGAAAGAAATGTAACAAAATATACATTTGTTGCACGCATTACTTCATGTTCAATTGGTTTACCATCCATTTTGATTTTTTTAATACTTTTTGGATGAATATAACTGTTTATTTCTTTGCCAACTGTTTTAAATACAGTAATAAAGCGAGAAACTTTTATGCCGCCACCAGTACTGCCAGCACAAGCGCCAATAAACATAAGTAATACTAATATAGTTCGACTTGCCTGGGTCCATTCATTAAAGTCTGTTGTGGCAAAACCGGTGGTAGTAATAATAGAACCAACCTGAAATGCCGCATGGCGGATTGCATCCGCAGTATTCATGGATGTACGTACCAGTTCAACAAAAATGATACCGGTAGCTGCAAGAATAATACCGATATAAGCTCGGACTTCTTCCATCGTAAAAGCTTTTTTAAATTGTTTGAACAGAATCAAGTAATAAGCATTAAAATTAATACCGGATAGAATCATAAAAATTGTAATAACCCATTGCAAATAAGGGGAATATTCGGCAATACTGCTGTTTTTTACACCAAAACCACCAGTACCAACGGTGCCAAAAGTAGTAGTCAGCGAATCAAATAATGTCATGCCGCCTGCTAGTAGTAATATAATTTCAATAATGGTTAATCCAAAATAGATCAGATACAAAAGCCTGGCTGTATGTTTCATTTTGGGAACCAGTTTACCAACGGAAGGTCCAGGGCTTTCTGCTTTCATTAAATGAATATTGGAGCCGCCGCTTAATGGAACAATAGCCATTAAGAAGACTAATACTCCCATACCGCCAATCCAGTGTGTAAAACTTCGCCAGAATAATGAAGTATAGGATAGGGCTTCTACATCAGATAAAATACTGGCACCCGTTGTGGTAAAGCCGGAAATGGTTTCAAATAATGCATCTGTAAAGGAAGGGATTTCGCCAGTTAAAACAAATGGAACTGCGCCCACTATACTGAGAAGTATCCAGCTTAAAGAAGTAATGATACATCCTTCTTTTAAATAAAAAACATGATTCCTGTGTTTGCTTATTGTTAAAATAATGCCTAAAATGCCGCTTAAAAAGGCTACCAGTAAAAAGGATATTCCTTCCCGCTCTTTATAAAACAAAGAAACGATACACGGCAGAAGCATCAATACTGCTTCTATTTTAAGAACGCTTCCCAAAATGAAGCGTATAATTGCACGGTTCATAGTGTTCTCCTAATGCCTGTTATATAGAGTAATATGGCATTTGATGGTTTTATTCTGCCAAAATATCCTGAATATCATTAAATCCAGTGTGTGTGGTTACAATCATAACCGTATCTCCCGGCATAATGCAGTCCAAACCATTTGGTATGATGATATCACCGTTACGGTTGATGAAGGACACCAACAGATTCTTTTTCAGGGACAAATCTTTAAAAGGAATATTGGTTACAGCAGATTCTTCATCTACACGGAATTCGATAGCTTCTACCCGGTGATCAAACATATGATACAATGTCTCAATATTACTGTCCATGGAGTCTTTTTTTGCACGGACATAAGCAATAATGGCTTCAGATGTAATATATTTTGGATATACAACACTGCCAAGATCTAAATTGCTGATGACATTTTTAAAATTGATACGGTTAATCTTGGTAATAACCTTGGCATTGGATACCTGTCTTGCATGAAGTGTAAGCAGGATATTTTCTTCATCAATACCAGTAAGAGGTACGAAGGATTCTACATATTCAATTCCCTCTTCGCGCAGCAGATCTTCATCCGTACCATCACCATTGATGATAACAGCCTTTGGCAGCAGCACGCTCAATTCTTCACAGCGGGCTTTATTTACTTCAATGATTTTTACTGCGATTCCCATGTGTAAAAGACGCTGCGCAAGATAATAGGCTGCCTTGCCTCCGCCAATAATCATGGTATCTTTTACCTTATTTGTTTTAAATCCAATATTTTCTAAAAATGGTTTTACTTTTTTGCGGGATGATACAAAGGAAGCAACATCCCCTGCTACCATGGTAAAATTACCGGATGGGATAATCACCTCGCCGTCACGTTCAATGGCACAAATCAAAACCTTTGTTTTCACATGCTGGCTTAAGTTGGCAATGGTCATGCCGTCTAAGAGATTGCCTTCCGGTATCTTAAACTTAATGAGTTCTGCCTGTCCATGTGCAAAGGAGTTAACTTCCAGCGCAGATGGCAGGTATAAGATACGGGCAGCTTCTCTTGAAACTTCGTATTCCGGATTGATGACCATGGCAAGTCCTAATTTATCACGAAGATAACTGATTTCCTTATTATATTCCGGATTGCGGACCCTGGCGATGGCTGCGCAGTTACCCACACGTTTGGCAACGGTACAGCATAAAAGATTTAACTCATCGGATTCGGTTACTGCAATAATCAGGTCTGTTCCTTCAATACCGGCTTCTTTCTGTACGCTGTAGCTGGCACCGTTTCCCACGATGCCCATAACGTCATACAGATTGGTCATATTCTGAATTTTTTCTGCATTTTTATCAATAATCGTAATGTCGTGTCCTTCCTGGGCAAGCTGCTCAATCAGGGTTACACCTACTTTACCGCAGCCTACAATGATAATGTTCAAACCCTGTGGTGCGGAATTATTTTTCTTAAACATGGCAAATTACCTCCATTGTCACCACTATATCACTTTATGTAAAAAAATGCATTATATTGTTGTTGGAAATTATAATTGTAGAAGACGGCAATGCTTTTACTTGAATCTCCTATTGAGGATGGTGTATTATTCAAGTATTGGTTTTGTGTTGATAGATGAGATGATTATGAAAATTTGTGGCAAAAATGAGGGAAGTCAAAGGAAGCTCTTTTGAGGAATAAATTACGGGAGAGAAAGATGAGAAAAATGAAAAAAATAACATTACTAATTTCACTGGTATTTTTGTTAGCAGCATCTGGTTGCGGAAATACAGAAGAAACACAGGAAAGCGTAATGGTTGTGGAAACTGTGGCTGAGACAGAACAGACGGAAACAGCAGTTGAGACATCTGTTGAAGCTGAGCAAAGTGCAGCAGAAGGCGTGAAGGAGACAGAAACAGTGAAGGAACCGGAAACGGAGTCGATGGAAATAGAAACTGAGACAGAGCCGGAAACGGAGTCAGCGGAAGCAGAGACTGAAACGGAAACAGAGATCGCTGAGGAAAAAGAAAAAATAGAGTACACAGTAACACAGATTGAGGAAGTGAGTATGTATGCTGCCAATGCGGTGAATGTACGCCAGGGGCCATCTACTGATTTTGAAAGAGTAGGAGCACTGAAACTTGGACAAGAAGTGAAGGTAATTGGAGAAGCGTCTACCGGGTGGTATGAGATTACATATGGCGAAGAAAAGGCTTATGTAAGTAATAAATATTTACAGACAGAACCAGTACCAGTTCAGCAGTTACAAGCAGCAGTTCCTGCTAATGCGGTAACGACTCCGACAACGAATGTAATTTTAATTGGTGATTCCAGAACAGCTGAGATGAAAAACTGTGTTGGAGAAAATTCATGCATATGGATTGCAGAATATTCAAAAGGTATCAAATGGTTTGTGAGTGATGCGGTTCCTGCGGCTGATCCTTATATTACACCCGGAACAAAAGTGATTATTAATCTTGGAGCAAATGATCCGGAGAAAGTAGATACTTATATTTATACAATTAATGAAGTGGCGGCAAACTGGACGGCAAGAGGTGCTACAGTCTATTATGCAAGTGTGGGACCCTGTTATCAGAATCCATATCACACCAATGAGGAAGCAGTAAACTTTAATGCAGCATTACAAAATGGTCTTAGTGGTGTGCATTGGATTGATTTATATACGCATATGGTAAATAACGGATTTGCAACAAGGGAGAATGATGGTTTCCATTATGATCCGCCAACGTATGCGAGTATGTATTCCTATTATATGAAGTGTATTAATTAGGAACAGAAATTTGTTTAGGAAATGATAAAATATGAAAAGATCAGTTGGATTACAAATTTTACGCATATTAGCCTGTGTCGGTGTTTTTCTTTGCCATTTGGGAGCACAGATGGAGGTAGAAGGCACGATAGAAAAATTTATGGATTTTGGCGCAAGGGGTGTGTACTTATTCTTTATCCTGAGCGGATTTTTCGGGGTTCAATCAAGAGAACTCGAAAATGAAAATAAAGCAAAAGGATGTATACGTTATTGGATAAAACGGGCATTTAAAATCCTTCCTTTATATTATGCAGTAATTATTTATAATTTTGTGCTTTATGAATGGATTTTAAAGAGTACGCCGGTAGATTCAAGTGGAATAGGATGGCCAAGATACTTCTTCTTTTTGTCTGCTTCTATTCCGGCAGATAAGAATTTCTGGGTAAATTTAAGCTATACATGGACAATAAGTATTTTTGTTTTATTCTATCTCCTTGTACCTCTTATGAAACGCTTTGTAAAATCCTTTAGAGGCTCGGTAATTCTTTGGGGGGCTTTATATTTTCTTTCTTTGATTGGTATCAATAGAATTGCATATGGAATGCCGTTTTTCTATCTGCACTATTTTGTGATGGGAATGGTTCTTTATTACGCAGTGGAAGAAAACAAAGTTAAAGAGCTGATTATTGGGTGCATAACATTTGTGTTTGGCAGTTTGATTGTAAACCCTGCATTGACACATACGGCGTGTTCGATGCTTTTTATGATTTTAATTCTTATGGTAAGGGAAATCAAAGTAGAAAATGAAAAACTGCAAAAGTGGATTAATGTTTTTGATTCTTATTCGTATACCATCTATTTATCACATGCTGTCGTGATGAATGGAATCGAAATGATAAAGAACCGATATCCGATTTCACAGATGACCATATTGCTAATCGCGATTGGCTGTACCATTGTGGGTGCTTTTGTTGTACATCACTTGATTGAACGTCCAATGGAGAAACTGGGAAATTATTTTTTGCAAAAATTATGAGTCATACCGTTTAAAGAACAATAAGGAACGTTTGGAAAATAAGCTGATTTGGGTAATTAAAAAGATGAGTTATAGTAATAAAGCTGGGAGAAATCCCAGCTTATTTTAATGTGCCTTTTGATTGTTCATGTTGTGCTATAGCTTGGCGAATCAGGTATAACACTTCTCCATTGACAGAACGTACTTCGTATGCAGGTTGAAAAAATTACTAATATTGCAGGGAAAAAAGCAATTAATAGGTACAAAAAAGTGAAAAGAAATATCACTGCGGAAAATGAAAAAGGAATAGATTAATATGTAAACCTCGCCAAATTCTATGGGATTTATGCATGCTGAAAATTTTACGAAAAATATTGCGTAATGGTCGTGCGTAGGATATACTAATATTAAAGGAAAGAAAGTAACAAGGAGAAGTATACTATGCCAAACATTAAACCAGTGTCAGATTTGCGGAATTATAATACAGTTTTAAATGAGGTGGCTTACGGAAGTCCTGTATACCTAACAAAAAACGGGCGGGGTGACTATGCTATTATTAGCATGAAAGAATTAGATGAATTGAAAGCAATTAAGGAATTGTTTGGAGCATTGGAACAGGGTGAAGCATCTGCCAGAGAGAAAGGTTATATTTCATTAACTGAATCAAGAAGGATGTTGGGAGTATGAAACAAATAGATATTACGCCTCGTGCACATGAGGATCTTGCGGATTTAAAAGCATATTTGTTGATTGAGTTTGGCGAAACCAGTGCACAAAAAGTTCTTGGGGCTATTTATGATGATATAGAAAAGCTTGCAGTGTTTCCTGAGTTGGGAGTCAATATTTTAGCAAAGCATGGAATTGTTAGTAACTATTTATGCCTTGTCTCACACAAGAATTGTGTGTTTTATCGAATCAAGGGTGAATTTATCAGAGTAATCAGAGTGCTGGATGAGCGAAGGGACTATTTGCGTGTTTTGTTTGGAATTTCGGCAACCTCAGAAGAAAGTGAAGAGTATTGGAACGAAGTATGAAAAACTGGAAAAAATTGTAATTTTAATCATTTTTAAACTCGCGGAATTGCGCGAGTTTAAAATAAAAAGACGAGCTACCCATCATGGACTCATGGGCAAATGGTCAGAAACCCGTCTCTTGCATGCATTATAGCAAGAAAGAAATAAAATGGTAAGAGCGGTTCGGATTAATTTTAAAGATTTATTTTATCTCAATCAAATTATTTAAAGAGTCATAACCCCTCAGAACACTTCATACAATGTAAAAAAGTGTTCCGAGGGTTTTACCTTTGAAAGATTATATCGAAGAAAGAGCAATCGATATTGCCAATTATATTATCGAAAACAATTCTACAGTCAGACAGACTGTAAAGCAGTTTGGGATTTCGAAATCCACGGTACATGCGGATGTAACAATAAGGAACGGTTTGTATGGGCGGTGGAGTAAAGGAAGAATTGAATATGTCATAAGGTGAAAACCTCTCTGAACAATCTATTAAGATATTCGGAGAGGTTTTGTTGTTGTTTTCTGACTCGATAAAAGGTTTGCCATTCTTAACTAAACAGCATTGGGCGGGAGCCTTGCTTTTTGTATTATTTTTGCAAAAAGTAGGAACTTAAAAATTTGACTTCATTTTTTGAGTTGTTGATTTGAAGTATTAAGTAACTCAAAAAAATATGTATAAATTTGAGTTTGTATTTGAGTTCATGAATATTATTTGAGTTGCTTGCATATAGATTAGCAGAATGATAAGATATAATTTGAGAAATGGAGGTTTTCAAATGACAACGGAAGAATTAATGAGAAAACTCGAAATTGTTCAAAGAATGAAGGCGGAAACAGCTACTCTAGAATTAAAGAGTGCAGAAAAAGGTTGTCCACAGCATTTGTATGATTCCTTGTCCAGTTTTTCAAATCAGGACGAGGGTGGAATTATCATTTTTGGAATAGATGAGAAACAGGATTATAAAGAAGTTGGAGTGTATGATCCACAAGATATACAAAAAAAGATTAATGAACAATGTTTACAAATGGAACCGATTGTTCGACCGCTGTTAACGGTTGTAGAAAAAGATGGAAAATCCTTTGTTTCAGCCGAGATTCCAAGTGCTGATTTAGCAGATAGACCGGTGTTTTATAAAGGGAAAGGTCGTTTGAAAGGTTCATATACGCGCGTGGGTGATAGTGATGAGCCGATGACAGAGTATGAGGTATATAGTTACGAGGCATACAGAAAGAAGTACCAAGATGATATTCGTGGAGTGCAAAGGGCAACACTGGCTTCCTTAAATCAAGAGAAATTAACACTTTACATTGATTTATTAAAAAAGGGGAAACCCAATTTATCAAATATGGATAATGAAAGCATTTATGAATTAATGAGTGTGACTAGAAATAATGAAATGACATTAAGTGCGACAATGATTTTTAGTCCATATCCACAGGCATATTTCCCTCAATTATGCATTACTGCGATTGCAGTGCCGGGAACGGAGATTGGAAATCTGGGAGACTCAGGAGAGCGTTTTTTGGACAATCAAAGAATTGAGGGAAGCATTCCAGAGATGCTTGAGGAAGCAATTCGTTTTGTTAAAAAGAATATGAAGAACAAAACAATTATTAACCCGGTAACAGGAGCTCGCGAGGATAGGACAGATTATCCTATTACTGCAGTTAGAGAGGCAATTATTAATGCGCTAGTTCATCGCGATTATAGTATTCATACAGAAGGTATGCCGATACAAATCATTATGTATGAAGACAGGATGGAGATAAGAAATCCGGGTGGTATATACGGAAGAATTAAGGTTGATCAGTTGGGAAAAATGCAACCGGATACAAGGAATCCTGTATTGGCGTTAGCTTTAGAAACGTTGCGAGTTACAGAAAACAGATATTCTGGAATACCAACAATTCGTAGAGAAATGGAAAAGTATAATCTGAAGGAACCGAAGTTTGCAGATGAGAGAGGCAGTTTTATTGTGACATTTTACAAGGCAGGTAATATCAGTAAAACTGAGCCGGAATTGGAAGAGACAAATGATCTTTTGATATTCTGTAGGACACCGCGAACAAGGAAAGAAATATGTGAATATTTAGGATTATCGTCTATTACTTATGCCATTCAGACACATGTAATGCCTTTGGTGGAAAGTGGAAATATTAAAATGACTAATCCAGAAAAACCGAAGAGTCCAAAGCAGTTGTTTTATAGTGAATAGAAAGAAGATTAATTTCCCCCAACCAAATAATATAAAGAGTCATAACCCCTCAGAACACTTCATACAATGTAAAAAAGTGTTCCGAGGGGTTTACCTTTGAAAGATTATATCGAAGAAAGAGCAATTGATATTGCCAATTATATTATCGAAAACAATTCTACAGTCAGACAGACTGCAAAGCAGTTTGGGATTTCAAAATCCACGGTACATAAGGATGTAACCGAGAGATTGATGCAGATTAATCCTACGCTTGCTATCGAAGCTAGAAAAGTGCTGGATGTAAATAAGTCCGAAAGACATATTCGTGGCGGATTGGCAACAAAGGACAAATATATGAGAGAACGTTATGTTCATCAGCATGCATAAAACTACATAGAAGATGGGGCGGGTACAATAGCCTGCGCGATAAAAAAATCACTTTTTTCTTGTCATGTAAATTCCACAGATTTATAATAAAAAACGATTTGAGGATTCTAATTTGGGGATTCTATAAGTATGGGTGGAGTTTTGATAGAAAAGAGGAACTTACATGGAACAGGAAAAAGTAATCGTCATTGATTTTGGTGGTCAGTATAATCAGTTGGTTGCCAGACGTGTTAGAGAGTGTAATGTATATTGTGAGATCTATTCCTATAAAACGGATTTAGAGCAGATTAAGGCGATGAATCCCAAGGGGATTATTTTGACAGGCGGACCCAATAGCTGCTATGAAGAAGGCGCGCCGACTTACCGTAAGGAACTATTTGAACTGGGTGTGCCGGTATTGGGGCTTTGTTATGGTGCACAGCTGATGATGCATGTACTTGGAGGCAGAGTTGAAAAAGCCCCGGTACGTGAATATGGAAAAACAGAAGTATTTGTTGAGAATGGTTCACCTCTTTTTGCAGATGTGAAAAGCACGACTATCTGTTGGATGAGTCATTTTGATTATGTTTCAAAGATTGCACCGGAGTTTGAAATTATTGCCCATACGGCGGATTGTCCGGTGGCAGCGGCTGAGTGTCGGGAGAAAAATTTGTATGCAATTCAGTTCCATCCAGAGGTGCTTCACACCGAAGAAGGAACGAAGATGTTATATAATTTCGTGCGTGGGGTGTGCGGATGTGCCGGAACCTGGCGTATGGATTCGTTTGTGGAAAATTCAATCAAAGAAATTCGTGAAAAAGTAGGAAGCGGCCGTGTTCTTTGTGGATTGTCCGGTGGTGTGGATTCTTCCGTGGCTGCAGTGCTTTTATCCAAAGCAATTGGTAATCAATTGACTTGTGTATTTGTAGATCATGGTTTACTGCGTAAGGACGAAGGGGACGAAGTAGAAGCCATTTTTGGGCCGGAAGGTAATTATGATCTTAATTTTATCCGTGTCAATGCGCAGGAGCGTTTCTATGTAAAATTAGCAGGTGAAACGGAACCGGAAAGAAAACGTAAAATCATCGGAGAAGAATTTATCCGTGTATTTGAAGAAGAAGCAAAGAAAATCGGAACAGTAGATTTCCTTGTACAGGGAACCATTTATCCTGATGTAGTGGAAAGTGGACTGGGTGGTGAATCCGTTGTAATCAAATCCCACCATAATGTAGGCGGTCTTCCGGATTATGTGGATTTTAAAGAGATTATTGAGCCGCTTCGTAACTTATTTAAAGACGAAGTGCGTAAGGTTGGTTTAGAACTGGGGATTCCTGAGCGCCTTGTATTCCGTCAGCCGTTCCCAGGTCCGGGCCTTGGAGTGCGTATCATTGGAGATATTACAGCTGACAAAGTGCGCATTGTTCAGGATGCGGATGCTATTTACCGCGAGGAAGTAGAAAAAGCAGGTCTTTCCCGTAGCATTGGTCAGTATTTTGCTGCGCTTACTAATATGCGTTCCGTTGGTGTTATGGGGGATGAAAGAACCTATGACTATGCGGTTGCTTTAAGAGCGGTAAACACGATTGATTTTATGACTGCAGAAGCTGCTGATATTCCATTTGAAGTATTACAGACGGTAATGAGCCGTATTATTAATGAAGTTCGTGGTGTGAATCGTGTATTCTATGATCTCACGAGTAAGCCGCCGGGAACGATTGAATTTGAATAGTATAAAATAATGGGAATCCTTTATGTTTAAGGATTCCTGTTTTTATCTGCTTGCTATTGTTGAGAAACACGCTTATAATGATATTTTGGATAATCATAAGTAACATGGGATGATTATGGACTTAACTAAGAAAGGAACAGGAAAAAATTCCTTGATCAGATATGAATATTGAAGTTGATGGATATAATATTTGTTATAAAATAAGTGGGAATGGTGAAGAAACCGTTGTTATGCTGCAAGGCTGGGGAACCGATCTTGGAGTGTATGATTCTGTAGCTGAGAGTATAAATGAGAAGTATACTTTTGTGCAATTTGATTTACCGGGATTTGGGGGAAGCGATGAACCAAGAGAAGCCTGGAATGTTGATGCATATGCAGACTTTTTTTGTAAATTTATGGAAGCGATGAATATAAAAAAAGCTACTTTAATCGGACATTCTTATGGAGGAAGGGTAATTATTAAACTTGCGGCAAGGGAGCAGTTATCCTTTGAAATTTCAAGAATAGTTTTGATTGATAGTGCTGGTATTTTACCAAAGCGAACATTAAAACAAAAAGTCAATATTAAAAAATATAAAATATTGAAAAAAATTCTGAACATGAAATTAGTATATGCTATGTTTCCGGAATTGATTGATGACTGGCGCAGCCGCCAGGGGTCGGCAGATTATAGAAATGCATCTCCTATGATGAGAAAGTGTCTGGTTATGGCAGTGAATGAGGATTTGACGGATTTACTGCCTTCTATCAAACAGGACACCTTATTAATTTGGGGAGATAAGGATACTGCGACTCCAATTGAAGATGCAAAAATAATGGAAGAAAAAATTCCGAATTCCGGATTGGCTGTTTTGAAGGGAACTGGTCATTTTTCTTTCTTGGAGCAGCCGGTTATTTTTAGAAATATAATGCGGTCTTATTTTCAAGTATAGCTGATTCATAAGAGAGCGAAATGGTTATTAATAGGAAAGGAACTATGATGTTTTTAAATGAGGACATCATATAAACAGGAATATGTTTATTAGGACAATACTGTCATTTTTGTTTTTTATTCCAGCATTCTATTTTGTGATGCGTTACAATATGCATATGTTCCAGTTGAATGGATATAAGAACGGGGAACATATCAATTGGTTAAAGAAAAATATCAGACAGCAGTGGCTGCTGCTGTTTGGAATCATACTGGGAGTGCTGAGAACTGTATTTCCAGTATTAGCGCTGGATATTTTTCAATATCTGATATTTATACTAATCATTCTGGTATATAGAGCGATGAAGAGACTCAATACTAAGAAAAAATTAGTATATACGCCAAGAGTCAAACGAATGATTACAACGATTATAATGGTCACAGTAATTGTTATAGGAACTGTGGCACTTTTGGTAGATGTGAGATATCTATCAGGACTGTTTATGGTATTGGTATGTATTCAATTTTTTATGAATATAATAGCCAATATTATCAATCATCCAATAGAGGCGGGAATCAATCGATACTACATAAATGATGCTAAAAGAAAATTAAAAGAAGTATCGGGAATAAAAGTAATTGGTGTTACAGGAAGTTATGGAAAAACCAGTGTGAAGTTTTATCTTCAGACACTTTTGCAAGAGCATTTTCATGTCTTGGTTACACCGGAAAGTTATAATACTCCAATGGGTGTTGTGAAAACAATACGAAGTTCATTGAAACCGACACATGAAATTTTCATATGTGAAATGGGTGCAAGGCATGTTGGAGATATAAAAGAAATTTGCGATATTGTTCATCCGGATCATGGAATCATAACGTCTATTGGTCCCCAGCACCTGGAAACGTTTTTTAATATGGATAATATTAAAAACACGAAGTATGAGCTGGCAGATGCTTTGCCGGATGACGGAATGTTATTTTTAAATGGTGATAATGAATACATTCAGCAAAAAGCGGTGGAATATAATAATAAAATATTCTACTATTCAGAAAAAGATGGGGATGGATACTGCGCAAAAGATGTATCCGTATCACAGTTAGGAACAGAGTTTACCGTGGTTGCTCCAAATGGAGAGACAGAAACATTCCAGATGAAATTAATTGGTGCACATAATGTAATCAATGTAATCGGAGCAATAGCTGTTGCAAATAAAATGGGTATCGCATTAAAAGATCTGAAAATACCAGTAAGAAGAATTCAGCCGGTTGAACACCGCATGCAGATGAGAGAACACGGTTTAGTGACCATCATTGATGATGCTTATAATTCAAATCCAGTTGGATCTAAGGCAGCAGTAGAAACACTTGCAATGTTTGATGGCATTAGGATATTGATCACACCGGGAATGGTCGAACTGGGAGAGAAAGAAAAAGAGTACAATTATAAATTTGGAACATATGCGGCAGCATGTTGTGACTATATATTGTTAGTAGGAAAAAATCACACAGCACCAATAAAGGAAGGCGTGCTAAGCTGCGGTTTCCCAAAAGAAAAATGTTTAGTTTATGATAAACTGGAAGATGCAGTAGCATATGCCTATTCGATAAAAGGGCAGGGGCATAAATATATATTGTTAGAAAATGATTTGCCGGATAATTATTAGGAGGAAATAAGGAATGAAAACAAAAGTTGCAATTATGTTTGGCGGAAAGAGTGTTGAGCATGAAGTATCTGTAATTTCCGGAATTCAGGCTTTTATGAATATGGATACAGATAAGTATGAAGTGATTCCTGTTTATATGACAAAAAATAATGAAATGTATGTGGGTGAAGAAATAGGGAAAATTGAGTCATATAAGAATATAGATGAATTGTTAAAAAAATCCCAGCGTGTCATCATGTTGAATGAGGACGGCAGAGTTAGACTTGTTTCATATCCATTAAAGAAGTTTGGAAAAAATACAGCAATTGATATCGATGTGGCTTTCCCGGTTGTTCATGGAACAAATGTGGAGGATGGAGCATTACAAGGATATTTGAAAACCATGGGGATTCCTTTTGTTGGATGTGATGTTACGGCGTCTGCAATTGGTATGGATAAATATATTATGAAAACGGTTTTAAAAGAAAGTAATGTGCCGGTTTTGGATGCAAAAGTATTTTCTTTATCGGATTACGCACAGATGGATGTTTTATTAGATACAATTGAGAATGTGTTTGGCTATCCGGTAATAGTAAAACCAGTAAATCTGGGTTCCAGTGTAGGTATCAGTGTTGCAAAGAACCGAGTAGAATTAGTAAATTCTGTTGATGACGCCTTTAAATACGCAACAAAGGTGCTTGTAGAACATGCAATTACGAATTTAAGAGAGATAAATTGTTCTGTTTTAGGAGATGAAAATTCTGCAACTGCATCAGAATGTGAAGAGCCATTGCATACAAAAGATATTTTAAGTTATGAAGATAAATACGTAAGCAATGCGAAGAGTGGCGGTTCGAAAGGGATGGCAAGTGTATCAAGAAAGATTCCAGCGGAACTTTCACCAGAAAAGAGAGAAGAAGTGCGGGATTTGGCAGTCAAGGCATTTAAAGCGCTGGGATGTAATGGAGTATCGCGAATTGATTTTATGATTGATGAAGATACGGGTAAATTATATTTCAATGAAATTAACACGATACCGGGATCACTAGCATTCTATTTGTGGGAACCAATTGGCGTTTCCTATAAAGAACTTTTAGACCGGATGATTCAATTATCCCTCAAAAGAGTTCGAACGGAAGAAAGTCTGACCTTTACTTTTGATACCAATATTTTAAATTCCGCAAGCTTTGGAGGTTCAAAGGGGGCGAAAATGTAATGGAACAAATACCAGAAACTGCAGAACCTAAAATATATACTGAGAAGGCATTTGCAGGCTCTAAGTTTGTAGAGATTACATCGGATGACAGATTTGATGTTCAAATGAAGTATCCATTATTAAAAATGAAGAATGCCGTACAACGCTGTATTGTCAGGGAAGAAGTGTATGATATGTTATGTAAAGCGGCAAAGGAACTTCCAGCAGGCTTTCGTTTGCGAATTTGGGATGCGTGGAGACCATTTGCACTTCAACAGGAATTATACACGCAGTATTCGGTGGATATCATAAGGGAATTCAAATTACAGAATTGTTCAAAAGAACAACAAAAAGCAGTGATTCGAAATTTTGTGTCAGAACCTGTAGAAGATAGAGAAGTTCCGCCTGTTCATACAACCGGAGGATCGATTGATTTAACAATCATTGATTCAGAAGGAAATGAATTGGATATGGGATCAGATTTTGATGAATTTACGGATAGAACGTATACTGCTTATTACGAAACGGAAAAAGATGAAATGGTAAGAAAGAATCGGAGACTTTTGTATGGAGCTATGACAAAAGCCGGGTTTACCAATCTCCCTTCGGAATGGTGGCATTACGATTACGGAAATCGTTTCTGGGCTTACTATAATAAGAAACCAGCTATTTATAGTGGCATATTTACTAAGGAGGAATTGTCATGGGACAGTCTGATAATGGAGGGAAAAAAACATCTAGAAAAGTAATCCTTCAAGCTACCACAATATTAATTTTATTGGCGTTGCTTTTGGTAGTTTTGGGATATTTATATCTTCATTTTGCGGTTGGATATAAAATAAATGATTTGATCAATGATATTGTGGGGAATCTTTTAGGTGTTTTGGCCGCATTTTTAGTATTTGATATATTGTATAATCAGCTTACTCAGGATGCGTATACAAAAGAAACTTCACAGCAGATCACAAAAACACTTATGGGAGATCCGGAAGTATTAGATGCATTTTCTACAGAAGATAAGGAAAAATTTATTGTATCTACAATCAGTTCCATTGTGAAAGATGATGATACGGTAGACATGCTAGTTACCAATATGGATAAGTATTTCCATCAGGTATCCAGAGAGAAAATAAGAAAATCATTTCATTATAATATTTCTGTTTCAACGGAGTTTCCTACCGTGTACGAAACATTTCCGGGTTTTTCTGAGAATGCCTATTTTTATGTTCAGGAAATACTGGATTATGAGGTGAAATATTTAACCAAAAAAGATGATAAATTTAAAACAAAAGAAGTAAAATTAGGATTTTCTTTTGATAAAAGAAGTCTGGATACAGGTTTGTTGGATAAGGATAACGATGCGGATTTTAACGCATGTATATTTAATGAAGATCTTGATATTACGAAAGAGGCTGTTGACTATTTTAGATCTCTGGCAAATGATAGTGATAGATTACGGGAAGAATTTTCAAAATTATTCACGCCGGTAATTCGGTTAGATGATTCTTTAGGTGAGTTAAAACGTGTAGAACTCAAAGATAAAGGAATCATTGCGGCCTATGAAATAGATTATGATTGCAGAGAGGAAAAGAAAGAACATTCTATACGGATTATTTTCCACATGCCAAAACTTTGGGATTCCATATTTGAAGTGACATTAGTAGATCCAACAAAGGAACCCAAGATTACATTTGATTATATACCGGATAAGATGGATGTAACCATGTATTCGTATCTGAATAAAGAAGATAAAGCGAATGATGGGGCGTATGAACAGGTTAACGGTATATTTGATGTTACGATAAAAGATGAATGGATATATCCAAAGAGTGGTATTGTCTTTCGGGTAAAACAGAAATACTAATTATATAAAAAGAATTGTGAGATAATATTTTTTTCGGGGCGGTATTTACAGATGCCGCCCTATGATTTTCATGAGAGGAAAAATTATGTTTATTTTATGCGTAATTGGATTTGTACTAGCCATCAGCTCTAAATGGGCATATGACTATTTTGGTTTGTCTTGTTTTGAGCAGATTATTTTTCATTTGAAGGTACCGCTTGAGGGAACAAATCCCCAGGTTTTCAAAGATTGGGGAAAGCAGTGCTTTTTAAAAGGATTGATAATGGGAGTAATTTTATGTGTCCCATGCATTTTTCCAGTGATAGGAAGCAGTTACAGCAATTATTATGGTGTAGTTGCCGGGCTTGCTTTTGCAGGTTCCATTCTTTATGCATTATGGAAAGTGCGAATTGTGGAATACGTGATTAACCAGTTTAGAACGACGGACCTATATGAAAAATATTATGTAGATGGAAAAAATGTGAAGATCACATTTCCCGAAAAGAAGCGGAATCTGATTTTACTCTATGTGGAATCTATGGAAACGACATATACATCCAAAGAAAATGGGGGAGATTATCCAACCGATTTAATTCCGGAGATGAGTGCACTAGCAAAGGAACATCTGAATTTTTCGCATCAGGAAAAACTTGGAGGTGCGCATGTGGTTGCTGGAACAGGATGGACGACCGGCGGTTTGGTTTCCCAGAGTGCCGGTGTGCCTTTATGTGTTCCGATAAACAGCCCTAATTATAAAGAGGGCATAGAGTTTTTACCTGGAGCATATTGTTTAGGGGATATTTTGAAAAAAGAGGGATATGAGCAGGAGTTTTTAATTGGTTCCGATGCACCGTTTGGCGGTCGGAAGTTTTATTACGATACCCATGGCAGCTATAAAATCTTTGATATCAAAGAAGTTAAAAAACAAGGAAAACTTGAGGAAGATTACCGGGTGTTCTGGGGTTATGAGGATGAAAAACTCTTTGAATTTGCAAAAGAAGAGGTAACTGAACTCTCAAAATGTGGAAAACCATTTAACTTTACGATGTTGACAGTGGATACCCACCATCCTTATGGGTATGTGGATCGAAATTATAAGAAGGAATATCCAGAACAACTTTCCAACATTATCCGGGGAAGTTCGAAGAAGGTTGGCGAGTTTGTAGAGTGGTTGAAGGAACAGCCATTTTATGAAGATACTACAATTATAATTACAGGTGATCATATTAGCATGGCGGCAGAGTACATTAATGGTACCTATGATAAGAATTATGATCGTACGGTTTTTAATACTTTTATTCATTCCATGAAACAGACAGAAAATAATAAGAATCGTTTATTCACAAGTTTTGATATGTACCCGACCATTTTGAGTGCGATGGGAGTAAAAGTGGAAGGAGACAAGCTAGGATTGGGAGTCGATTTGTTTTCAGACCAAAAAACAATTGCAGAGAAAATTGGTCTTGCAAAATTAGATTTGGAATTGCGCAAACAGTCAAAGTATTTTAAGGAACAGATTATTCGCTGCTAATAAAAAGGGTGTGGTTGAAAGCCATACCCTTTTAGCATAAAGTATGGTATAATATACAAAATTGTACGCTGAAAAAAACAATTTGGTGCTTTGCCAGTGGAGAAAGAGATATGATATTTAGGAAACAAAAGAAAGAGAATATTAATGCTTATCTGGAGGATAGGGAATATATAGCCAATACATATGTTATGAGATGTTTTGGAATTACCATGATTCTATATTTTATAACATTTATGCTGAATATCTTTGGCATATTTATTATTGATCAAGATGTAATGCGTTCAGGTTTTATTCCTTCGTTGCTTATTTATCTGGTTGTGTATCTGATTACTAGACAGATTTCTTTGTCGGATGCCAGAACAAAATACTTTATTTTATTTAGTGTAATCTTGGTATTTACCATTATAGGAGTAACGATTACTTATCATGTTGTGCTGGTGGCATTGCTGCCAATTTTGTATGCTACTTTATACTCATCTAAACGTGTGATGAAGTATGTATATGGACTTACTGTTTTAAGTACAATTGTAGTCGTATATGGAGGTTACTATTGGGGGTTGTGTGATGCTAATATGGCATTGTTAACAACTACCAGATTGGAAAATTATATAACGGATGGTCATTTTACACAGACGCTGGTTAACAGTGATCCTGCGTTTACGTTATTATTGTTTTTTGTAGTTCCACGATGCTTAATTTATGTTGCATTTATGGCTGTATGTACTGGTATTTACAAACTTGTCAGCAGTAGTTTGGAAAAAGCAAAACGTACAGTTGAAATGGAAGAGTTTCAGGCAGAACTTGAGAAAAAGGTAAATGAGCAGACGGTCGAACTTCGAAATGAGCAGAAGAAAGTCAAAGACATATTTATGCAGACCGTTACTGCTTTGAGTGAAGCAGTGGATGCAAAAGACCGTTATACCAGCGGTCATTCCAAGCGTGTTGCACAGTATTCCCGTATGATTGCTGAGAGAATGGGGAAAAGCAAGGAAGAACAAGAAGAAATCTACCGTGCTGGTCTGCTTCATGATGTTGGAAAAATCCGTATTCCAGTTGAGATTATTAACAAACCTGGAAGGTTGACGGATGAGGAATTTAATATTATTAAATTGCATCCGGTAACCGGTTACCATATTTTGAGAGGGATTTCAGGTGATAGTAATATTGCGGTTGCGTCAAAATATCACCATGAGAGATATGATGGAAAAGGTTATCCAAATGGATTGGAAGGTGAAAATATACCGGAAGCAGCAAGGATTTTAGGGGTTGCAGATTCCTATGATGCCATGACCAGTAACCGAAGTTATCGTAATGCGCTGCCGCAGGAAGTAGTTAGAGGTGAGATTGAAAAGGGAAAAGGAACCCAGTTTGATCCGTATATAGCCGATATTATGCTACAGATGATTGATGAGGATACAGAATATACAATGAAGCAGACAGATAGTATGAACCGTAAGATCCTTGTAGTAGATGATGAGCCGATGAATCATAAAGTGCTCGACTATATTCTAAAAGATGAAGAAATCTATAAGATGGCATGTGTGGAGAGCGGTCAGGAGGCATTGGAAATTTTGGAAATGGAAAACTTCGACCTCATTATGCTGGATGTATTGATGCCGGGTATGGATGGTATGGAAACACTTCGCCGTATCCGTGAAAAATATCAGACACCGGTTGTTCTTATGACCGGAGATAAAACTTTGGGAGATTTTAAAGAGTATGCAGAATTGGGATGTGGAGATTATGTTACAAAGCCATTTTTGCCACTTCTCATTAAAGAAGTAATTTATAATATGACGAAAAATTAAAGATTGGAATGGATTAACAGAAAATTAAGTCACAATTCTTTCAAATCTTTATAAAATCCTTATAAATAACCTTCATATTTTGAATGTAAGGTCTTGGTGGTTTCAATGCACCGGGAGTGAACAGTCAAAATAGGGAGGTTATTTTTATGTCTTATTTATTAGAAACAAAAGAACTGACAAAACAATATAAAAAGCAGTATGCAAATGATAAAGTAAATTTTTGTGTGGAAGAAGGGGGTATTTACGGACTTTTAGGACCAAACGGTGCGGGAAAATCCACATTGCTAAAAATGGTTACAGGGATGATAGAGCCTACAAGCGGCAGTATTCTTTTCAAAGGTCAAAGGATGACAAGAAAGGATTTAGTGTATATAGGGGCGTTGATTGAGAATGCTCCAATTTATGAGGAACTGACAGCAAGAGAGAACCTGAAAATCCGTACATTGTTATATGGTCTGCCTGATAGCAGGATTAGTGAAGTACTTGAAATTGTAGGTTTGCAGGACACAGGAAGAAAACCTGCGGGGAAATTTTCATTGGGAATGAAACAGCGTCTGGGAATCGCAATTGCCCTTTTGAATCATCCGAAACTTCTGATTTTAGATGAGCCAACAAATGGTCTTGATCCCATTGCCATACACGAATTTCGGGATTTGGTTAAGCGTTTTAAGATAGAGGGGACAACGGTTATCATATCAAGTCATATTTTATCTGAAGTGGAGCATGTGGTGGATACGGTTGGAATTATTTATGACGGAAAATTGGTGTATCAGGAAAAGTTGGAAAAAACACAGGATTTGGAAACATTATTTACTCAGATTATTCGAAAGGCAGCTTGGGCTGAACCGGAAGCAGCTAAATTATATATACAGGCGGTTGCCATTGCTTTTCCGCTTATGATCGCTATTGTGACCACATTGGTGTATGAAGCGGATGCAGAAGCTGGGAGTTTTTGCATGTTTCACACGCTGGCAGACAGGAAGGTAAAGGGACATATTGGGAATCTTTTGGCGCTTCTTTTGTATGGGAGTGGGGCATGTATATTGGCAGTAATAGGATTTGGAATGTTGTATCGCGGAGGAATTGTATTTGGGGAAGGCGTAGCGGGAATGGTTTTGGAAATTGAGTCTGTGTTACCACTGTCGTTTTATGTCGAAATAACGTGTCTGCTTTTTGGTGTTCACATAGCAAGTTATCTTTTACAATATATATTGTGCTATACTTGTGGAAAAGCAATTTCTCTGGGGTGGGGAATCGTTGGATTGTTGCAGAGTCCATTGTTATATTTAGGAATTGGCGACCGTATTTGGAAATGGATTCCCTGCAACTATGGAATACGGATGGTAAGTTATGATTTTATTCTAAATGGGCCAGATGGTGGAATAAGGTTTGGTGCGGGAGGAAAGGTTGCGAATTTAGTAGAATATGAAAGATATTTCTTAGAATATGTCCAGCGGGAATGGGAAACGGAACAGCGCAGAAAAGACAATATATCGGCATTGGCACATGATATTAAGACACCAGTAACCATTATCAAAGGAAACGCAGAACTTTTGCAGGAAGAGGTGGATATAGAGCAGGTTCATTGTTATGCCGAAGTAATCAATACAAATACGGACAGGATTGAGCATTATATAAGACTGTTGATCAATGAGGCAAAAGGTGTTGATGAAAACAGTTCTACGAGTTTGCGCGAACTGTTTTCAAATAAAAGTAGAAGATTTTGGAACTGGTTTTTCTACAGATGCTTTGCGCCATGCTACAGAACAATTTTATACGGAAAAGAAGGAAAGAAGCGAAGATCATTATGGCTTGGGGCTTTATTTTGCAGATATGGTGGCAAAAGAACATAATGGAAAACTTCGCGTGGAAAATAAAGCGGATGGAAATGGGGCGGAAGTGACATTGATTTTTGAAAAAAATAAATGTGGTTGACAATTGCATGAACATATGATTATATATTCATATGAGCGAATAAAGCATGTGTTGATATCTAAGAATAGGAGGCAGCCATGATTTATCAGATAACAGCTATTCTAATTTTATTATCCTTTTATACATTTTATTTTGCAAAAATTGTAATCCAAAAGAAACAAGCTATTAAGACCAATCAAATGGGTATTGGAAATAAGCCGAAAAAAGTACTTATGATCGAGCGTATTATGAGTGCGGCGACTGTATCGACATGTGTATTTGGACTTGGAAGCATCCTTTTAGTAAAAAAGTTTATTATGCCGGAACTTAGAATTATAGGAATTCTTGTTGGTGTTATTGCCGTGATTTTTTTTGCATCTGCAACAATCACTATGAAAAACAGCTGGCGGGTGGGTATTCCGGAAGAAAAAACTTCTTTGATTACGAATGGAATATACAAATGGAGCCGTAATCCAGCATTTGTTGGATTTGACTTATTGTATGCATCTATTTGTCTGATGTTCTTTAATATTCCATTACTGTTAGTGTCCATTTGGGCAGCCGTGATGCTTCATCTTCAGATTATACAGGAAGAAGAGCATATGCAGAAAATGTTTGGAAAAGAGTATGAAGAGTATAAGAAACATACTTTGAGATATTTTGGAAGACGGTAGAAATAAGAGTATAGTGTTGCTAAGAAGACATGTATGAGTATTTTGAAAAATTTGGTCTGGAAATAGTAGATTATGTGCATTGCGATTATACGAAAGTGATTACCTTGCAAAAGACAGATTAAAATTTGGAATGGAGAAATAGAAAGCCGGGATTCAGTATTTATGCTGAACCCGGCCTGATTTTAATAGTTACTATTTATATTTCTGTACATAATCTTGTGCTTTTTCATTATCTAGTTGAAAGCGGAGCATGAGTTTGTCTATAATACGTTCCTCAGGAACACCTTCTTCTAAATTATCTAAAATGAAAGCTTCCATACCACGCTCGATACCAGACGCTAATCCATCCTCAAATCCCTCTTGACGGTCCAGTTTGCGGCGTTTCCTTTCATCATATTCTGTAAGTAATGAATTTTTAGCAAGTGTTCTATGTCTAAATAAAATATCCATCAATACTCCTTCTTCTATACATTCCTCAATTGCTCTGTCAATAGCTGCTTCTAAAGAAATCCCGGTGCGTCTATAATCTTTTACCTTAGTAGTAAAGAACGAATAATCCTTTAATGGTTTGCATTTATTCAGTAATTCTTCATTGTGTCCGTAATTGATGTTCAGCATTACAGCAGTACACTCCAGCGCTGGTATCATAGTGGTTTCTGTCTTTGGTAATTGAAAAGCATCTGATAGCTTCAATACCATCCGGACCGGCTTGTCGGCATCACCATTATAAAAGATTACATACTGCGGTGTAGGAAGTTTAATTAGTTTAGAACCATAAATATCTAGCTTATGCTGCGCGATATATGCCTCATACAGTCTGGAAAAATAGAATACCCCGCGTATGGGCATGTTTGGATTAAAGGTTGACTGATGCTCATACAGGTTCATAGCGGAAGAAATAATAAAGGACAGATCATTTTTCATGGAAAGGATAATGGTATCATCCAAAGTGGTGATTGTTAAATCTTCTGGATTGGTGTATGAGGTATTATTGATTGCATTATATAGCTGAAGCAGGTCTTTCTTATTTTTGAATATCTTACGGAACAAGCGGTCTTTGTATTTACGGTTGACCCAATATCTTTTGATGGAATTACGGATTTGAATATGTCTTTTTTTGTCATGTGCATACCTCCTGATATGGGACAGGAGATTGAATTGCTGTGTCTATATGGACATATTCAAAGGTAGTTTTTCGTACTGCACTTTTGAAATCTCGCTGCCTTATTGATTTGAAATAAAGCATTGATGTTCCAAAAGATAAGAGCAGAAGTACTGCTAGAAGATACTGGACTGTTCCAATAGAAAATCCAATAAAGAATTTCAGAATAATAAATGCTTTAGAAGAATATAGCATTATAGAAATGTTGTGGCAAGATAAAAATATCAAATTCTACATTTTCTATATTATGCACTAATAACACCTGTTATAATTATGCAAGAATTGCTATAGTTTCTTAGGCATGTCTAAATATAAAAAATATTTGACAAAAAAATTCATTAGTGTTAGTTTATTAAAAAATCAAGGAGAACATACAAATGAGACAGAACTTACAGTTAAGACGTTATATGTACATGTATGATGACGTATTTGCTTATAACTAAGCACGAGAGATGCATTAGTTGTAAGCCAGTAGGTCTTTTAAACTAGTGCATAAATGAGACTGTAAGTTGCTACTATTATATATTTTGATATTGCATCTTGTACTGAACTTATCGCACTAGGCATAAAAGGCTTGGTGCGATTTTTGTTCAACAAGGAAGTGAACGAAACTGTTGGCATTTGATGCAGGGAGGAAAAGAGAATGAGAGATACAATTGAATTAAAACTGGCGACGCCAGGGGAATATGAAAAGAACTTCGTAACTATCCGTCGTTTTAAGAAAGAAGATGCTGAGGAAGTAAGCCATTTAGTTCAAAGGAACATGCTAGAAGTAAACAGCAAGGATTATGGTTTGGAAGCAACAACGAAACTAGCCGGGCAATACAATGCAGAAAAGATTTTACAGATTGCCAGTTATGCACATATGTATGTGTTTGAATGGAAGGAACAGATTGTGGGAGTCGGTGCAATTTCCAGTTTTTGGGGAAGCGAGACAGAAAGCATTTTACTGACGATTTTTGTTTTGCCGGAATTGCATGGTAAGGGTATTGGAAAAAACATCATTGATACATTGGAAAAGGACGAACTATTTACAAGAGCCAGACGTATTGAAATTCCAGCCTCCATTACAGCCACAGATTTTTATCGAAAATTCGGATATGATTATAAAAACGGAATCAAGGAACTGGACGACGAGGGACATTTCAGATTAGAAAAATTTAGGGAGGTAATCAAATGATACGATTAGTGAGACCAACATTAGAACATAAAGAAAAAGCATTTGCATACCGACAGGAGCATTTTGATCACGGGGAAAAGATTATCAATGGCAGTGAACTGCTTGATAAGACAGAAAGTTACGAGGAATGGTTACAGTCAATAAAGAGCAATGAGAATCCAAAAACCGTTAGTACTGACTGGGTTGTGACAGATACATTTTTTGCAGTGGATGATGAGGATGCAATTGTTGGAATTATTGATTTGCGCCACACACTCAATGATTTCCTAAAGGATTTTGGAAACAGCGGTTACAGTGTGCGCCCGTCACAGAGACAAAAAGGATATGCAACCGAAATGCTGCGACTCTTGTTGGATGTAGCAAGACAGGCAGGACTGAAAGAATTACATCTTTCTGTGGAAAAAGACAACATTCCATCCATAAAAACTATTGTAAAAAACGGTGGCATATATGAACGTAGTTTTGAGTTTGAGGGAGAACTGGCGGATATATACAGAATTGAATTATAAGGAGGGCTAAAGAAATGATTTTAACAGAATTTGATCCAATAAAAAAAGCGGTAATCAATCCGGAGGATTTTTTACAACCGGTAAAAGGAATGCCGAAGGTTGCCGTTACATGCTATGCAAATACAACCTTTGAAAGAATGATTGCTGGGCTTGATACAGAAGTGATTGCAACCACAAGTACAGCAAACATGGTTATACCAATTTATAAGACTGTGTACAAAGGAGTGGAAATTGCACTGTTTATGAATGGTGTGGGTGCGCCTGAGAGTGCGGCAATGTTAGAAGATGTATTTTTGATGGGTGCGGAAAAAGTGATTGTTTTCGGAACCTGTGGTGTGTTGGAAAAAGGTATTGACGATTGCTCCATCATTATTCCGAACTCCGCAGTAAGGGACGAAGGAACCAGTTATCATTATGCACCAGCATCTGACGAAATCGAAGTAAATCAAAAATATATGGATGTTTTTACCCAAATGCTGGATGAACTACATATTAAATACACAGTGGGAAAAACATGGACGACGGACGCTATTTACCGTGAGACAATGGAAAAAGTAAAACGCAGAAAAGAGCAGGGCTGTATCTGTGTAGACATGGAGTGCTCTGCGGATGCTGCGGTCGCACAATTTCGGGGAAAGGATCTAGTTCAGTTTTTTTATGCTGCCGATAATCTAGATGCAGAGCATTGGGATGCACGCAGTCTCAGCAATCATTCCAAGATAGAAGAAAAGGACCGCATTGCCATGATTGCATTGGAACTTGCAACGCGGATATAATGGAAGAAATATACATTTAATACAAGTTTAAGAGTATTTTTATAAATAAAAATCCAAACTGTGCTATGATGAACTCACTATAAACAAAGGGGAAAAATTGATGGAAATTTTAGCACAGATTTTTGAAACAATGATTAATGGGATTTATGGTTTTACCGGTGATTATGGTGTGGCAATTGTTGTCATTACGCTTATAATCCGTGCATGCATGGTGCCGCTGAATATCAAGCAGCGTACACAGATGAAAAAGCAAAAAGAAATCAGTGTACAGATTGAACAACTGAAAGCCAAATATGGTAAAAATCAGAAGAAATTAAATGAGGAAATGCAAAAGGTATATGAAAAAAATCCGACCGGAATAGGTAGTTGTATTTTACCATTTTTGCAGTTGCCGGTAATGTATGGGCTTTATCAGGCAATCCGAATGGTTGCGATGGCAGGTGCAACAACGGTTTTACTGCCATGGGTGGCATCAATTCTGGTGCGTGACCACATGCTGATTTTGCCGATTGCGACGTTATTTGTGCAGATTCTGCCACAGACTTATCCATATCTCAGATTTTTTAAGGATTTAGAATTACAGAAGGCAAGTGTGCCATCAATTGCAGTGATTCTTTTAACAAACAGCCTGTTTGTATTTGCAATACCGTCAGGACTTGGTTTATATTATTTTGTATCCGGTTTGTTTACAGCATTTGAACAGCTTATAGTAAATCTGATTGAGGTTCGGAAAAGAAAAGACGTTGTGGCTGCGTAACCGGAAATGTGGGTTATGAATATGCTCCTGACGAATGTAGTGGGAATATACATGAAAAAATTTGTTTTAAATTTTAGTCGTAAGCATCCAACTTTATATGGCTGGGTATATTTGCTGTTATTTATGATTCTTTTGACAATGCTGTCATTTCTGCCCTATGTATACAGGGCGATTGCATATCCTGTTTTTTATGAAAAGGAAAATGTATCGGGAATTATAGAAGAAGTTGCGATAGAAAACGAGTCGGTGCATGTAAAACGTAGAACGACTGACATGCCCACCTATTATTTTAAGATTAATGACACATCTATGAACTGTGCAGGTCCAGAGATATAGATATTATGGAGGGGAAACGTAAAAATCATAAGTATTTGGAAAACTGCCTTCGAAGTGCTGATTGGAGTGGTAGGTGGTATGCAAATTGGAGTGATAAACAGGAGCGCAAAATCCGTCCTTGGAAAATATTCATTATTATAATAGCGGTTGTTGCAATAATGGTTGTAGCAGTAAATTATGTCAAATTTATTTATCATTTTATTTATTTTTTTACATAGTATTAAAGGAAAAGTTGGTGCTTATGAAAAGTACCAACTTTTTTACAATGAAGTAGGATGGTTGAAAAAATATTTATACTATGATATTATACACTCAATTCAAAAGATAAGTCTGTAATTCAGAGGTCACTCGACCGGATTTTCCAACGTTTAATTTAATAGGACATTTTATAAAAAGGATGGTGAAGTGTATGAGGATACTATAAATATTGATATAGCATGGAAAACATATTGCTATATATGATAAAAACGAATATACTAAGTCTATAGAAAGGAAGTGATACTATGGCACCATTACCAGCAGTAGATGTAAATAGAGAAATTAAATTTATGGAACAAGAAGAATGCAAAAGTCTTTATCGTAAATTACAAAGCGGAATACAATGTATAAAAAATGGTGAAGTATACACGATAGAAGAAGCATGGGAGGAAATAGACAGAATTTAATTTCAAAATGTGTGAATCTAAAACAATACAAGGTTATCTTGTCAAAGGATGCTGTGCAGGATATTAAAGAAATAAAGCAATATATATTAAGAAAATATAAGTATAGAGAGTATGCTGAAAATTTTTCTGAAAAGATAAAGTTAGCAATTAAAACATTAGAGTTGTTCACAAGGGCTTATAAAAGAACAGGATTTAATATAGATGGGCATGAGGTACTTTATAAGCCATATAATACTTATTTGATTTTTTATATAGTAGATGACGAGAATGTGATAGTCATTCGAATATTAAAGGATAGAATGTACTGGCAGCCGGTCATTGAAAGAATGAAAAAAATCAATCTGTAATTCAGAGGTCGTTCGACCAATTTTTCCAAATAACAGTTAGTAATATGATTCCAAAGTACGATTGGATTTTGAGTTTTTTAAGAGTATAATAAATTGTAGATATAGCAGTAACGTTTATGCGTTTATGCATAGTGCAAAAGAAATTTTTGAAAAATGATAAGGAGGACAATCAGAATGAGAATTGCAGTTACATATGAAGCAGGTCAGATCTTTCAGCATTTTGGACATACTGAGAATTTTAAATTGTATGATGTACAGGATGGAAAGGTGATTAATAGCAAAGTCGTAGGAACGAACGGAAGTGGACATGGCGCATTAGCAGTTTTGCTATCTGAGAGTGATGTGGATGTTTTGATCTGCGGAGGTATTGGTGGTGGTGCTCAGATGGCACTGGCTGAAGCTGGTATTCAGTTATATGGCGGAGTGTCTGGTGACGCAGATGCGGCAGTAGAAGCATTTTTAAAACAGGAATTGAATTATAACCCTGATGTGAAATGTAATCATCATGGTGAAGGTCATGAACACCACGGCAATTGTGGAAGCGGCGGCTGTGGCGAGGGACACTGCGGACATTAAAAATTAAGGGCTGGAGCGATTAATGCTCCAGCTCTTTTTGGGTTCAATAAAGTGACGCGAAAAGCGTGTCGACGTTTGGTTCAATAGGACGACTGCGCGTAGCGTCGTTTACGGGCTAAATAATTTCGTAAAATGAGGAACATTTAGGGAATTATTTATTCTTCTTCTGCAATTTTACCATCCATAATGGCTTTCTGAACCCATAACTGCAGCGAGTCAATTGCCATAGAAATATATTCGAGCTGTTCCTGAATTTTTTTGAAATCTTCCATTTCATCTTCAGAAATGATTCCATCTACAGTAATTTCAATCAAACGTGCTTTTTGTTTGTCCAGTGAATTTAAGGAAGCCAGCATTTCTAACGTGATTTGTGAAAGCTCCTTGCTCTTTACTTCCGGTACATATTCCTGACCAATCGGACATTCATGTGAACAGTAGTAATTGCATAAAGATGGATTCTTATAGCAGTCCGCCATGGCAAGAATCTCGTCCGGATGAGGTATTGATTTTTCACTTTCAATTTTTTCAATTCTATCAGAAGAAATGAATTGGAGCTGCTCTGCGGCAGCCTCACGCGTTAATTCTACCGCTTCTCTGCTGGTTTGGTATATATTCTTATTTTCTTTTGTGGATTTTCTTCCCATTGTAATTCCCCTCATAATTTCTATTTCGCACTTTTGGCAAAAATAGAGCGTTCTATGTCGTAATTTTAGAAATGTTTTTCCCGACCAGTCTATTATATACTGAATCCATCAAAGAAAAAACACTTTATTTTCACGAAGGCATCAATCAAATTGCTGGATGTTTAAAAGGAGGTTTTTGCAATGGGTATTGAACAAAGAATTCTGACATGCAGATTATTAGTAAAGATGGATGTTCAGAAAAGATACAGTAGCAAGTTGGGATTAGAGAATGTATCAACGTTTCATGGAATACAAATAAACAGTGACAGCAAAGGTTCTGTCAGGAAAGTGTAGGGGAGATATGATGTTCTTATTATTATTGATATTTTTAGTAATGTTATTTGTAGTAATGTTTTTATTGGGAATTGGTTTTCGATTGACAGGCGCATTGATTGCCGCTGTTTTCTGGACAGTGATTGAGATTCCTTTAGGAATCGTAGCAATGGCAATTGGTTTGGCATTGTGCTGCACCATTATTTTATTACCTATTGGAATTGGTTGTATGAAAGCTGGTTTTCGTTTGATCGTACCGGGAATTTAAGAGAGGTAATATTTATTATTGGCACTGGTAGATTAAGAAAGTAAAAAATGAATTTTATAAATTTTAAAGTGTAAAGGAGAACAAATTATGATTACTACAACAACACCTTCAGTGGAAGGAAGAAGAATTGTGGAGTACAAAGGAATTGTGTTTGGGGAAGTGATTTCCGGTGTAAACTTTATCCGGGACATCGCAGCATCTTTTCGAAATGTGCTTGGGGGACGCAGTGGAAGTTATGAAGAAGAACTTGTGAACGCAAGACAGAATGCACTTCGGGAAATGGAACAGCGTGCCGCAGCCATGGGGGCAAACGCAATTGTAGGGGTAGATATTGATTACGAAGTACTTGGTGCCGATAACGGAATGTTAATGGTTACCGCAAGTGGAACAGCCGTTTTTGTTGAGTAAAAGGAAGTTTTATAATGTGGGAATCCGGTAAGGAAATTTCATGAGGGGGAAATTTCCACAAGGGGAATTGCGAAAGGGAGAGAAAGATTTTTGCATAGTCTATTTGACGGGCAGATCTAATGCTCCCTTTTGTGTTTATGATTTATGGAAGAAATGGATGTTTTGTGGTATATATACGGAGAAAGGATATTTTTAAAATTTTTATATGATGTTGAAATAGTATGAATGGGATAAATTTTCAAATTTTTGTGAGTTTATCCTACAAAAAATGATGAGACAGATCCTTATTTAATACCGGGACAGGACGTTTTGGGATAAAAAATACATATTTTATTTTCTTATCCTAGAAAAACGTGTAGATAGAGTAGAAAATGGGAAAATTATAGAGTGAAAATGGGATAAGAAATTGATTTTTGAATTTCTTATCCCATTTTTGTATAGTTGCGCAGGTGTAAGATGAATTTTGGGAATTAAAAAGTGGGATAAAAAGTGAAAAATGCTACTTTTTATCCCAAGCTGAAAGATTATACATTTTTATAATACTTTCAGATCATGATTCAAATCAAAATTACGTTCTAATGAATTGAGTAGTACATTGATGGTCAAGTTTGCCTTTTTGGAAATGTCATTATGCATAATCTTTATATTTGGCGGTAGTGTATGGTCGTTTTCCTGTGAGGTGATGACGCGCATACGTGTTTGATCAAGATAAGGAAGAACCATTAGTGCAAGGTAGGAACCTATTACAATGACTTTTTTCTCATTTATTGGAGCCAGGTCTTCCTGCGTGTGTTCTGAAAAAAGAATCACTCGATCAGGTGGAAGCGTTTCTGCAATAAAGTTAGAAAATTCGTTATTTGCAAATCGATCCAAAATTAAATAATAATCATCCGAAAAATCAAGCGCAGCCTGTTTGATCAAGGATGGATAATCCGTGTAGATCTGGTAAAAGAGATTATCGTTTATCAGCATGTCTACTGCGATGACCGGAACCAGATACGTGTCTGCCAAACTGCGGAACTGGTCATGAGCAAGATCAATGGCAATAATGGCATCAATGTTACGGTTGAGTAGCATGTTTTTTTCGGAAACCATAAAGGGAACGAATAAAACATCATAGTTCATACGGTTTAATCGTTCAATCAACAGGTTGGCAAAATTAGTGATCTCTAAATTGCGGGATGGTGTATTCGGATTTGGACTATAAGCAATACCGATAATATTATTTCGCCCGGTTGCCAGACTTTTGGCAGCATGACTCGGGCGGTAGTTTAACAGATTGGCGATCTGTAATACTTTTTTTCTTGTCTCAGGACTGATCTTCTGGTCCTGACGGTCATTCATAATGTAGGAGACGGTTGCGGTGGAAACGCCTGCTTCACGTGCAACGTCACGTACGGTTGCTTTTTTACTCATCTTTTTTATCTCCTGGAGAATTAGTAAAATCTTTGATATTTCTATGCCAAAAGACAATGGATATATGTATTGACTTTTTGACTACATACTTACACAAAAAAAATTTTTTACTTAACATTTTAAATGGACGTAAAAGGGAAGCCCGCTTGTTTTCACAAATCCAGTATTTACGGTCACTTAACTGTATAAGTGTATGATACTTATAAGGGAAAAAATTGTCAATTCTTTATTGACACTTAACCGATTAAGTGATACTATCTGCTTAACAAATAACTTAACCGGTTAAGTAGACGCAACTGGGTAAACATGAGCTATAGATCAAATATACTCAGACAAAGTTTCGGCAAACAACCGGTAACAGAAAGGGATGGTAATATTATGAGAAAAAAGATCAAGAAATTAGTAAGCCTGTTAACCGCCTGTGTGGCATTGACAGCACTTTGTGCCTGCGGTGAACCAGCAAAGGAAGAAATCACTGTTACGTTTATGAATGGAGAAGAGACATTGGGAACTGTGACAGCCACAGCAGGAGAAGCGGTAACTGGTTATGAGGCATATGAGACAGTAGAAGATGCAGAATTTTTAGGATGGTTTGAAACACCAACCTTTTTAGAGACAAGTAAAAAAGATCTGGCAACTGCAATATTTGATGCAGACACTACTTTATACGGCAGTTTCAAATCAACAGCAGTAGCCGAAGATACCAGAGCATGGTATGTAGTAGGAGCAGGAACTGGTGAAGTTATTGCAAACAGTGCATGGGCCGGAGCAGATGTGGATGACGCAGCTAAGGCGGCTTGCCAGTTAATGCCAACTGGTAATGCAGTAAATGAGTTTGCAATTACTATTGATCTTTTTGCAGGGGATCAGTTCCAGGTAATTCATGACTGGGCATGGGATGGACAGAAAGGTTTTGGCTGCTTCACAGAGATTGATACTACACAGATGGAAAATGGTGGTGGTCTTGGCGGCTCTGACGAAACATCTAATATTAACGTAATCATGGATGGCAACTATACCATTACTTTAACAACGGACCCTGATAATTCTTTACAGGATACTTTAACTATCGTCCGCAATGGCGATCCGTCAGCAGCTCCTGCTCCAGTAGTTGAGGAAGAAGAAAACGCATATGTAGTTTCTGATGCAACAGGCATCGTTGTAAAAGGAAGCTGGGTAGAAGACTGGTCTGAAAATAAAGATTTGACAAGAGAGGAAGGAACCAATCTGTTTTCTATTACAATGGATCTTGATGCAGGAATCGAACTTTACTTTATGGTATATGACAATGGTGAAGATACAGGTCTTGGTATGAATGCAGAAAGCGTAGTAGACGATGCTTCCAAAGCATTATTAGAAGAAGCTTACAATATTAAAGTGGCTGAAGCTGGTACATATACATTCACAGTAGATGCGGACACTATGACTATTACAGTAGCAAAATAAATTGGCGGAATCGGACCGCTATGTACCAAAAGGAGCCGGAATACGGGTACTTTAAATGACCAGAATATAGAGGGAACATAATGAATAAATTCGCAATGCAGCACATTGTCGATTCGTCTTATTGTTTTCCTGTTTCTTCTAACGAAATTGTATTAAGACTGCGCACAGCCAAGGATGACATTGTCTGTGCGCAGGTTATGTATGAGAGCAAATATGTGATCGGAGAAACACAGCAGATTGTGGATATGCGCAAGGCATATACCAGTGACCTCTTTGATTATTATGAGGTAAAGCTGACTTTGGAGGATACGCGGCTGGCGTATGTTTTCTATGTGGATGACGGAGAAAAAAAATATTTTTTCTCTGAGGATGGAGTGACAGAGACTTACGATTTTACACTTGGATTTTATAATTTTTTTCAATATCCATATATCAACGATGTGGATGTTATGGATTGTGTGTCATGGATGAAGACAGCGGTATTTTATCAGATATTTGTGGACCGCTTTCATATGGCGGACATGGAAAAAGACACTTCTTATATCAATTGTAACTGGGGGGATATCCCTACCCCCAAGACCTTTGCGGGTGGGGATCTGAAAGGGATTATCGAAAAACTGGACTACATTAAATCGCTTGGATGCAATGCAGTATATCTGACACCGGTTTTTCAGTCGGTTTCCAATCATAAATATGATATTAGTGATTATTACAGGGTGGATGAGCAGTTTGGAACGAATGAGGATTTGAAAGAACTGGTAGAAAAAGCCCATGAAAAGGGAATGCGCATTGTATTAGATGCGGTTTTCAATCATTGTAGTGAAAAAATGGCAGAATTTCAGGATGTTTTAAAAAAGGGTTCTGCTTCCGAATATTTTGACTGGTTTGTTATTTGGGGTGAGGAGGTCGCAAAAGAAAAAGACAATTATGAAACATTTGCCTCATGCGACTATATGCCGAAACTGAACACTTCGAATCCAAAGGTGCAGGAGTTTTTGATCAATATTGGTACCCATTATCTGACGGAATATGATATTGACGGCTGGCGGTTAGATGTATCGGATGAGATCAGCCATTATTTTTGGCGGAAGTTTAGAGAAGCCATTAAAAATACAAAAAGAGATGCGGTGATTATCGGTGAAAATTGGCATGATGCAAACAGCAATCTCCGCGGTGATCAGTATGACAGTATCATGAATTATTCTTTTACCAAAGCCTGTTTGGATTATTTTGCAACAGAAACGAAAAACGCCCAGGAAATGGCTTGGAAATTAAATGAAATCCTAATGCGTAACACGGACACGGTAAATGCTATGATGATGAATCTTTTGGACAGTCATGATACTCACCGTTTTTTCAAAGAGGTAAAAGAAAACCGTTTTAAGATGAAAGCAGCACTGTGCCTTTTGTATTTGTTTACCGGAGCACCCTGTATTTTTTATGGAACGGAAATTTTGACAGTAGGCGGATATGATCCAGACTGCAGAAGGTGTATGGATTGGAGCCGGACGGGAGAAAAGGGCGATTGTGCGGATATTTATTTTTTACTGCGGCAACTGGCTGATTTAAGAAAAGAATATCAGCTTGCAGAGGGAAAAATAAAAATATATGCTGAGTCCGATGTCTTTATTCTGCAAAATTTTACAGAAAAAAGAGATATTGTATTATTGATTAATAATACGGATCAGATGCAAAGGGTTGCGTTTGGAGAAATCGAAGCCTATAGTTTTTATATTAGTGTAAATGGAGGTGTTGTGATTCATGGGTAATTTAAAGAGAGTGATCGCGTGTAGTTTGTCGGCAGCCATGTTGTTAGGCTGTATGGGGATGACCGGTTGTGGTAGCGCAAAGGAAGCGTCGACATCCGATGAACCTATTGTCATACGTATATTGGAGAATGATACAGCAAAAAAAGAGGGCTATCTGCAGGAACTGTTGGATGCGTTTAACGCAGAGTATGCGGATAAAGGGATTCAGGCAGTGGACGCGGATATGGATGAATACTCCAATTTGGCGGAAAACGGACCTTATGGCTATGGACCGGATGTCATTTATCAGGCAAACGACAAATTGATGACATATGCAGAGGATAAACATATACTGCCTTTAAATATCGAGGATTTTGAATGTTATGAATACATACCGGAGGCAGCCTGGGATGCCTTTAATATCAGCATTGACGGGGAAGTATACTGCTGTGGTATTCCGGTAAATATTCAGGAACCGATGCTTTTTTACAGAGAGGACAGGATTCCTGAAAACTGGGAAAACGAGTGGGATGATAATAAAAACGGCGTGGCTGACTTTTTTGAAAACTGGAATGATCTGTACGCTTATTCCAAACTGTTAAGGGACACTGACGAAAGTGCCAACAAGGACAGCCAGTATGGTTTTATGTCTTCCTTTAACAATTTGTATTTGAATGGAGAATTTTTATTCTCCTATGGTGCTTATGTGTTTGGAGAAAATGGTGATGGTACCTTAAATGCAGAGGATATCGGTCTAAGTGCTGGAGATGCGGCAAAAGGAATGCAGGCACTGCGCCAGTTTGCAGGACTCATGAATGAAGGCTGCATCGATGACACCATTACCATGAAAAGATATGAAAAGGTTGCGGATGGTTCATATTTCTGCGCGGTTTCAACACCGGATACTTACAGTCTGTTTATTGAAAAACTGACTTTAGCGTATGAAGGAGAAGGATTAAGTGCAGAGGAAGCAGAGGCAAAAGCAGTAGAGAATTTAAAGATGATCGAGCTGCCTGCTCTTATGCCGGTTGATGGAGATTTGTCAAAGGATAGTGCTTCTATGTCTGATTCAGACTGGGTTGATACGGTGGTTATGGGCGGTGTCAATGGATATGGTATCAGCTCCTATACCAAGCATAAGGAAGCCTGCATTGAGTTTGTGAATTTTGCAACCAGTTATGACATGATCAATACCCGCATGGAGATGTTAGGAATTGCACCAACCCGCTCCGATGTGGCAAATGCTTCCGGCGGTGTAACGGACATGATTTTTAACAGCCTTTCCGAGGGCAGAATATATTTGATGCCATCCATTAAAGCAGTGGATCAGATTTGGGTACCTTCCCAGACATTAATGGGAGATATTGCAAAAGATCCATTCCGTGAAAAAAATGGAGAAGTGGCAAAATATGGTGAAACGACACAGATTAGTGCGGCTCTTGAAAAAGTAGGGGAAGACATTTACAATGCAATCTTTACTTTGGCAGAGTAATGGGGAAATATATGTGTCTTAAGTGGGCAGAGATAATTGTTTGATGGGGATAAGTGGGCCTGCTCGAGGCATTAGGAGGCAGAAAATGAAGAAAAAAAGAGATCTTTTGCAGGCGTCTTTTGCTGTGAAAGCGTCTATATGTGTCATGGGAACCGGTCAATTGTTGCAGAAGCAGTGGATAAAGGGATTGTTATACCTTGGCTGCTTTACGGCATTTGTCCTCTATCTTGTGACAATGGGAATTACGGATATTGCAGGATTTTTCACCTTGGGAACTAACAAGGCTGACCCATGGCTTGGAACTGAGGGCGATGATTCTATTATGATGCTTTTACGTGGAATACTTGCATTTATTTTGACAGCAGCATTTGTGGGAATCCATGTATCCAATGTAAGAGATGCATACGAAAGCGACTGTAAATTAAAAAAGGGGATGTGCCTTCCGAATTTTTCAAAGGCGGTGTCCATTTTCTTAGATAAGAAATTTTATATTGCGGCATTGGCAATTCCTGTAGCCGGAGTCCTTATTTTTAACATTCTGCCAATTATCTTTATGATTCTGATTGCATTTACCAATTACGGTGGTGAGATTGTGCCGCCGGAGCTGGTGGATTGGATCGGGCTGGATAATTTTAAAAAGATATTAGCCTTATCAGAGATCAAAGATACATTCTTTAAGATATTGGCGTGGAATATTATCTGGGCGTTTACGGCTACTTTAGTGAATTATTTTGGAGGACTTGGGCTGGCGCTTTTACTGAATAAAAAATGTGTAAAGGGAAAAGCTTTTTGGCGTTCTTTTCCGATTCTGGCATATGCAGTTCCGGGATTTATCACGCTGCTGGGATTTAAATTTTTGTTTTCTTACGGCGGACCCATCAATTATTACATAACCATGAACGGTGGAAATGCCATTGGATTTTTGGATATTGATGCAGGGCTAAAGGCAAAGATCATAGGTATTGCAGTTAATGCTTGGATATCCATTCCGACTTCTATGCTGCTTGCAACGGGTATTCTTTCGAATATGAATACGGAACTTTACGATGCGGCAAGTATTGACGGTGCTTCCAAATGGAAACAGTTTACGAAGATTACGTTACCGTTTGTGATCTTTTCTACAACACCGGTATTGATTACCAGTTTTGTCGGAAACTTTAATAACTTTGGTACGTTTTATTTCTTACGCGGTGGTTTGTATAACGAGGGCTATTTCCTTGCAAGCGATACGGATCTGCTGATCAACTGGCTCTATAATCTGTCCATTGACAACAATTATTATGGAATGGGTGCGGCACTGAGTTTGATTATTTTTGTCATTACTTCCATCTTTTCATTACTTGTATATGTGAGAAGTGATGCTTATAAAAAGGAGGATACGTTCCGATGAAGAGACATTTCAGCAAACGAAATCTGGCAGACTCCATCGTTACGCATATCGTTCTGATCGCAGTCTGTTTTATATTTTTCTTTCCGGTGCTTTGGATCATCATGTCCTCTTTTTCAAAAAGCGGCTCCATTTATGACATCCATGTTTTTTTTCCGGATGAATTGAGTATGGCAAGTTATGTGAAACTGTTTACGGATACCACCATGTATGATTATCCTAACTGGCTGAAAAACACTTTGTATGTGGCGATTTTTTCCAGTCTGATTGGTACGATATTGGTAATCCTGACAGCATATACGATTAGCCGGTTTCGTTTTAAAAGCAGAAAGATGTTGATGAAATCCACACTGGTTTTAAGTATGTTTCCAAGTTTTATGGGAATGACGGCAGTGTATCTGATTATGGTTAATTTTGATCTGATCAATCAGTTGTGGAGTCTGATCTTAATTTATGCGGCGGGAGCGCCCATGGGATATCTGGTGCAAAAGGGATATTTTGATACCATTACAAACACTATTTACGAGTCGGCACAGATTGATGGTGCTACAAACTTCAGAATGTTTGTAAGCATTACGCTGCCGCTGGCAAAGCCTATGATCGTGTATACGGCGCTGACGCAGTTTGCATGGCCGTGGAGTGATTTTATTCTGCCAAGTCTGCTTCTTAAGAATAAAGATTTGTGGACGGTGGCAGTCGGACTTACCAGCCTGGACGAAACACAGTTTACGCGTTTTGCGGCTGGTTCCGTATTCATCGCGGTTCCGATTGTTGTTTTATATTTTGCATTATCCAACTTCCTTGTGACCGGTGTGTCTTCCGGCGCGGTGAAGGAGTAGGAGTAAGATATGCCTTTGGCATCGCAATGGAGTCGAGGCGTGTGTTTAATGGCGTATTGAAGGAGTAAGGGCGGTGGCTTTTGTAAAGAAATGAAGAAGTAAAGGCGGGCAAAATTAAATTTTGTCCGTTTTTTGCGTTAGTGAAGATGCTGCGGGGTATATAGGCAAGTTGATTGCCTGTATACCCCGCTTTTGCATTGGGGAGTGCTAAAAATGATGAAAAATGAGCCTTGATTATGAGTGCAGGGGTATATAGAAGAAAATATATATGTACTACCCCGCAAATTGAAAGAAACGGGGTAGAGAGAAAATGGATTGCTCTATATACCCCGCTGGGCAGTTGAGAGAAGATTCAGCAAGTCAAAAGAAGGTGTTCTTAGGGTAGTGACGAAATGAAAAGGCGTATATACCCTGGAGCAGTATACAAATTTCGCAGATTTGATGGAGAAAAAGGAATATTTCTATTCTCTGTACACTGTGGCACAGTAGTGTTAAAATAGATTTGCTTGTGAAAATAGTATGCGCAGCATGTTTAAGCGAAAGAATGTAAGAGCCGGAGGAACTTATGAAAAAAGACAAGATTTTTATTGGACTGGTAGTAGTGGATGCGATTCTGCTTGTATTGAATATATGTGATTCCGTATTTGGCAGTATGATACGAGCGCTGTTTTCTTTGTATACATCCGATGCGGCAAGTATTGCAATCATTGGAGGTGCCGATGGTCCAACCAGTATTTTTCTTGCAGGAAGGATTGGACCGCCTGTGGATGGATTGTTGATCGCATTGGTTGCAGCGGTGATTGTGACTGTGGTGTATGTAGTAGTGAAGAAGCGGAAAGATGGCGCGGAGCACTAAGGCGGAATGTTTTGGCATGAGAAATGGCGAAAGAACTGAATTTTATTTAATTGTTTTTTAATAGGTAAAAGGCTGCGGGGTATATAGACAAAGTCATTGTCTGTACACCCCGCTTTTGCTTTGATAGTGGCTAAAATGGCAAGAAATATGAGATGGGAAGATGTATCAGGAGCCTAAACATTTCAGCCAAGTGTGACGATATATTTATATACGAAACGGATTTCGATACAGAAAGATCAAGGAGGATATTATATGGCAATTAATTTACGTTCACTCAATTTACCAGAGGCACCACTTATCAAACCAGAGAAAACACCGGTATCATATAGGCTGAATACCGATAAGATTAAGGAAAACTGGGATGAAATCAAAGCAGACAGCAAATGTTTAGGTCACATATCCTTAGAAGGGGTAAGCTATGAGAGCAGTGTGCCCACAGGAACAGTAGAAAATACGGGTGGATTAAAACAGATCACCAATTATTCACTGGATGCATTTTTCCGTAAGGATATGCCAAAGATTACAACAGATGGCAAGTATATGGTTGGCGGAGCTGCTTTTACAGAGGAAGAATTACAGCAGTGTCGTATGGTCATGAAAGCGGCTGTGGACGGAATTGGTTGTGGAATTGGAAAAGGCGTTAATATTGATTATCGAAATTACGCACAGATGGGAATTGCAGAAAGTACTGTAAAATCTTATGCGGCAGAAAATCTGACAGAGGAACAGGCGGCTGTGGTAAACAAAGCAATGCAGTCCTATAACGAAGCGTTAATCAATCTGGAAAAAGAAGTCTGCTCTGGCAGTGGTTTTGTACAGACCGATTATGAATGTTCGGAGTATTATGGTTTGGGTCATGTCCTGAGCGATACAGAAATAGACTTCATAAATGAATTTAAGGAAGAAATGACTAAGTTGACCGGTAAGGAGTATGAGCCGACTGTGGGTATAAAAATCGGAGTGGTAGGATCCGCAACCAATCAGGAGTTGATTGGACAAATTACCGATTTGTTTTCCAATATGGATAGTACCGATGAAAAATCGATTGATGCGGTTATGGCTCGTTACAGAGAACTTATTAAACCTGCGTACATTGCTAAAGGATGGGATGAAACGCCCGGGGCATTAACAAGAAACGTCAATCAAGATATTGAGAATTTCAAAAAACAGATGACTCAGATTTTGATAGCAGCTAATTACCATGCAACGGATTACAGTATCTAAATTACTGGCAATTATTACACGATAGATTATAGATTTAACTGCAGACATGCTATGTAGTACATGGAGAGAATGCAGTATACAGCCAAGGAGAGCGGCATATGAATATACAAAAGGTTGGAGACTTTTCTTTTACCGGTAATTTAAGGGTTGCGGATAAGCAGGTACAGGTAAAAGAAGCAGTTGCAGAATTACAGGATAAAGAGATTTTTCTTAAGGTAGACATTTCAAAAGAAGGTCTGGCAGCATTGCGTAAGAGCGTGCAGGAGATGCCTGGGCATATTGATTTTGAAAAAGAAATGCGCTTTAGAGAGATTCTGCCAAAATTGCAGATGGACCCTGCGGGTTCCTTGTACAGTGAAATGCGCAGTGAATGGCAGGCAGAATTGGATGATATTAAGGCATATAATGGTTCCTATGATTTGGAAGATATAATTTCTGCTACTATGAAAAGTTATGCAAAACAGTATCACGGACTGGTGCAGGGACATGCGGCTGGCAGTCGGGATATTTATGTATCTGATAGTTTGGAAGAGTACCACAAAGTGGAATTGGAAGAAGATTTAGGATATTTAGATAAGGCATTTGAACGTGCCACAAGTGGAACGGTTATGTATGCCGGTATGCAGGAGCAGAAATGGGCGTTTAGACATTTCTTTTATGGAGAGCCTGCTCTTGATGTAGAACTTCCGCAGGATTATCGTGACAGGATTAAAGAAGTAATGCAAAAGGCACAAGAAGAATTTCACCAGCAGTATAAAAATGGTACGTTTGCATCGGAGGAAGAAATGATTGCCAAGGCTGGAAGCATTGGAAGCCAAATGTTGCGAGAAGATGAAGTCTTTTATAATAAGATGGCGCATTTGTTTAAACCTCTTGATTGGGCACAGTAAGAGTTGGGATCAGGAGGATGCACATGAATATAAATGGAAACAGTATTTTTATAGGTGCGTATGCGGAACGAAACCAGCAGAGTTATCAGTTTAATCAGGAACCGCTCAAAATCAGTGAAGAAAAGCAGGCAGAGATTAATAATCAGATTAAAGAAGCCATGAAGACTATTGGCTGGAATCAGGACAGAAGCCAAAATGCAAAGGTTTCGATTTCGCAGGAAGATAGAGATTTTCTTTGTAGTGAAGCAGGTTTTGAAAAAATGAAACAGGATGCTGCGGATCTCTATATAAAGAATATAGCAACTCAAAAGAATATTGCGGCAGGAAGAGAAGAAGAAGATGCCTTT
>CAZHGE010000011.1:0-46233 GCA_964531805.1 uncultured Lachnospiraceae bacterium
TGGATGAGCTGAAAGCATCTGTTGGGGTATAGCCCATGATGAAATTACGGATTAATCCTTTAGTTGCAGAGGACTTAAAGAACATTAAAGAATATATTGCTGAAGACAATGAAGAAATGGCAGTAAAAAACATTCAAGAGATATACACTCGAATTGAGAATATACAACAGTTTCCGTATATGGGATCTGACCTTTCTAAAAGAGTCAGCTTCTGGACGGATTATAAGTATGCGATTTCCGGAAATTATGTGGTGTTGTATAAGATTGGGGACGAGTATGTGGAGATTTACCGGGTGGTGAATCGGTATCAGGATATTACGAAGATATTTTAGACAATGTAAAAAGAGGAAATTTTTATGGAACAATTAGAAACGAATATAAGAAAGCTTATTAAAAAAGGATTCGAAATTTTAACCAGTAAAAATAGCAATAATGAACGAGATGTACAATGGCAGGTTGTTTTACCTGTGTTAGAGGGGTTGGGATATTTGAGAGAGGATATTAGTTTAGAAAAACATTGTAGGCTCGATAAAAAGGATTTGTATTCTGATATGTATATAGAAGTTGATAGCAGATCAGGAATCTTGATCGAAACAAAAAAAGCCAAAAGAGATTTGGATGCTTCTTGTCTGTTGCAACTTTATACATACTTGGGTGCAGAAACGATTAAATGGGGAATATTAACAAATGGCTCAAGATACATTTTAATAAATACAGAACTTAAGTATAACAACGTGGGAGAAAATTCAATATGGCAAAGTGTTGTTTTAGATATAGATTTTGGAATAGGTTCATCTAAGAGGAATGAAAAGTTTATTGAGTATTTAGGAAAACAAAGAATATTTGAAGATGGGACAACTTGCTTTTTTAGAGATATTCAACAGTACTTTTGTTATAATAACACTCTTTCACCAAAGAATTTCGTCACATATTCTAAAACGTTACTAAATTTCTTTGATTTTTATATTAAGAAGGGAAACGTATATAGAGGTAAAGCATTGGAATCGGTTCGTCCCAAAGATGCAATCCAGTTTTTGTGTAATTATATAGGGGATGGAAGACCACGTATCAGAAAAGAAATTCCGAAATCCAAAGTTGATCATATATGTGCAATGTATAAAGTTCTTTATAAAAACTCATATATACAGTCAAATCCTATGGAAGATTTACGACAGATTGTACAAGAGGAAAATGAGGTTTTATTAAAAGATAGTCAGAAAGAAAGCGACATAGTTAAGTGTGATGAAATATTGAATTCTGATATATTAGAACATATATGGGAACATTTGAAATTTCAAAAACCACACAGAAAAATTATTTTTATATTAATAGCATATTATGGTTTTGAACAATCGAGAGTAGTGAGTTTTTTAAATTTGTCTTGGGAAAAGAAAAACATTGATTTAGATAAGCGAGTATTTATGATTGGAAATACTAAATATCATATGGTCCGAAAACTCTATGATGCATTAATTGAACAAAAATCTAGGGTAGGTAAGAGGGCAAAATGGATACATTATGATCTAAAAAAAGGAACCCCAGCAACATGTTATTCTGTTACAGGAACCTTTGATTTTATTAACAATATTAAGAACGATAATACAATAAAAAGGCTTACAGCAGAGTCTTTAAGAGGTGCACTGATAAAAAATTTGTTTTATGCTGGAGTATCTTTTGAGGAAATAAATTATTTGACAAGTTTAAGCATGACTCAGTATGCACAATATGTGTCTGAGCAGGAAATAACAGATAGAGGTAAGTCATATTGGGAGAAAGATAGAAATAAAGGAGCAATAATACATCCATTTAGTGAGTTTTTTGATAGGGATTAGTAAAAGTATAGAGAGTGTTGGAAAAAGGCGAGTTTTCTCGTCTTTTTCTTATTCTGTACTATACATACGGTTAAATGAGAAAAAACCACAGTAAAAGGTTGAAAAAAGGGAAAAGTGGGATATAATAGAAAGTAGAAAAGAAGGTGAGGTAGCAATCATGTTAATACAATTTAATTTCAAAAATTTCAAATCGTTTAGGGAAGAAGCTACTTTAGATTTATCCGCAGCCAAGATGACAGAGTTCTCTGACAGAGTAGTGACTGTTGGCAGTGAGAAGATTTTGCCGGTTGCTGCTATTTATGGAGCAAACGCAAGTGGAAAGTCCAATATATACAACGCTTTTGAATATATGTCTGATTATGTTGCAGAGTCATTTAAGTATGGCGATGAGGAGGAAAAGTTTGAGGAATTCAGACCGACACCATTTTTATTTGATTCAACATCGGCTGATGCAGAATCAAGTTTTGAAGTATATTTCACATTGCCTGGGGACAAAGCAGAGAAGACATATAACTATGGATTTTGTATCAATAAGGAAGGAGTATCGGAAGAATGGCTTAATTCCAAGGCAAAGACAGCTAGAAAGTATAGTACAGTATTCTATCGTGGAACTTCTGAGGATGAACTGGATTTGTCAGGTTTCCCTAAGAGTAGCAGGGATAATATTCAGGTGGCTTTGGAAAAGCAAGTGCTGATTATTTCTTTGGGTGCAAAGTTAAAGATTGGAAAATGTAAGGATATCCGAGATTGGTTTCTTGCAAATGAATTTGCAGATTTTGGAGATCCGGTTACAAATTTCTTCATGTCTCGAAGATTGCCGAAAGGATTTGTGGAAAACAAGGATATTCAGCAAAAGGTTGTAGAATATTTTGCATCCTTTGACGAGCATATTAAGGATTTTAGGATTGAAAAGGTTCCTCATGATGGAGAGGCGAAAGAGGATACTTACAAAATCAATGCTCTTCATAAGATGATTGACTCTGATGAAATGGCAGAAATTCCTTTAGGATTAGAGTCTGCCGGAACACTGAAGATGTTTGCTTTATATCCGGAATTGCAGGAAGTATTGGAGAAAGGAAGTGTATTCTTCATTGATGAATTAAATGCACGTTTGCATCCGTTACTTGTGAGAAACTTCCTTCTTACATTCTTGAATCCGGAAATCAATACAAACCATGCTCAGCTTGTATTTACAACCCATGATACATGGCAGTTGTCTAATCAGTTATTGCGTCGAGATGAAATTTGGTTTGTGGAAAAGGATGATAGAGGCGTATCTACGCTGTATTCGTTGGCAGATTTTGTGGATGAAGATGGTTCGCGTATTCGTAAGGACGAAAGTTACGAGAAGAATTACCTGATTGGAAAGTACGGTGCGATTCCTACCTTAAAGAGTATTGATATATTTAGGGAGGGTTGAGGATGGCAAAAAAGGATAGAACAGGTAACAGAAAGACACGAGAACAACGAAAACAATTTAAAGTACCGGAATTAGGATATTATTTGATTGTTACGGATACAGAAGCTACAGAGCGTTGTTTCTTTACCGGACTTCATCAGGCATTGTCGGAGGAGGTCAGAAACAAACTTGTGATTAAAGTTGTAGAGACCAAGACTCGTGCCATGATTGATAAGTGTATGGAACTCACAGCTTATGAAGTACAATATCGTATTCCTTGGATTGTGTTCGACAGAGACCAAGTACAGGGATTTGATGAAATTATTGATGAGGCAGAGCAAAAAGGGATACGGGTAGGGTGGTCAAATCCATGCTTTGAAATATGGATGTATGCCTACTTCGGTTCCATGCCTGCAATTCAAGATTCATGGACTTGTTGTTCAGAATTTGGACGAGTATATGAAGCAAAGACAGGACAAAAGTATTCTAAAGCTGATGAACAGATGTATGGAAAACTCTGTAAAGTCGGTAACGAAGAAATGGCAATTCAGATAGCACAGCAGAAACTGGAGCAGTGTATCAGAGAAGGTAAGGCTAAGCCATCAGAGATGTGTCCGTGTACAACTGTGTATGAGTTGGTGGGAGAGATTAAGAAGAAAGGGAAGTAGTATGAAGAGACAGGTGTTTTTTAGTTTCCATTATGGAAATGATGTATGGAGAGTTGGACAAATTCGTAATATAGGAACAGTAGAAGGACAGGAATTATTTTCTGATAATGGTTGGGAAAAAGTAAGACTGAAAAGTGATTCTGCCATAAAAGCATGGATTGACAAGGAACTTGATATGAGATCTTGTGTTGTAGTGTTGATAGGAAGTGAAACTGCATCACGAAGATGGGTTCAATATGAGATTGAACAAGCTTGGAAACGAGGGAAAGGAATCGTGGGTATATATATTAACAAGTTAGAAAATAGCCAAGGAGAACAGGATTTAAAAGGTAAAAATCCATTTAAACAATTTTGTATTGATAAAGTTATTAATTACATTGGATTCAATGAAGAACCCGCAGATGCAGATGAGGTGAATTTAGCAACTGTATGCAAAACTTTTGATTCAATATATCAAGGAAGTAAACTTGTATATGATGATATTAAAGAAAATATTGAACCACTAATAGAAGAAGCTATTGCTATACGTAACAGATATCCTAAATAAGGGGGAAATTTGGTGAAAAGAATATTCGAACATGGAGAATTTAGCTATTATAGAACATATAGATTAGATGAAGCAAGAAAATCAATAACGGAATCATATGATTCGTTATATCACTCAGCCTATAAAAAGACAACGGTTTTTATTTCTCATAAGCATGATGATTTAGATGATTTGAGAGACGTGTTAGGTTTTTTGGAAACTGTGTATGGTGTGAAAGTGTATATTGATAGCAAGGATCCTTCTATGCCTAAGGAAACATCGGGGGAAACAGCAAAAAGAATAAAAGAGAGAATAGAAAAATGTAATAAATTTATTTTATTGGCGACTAATGGTGCAATAGAATCAAAGTGGTGCAATTGGGAGCTGGGATTTGGAGATGCAAAAAAATACAAAAGGCATATAGCACTTTTCCCGATAAAAGCAAAAGGAGAATCGGATTATTCATATAAGGGGAATGAATATATGTCAATATATCCATACATAACATATTACAATGGAACAGAGAAATACACCTCTGGAGAACCAGTTATAAAAGGCTATTATGTTAGAGAGGAACAGGAAAATGGATCGGCAATAATTACACCACTTAATGAATGGTTATGCAGCTGAGAAGAGGTATATAGATGGGAGGTACGGCGAGACAATTTAATAAAATGTATATAGATTACAAGAAGAGATTTAAAAAACCAATACAAAATATAGCAAAATTAATGCCGCAAGAATTTTCAGATAGTTATTTTGTAGAAACATTTAAGAGGCTTTATCCTGACCTATGGGAAGATTTAAATAAACAATATAAGTATTGGCACGATAAGAATGCTGTTTTGATAAAATATGGTAAAAAGAGCAGATATAATTTTCGCAAGCCTTATAACTTTATTTTAGATTGTTCATATCATTGCAGAATCAGATTAAGAAAAAATACGGAGCGCGATATTTTATCTAAAGATGAAATTGCTGAACTGGAAGCAGAGATATTGCAGCAATCAAAAAAGAAAATAGAAAAGAGCAGAAAAAAAGAGGCAAAAGCATTATACTATGTACAAGAGGTTGAACCGATATATGCTAAGGCTTTTATAGATGCATATTTTAAAACACATGATTTGCACAGACGTTTAGAAATAATGAGAGAAATGTCAAAGTATAAATCAGACAATATCATACAGTTCTTTTATAAGGTAAATGCATGTACAAGAAATTTCTCTTTAAAAGAAGAAGCTATGAAGTATATCCAAGGGATGGGGTTACCATTTGTGTTACGTAGAAAAAAGGAAGGGAAAAAGACTTATATTGACAATGAAATAGTTAAAAATAATAATAGTCCAGAGATATTAATGCAACGATTATATGTAGATGAACTTGAAAAAATAAAAGAATATGATTTGTTTCTTTCACATAATTCTCAGGATGAAGAAAGAATTGTAGAAATATATAAGGTACTTAATGCAAACGGTTTTGTTGCTTACATTGATTGGGTAAATGATAAGTATGACTTGAAGCGGCAATGGTGTAATGCATCGACGGCGCAGGTAATAAAAGAAAGAATAAGACAAAGTAAAGTTTTTGTTATATTTCTTTCAGAAAGAACATTGTCATCACAATGGTGCCCATGGGAATTAGGGTATGCAGATGCATTAGGAAAAAGAATATGTATCTATGAAGACGGGAATATAAATGAATCTATTCCTCAATTTTATTCGATATATCCACGCTTGTGCCTGAATGAAAATTGTTGGATAATAGACGGAGAACGAAAAGTAATGTTTGAAAAATGGATTAGAGAGGAAGGATGAAAAATGGATAATAAAATAACACATCTGGAAATGATACAAGGAATTATTAATAGAATGGCTGGAAATTCTTTCTCATTAAAAGGGTGGGCTGTTACGTTGGTAGCAGGAATATTTGCTTTAGCAAGTAATGATGCAGATAAGATGTACTTTCTTGTAGCATATGTTCCAGTAATAGTTTTTTGGTGTTTGGATACTTATTATTTATTGCAAGAAAGACTATATCGTTCTCTTTATGATAAAGTTAGAGCGATGAATGAGGAGGATATAGATTTTAATATGAAGACAAACCTTCCAGAATTGCAGAATGAAAAAAATACTTATAAAAAATGTTTATTTTCACCAACAGAGATTTGGTTTTATTTTCCACTGGCTGTATTAGTTGCAGTGATTATTATTTTAACGCATTTATAAAGTACGAAAAATATAAGTAACCCTCTGACCTTATGGAAGCAGTCAGAGGGCTTTGCAATTAGTTATAAATTAACTCATTCAATACAATCTCTTCCGCAACTTTATAAATATTATGCATCTCACGAACCCATGCCATTTGGTTACGAGATTTAAGGGACTCATCAATGTGCAGACGTTGTTGTATTTGAGAAACAAGAAAATCCACACGGGCATTGGCTATATCATCAATTTGATTCAGATGCTCGATAAGCTTCCCACGAAGCAAAAGAGCAGTATAATAACCCTTATGATGCTCCTGAAGGAATCATTTCCGAAGCAGACCATATTTTCCATAATGAGGTTCAGTGCTATCGTATTTAAGAGCGGCATAGTACATTCCGTCAGGGGCTAAAACATAGCTAATTCCATTTTCACTAATAATATTATTCATAATTCATAGTCCTTTCTAAAATAGGTGTTATTTAAAATTGTCCGACAATAACTATATACACGTGATATACAAACGACCTCAAAACCCCAGTAAATATGCACTTACCTTAGAAGCGGCTATGACAGCACAGGGTATTGTGTAAGGTAAAAGTTACAAAATAGCAATATAAAAATTGTATATAATGAATGAAAAAAGTGCTTCGTAAAGAGATTTATGGAGCATTTTTTAATGTGGAAAGAAGATAAAATACCTATTGAATACTATACCGATATGGCGGTATAATAATGCTGTGAGGAGTGATACTATGTTAAAACAATTTTTGCAACAAAAGAATATATCTATATACAAATTGTCTGGGATAAGTGGAATACCTTACAGTACATTAAATGATATTGTGAATCATAAAGTTGATATAGCCAATATTAGAGCTGGAATTGTTTTTAAGTTAGCTAATATACTGAATATATCTATGGATGAACTATATGAACTATGTACCAATCAGATTACTATTTATTTAGAAGGATATTCTACTAAAGGAATAGTAAACATAAAGAATAAAAAATATGTGCTGGAGTTTCAGTATCAAAATAGGGAATTTATGGATGAACTGTGTCCGGTAAAAAGGGAAGCAACCATGTTTATTGAAAGTATAGCACGGTGGCAAATGGAAAAAATGATATCAGATTATGAAATGGAGGAAATGTATGAACTATGTATTAAAGCGAAAAGATGAAATCATAACGATTATAGATTTTGCTGATGATGGTAGTGTTTATAAATTTCATCAGAAATTAGTTAATCCGGAACTGGCTCCATTGCATGATGTTAATAATTATGATTGGTTAAAACAATGGTGGAAGAGAAGGTCAATTCCTATCAGTCAGGGAAATATACGACAGATGCTTGAAAGAAAAGGACTTCTTGGTCCGGAAGATTTCCTGTTAAAGAATTTGGGATTATCTCTGACGGATTATTATTGGATTTCACCATTAGATTCTGGTATGACATGGAAGGATGTTAATCTTTTTGATAATGATTTTCATGGAAATATATTGCTTGGTGAGTCTGAGGATGAAAACTATAATGATATGCCGCATTATACTCCTAATGGTTCCTTACAAGGAACGTTGGAAAAAAGCTGGATAATATTGAATGGAGAACGTGGCTTATTAAAAGGAAATAGAGATAATTTATCTTCGGAAAGTATTAATGAAGTAATCGCTTCAAAATTGCATGAAATGCAAGGATTTAAGAATTACACAGAGTACAAGCTTATCAAGATTAATGGTCGGAGTTATGATTATGGATGTTATTCAAAACTTTTTACTTCTCAGGAATTAGAGCTTATATCTGCTTATGATGTAGTATGTTCTGAAAAGAAACCTAATGATATATCTTATTTTGAACATTTTATTCGGGTATGTACAAAGCATGGATTAGACAAAGATATACTTAGAAGTTACATGGACTATATGATTTTGTCGGATTTTGTATTATCAGGAAGGGATCGTCATCTTAGTAATGTATCTATTTTAAGAAATGCAGAGACTTTGCAGTTTGAGATGCCTGCGCCTATTTATGACAGCGGTAAATGTTTATTTGTACAGGACAGTATACCATCAAGTGATAAGGGATTACTTAGTATAAAAACAGAAAGCTTTGCCAGTGATGAATTGAAACTCTTAGATTTAGTATCAGATAGAAGTTTGTTGGATATTACAAAACTGCCATCACGTTCTTTTATTGAAGAAATTTATAGTTTTGATTCACAAATTGATGAGAAAAGAATTGGATTAATCGGAGAAGGATATGAAAGAAAAATAGAATTGTTTAGAGCATTTCAATTGGGACAGGATATCCATAAAATCAAGCTGGCTGTAAAAGATTATCGAAAACCAACAATAAATACCGAAGAATTTATTATCAAAAATGAAGATGAAAGTAAAGGTTCTGAAGGAAGGGCAAAAGGAACAGAAGCATAACAACGCAATAAAACTATTATAACTTTTCAAAATGGCTTGAGAGAAAATCAGGTATATATTGACTTTTCATACAATTAAAGCTATTCTACAAATAGAAAGCAAGAGGAAAAGATTATGCTTTGGAAAATGACAAATCTTCAACTGAAAAAAGGTTACATTTATCTCCTTTAGGGGGATAGTGCGCCCATTTTTAGGAAGGTTTGTGCTATCTCCTTATCAGTTTTGCTCAAATGATGGTAAAAAGCGGACCACATTTGAGGCAGCATAGATTATAAATGCTGCATAGAAATTGGATAAAGGAGATTTTTTTATGCTTAAAATTAGGAAACAAATCAATTTATTATATGTAACATCAATATTAGGTAATTTATCGATTACAGGGGCCTGGGTGGCGATACTGGCTGCAAGAGGGTTTTCACTGGTAGAGATTGGACTAGCAGAGACGGTATTTCATATTACCAGTTTGATTTTTGAGATTCCCTCGGGGATTTTAGCGGATATCTACGGCAGAAAGAAGATGTTGCTTGTCAGTCATATTATGGCTATGATTGGAAATATGATCATGGTATTTTCTGATGGCCTTGGGCTGGTTTGCCTGTCGTTTGTTTTTCATGCGTTAACCTATAATTTTGCGTCAGGTTCAGGGGATGCACTCGCCTATGATTCGTTAAAAAGTGTGAATCAGGAAGAACGTTATGAAAAGTATTTTTCCAATCAAACAATCATCTACCGGATTGGAACTGCGGTTTCTACATTATGTGCCGGCGCTGCATTGTTTATGGGATATCAGCTGGCATATTTTATCAGTGCATTGACTCATGTAGTTACGTTTTGGTTTACATGCGGGTTGGTGGAAGTGAAGACAGAGGAAGCGCGCCAATTTAAAAATGGTAAGGAAAAAGAGAAAACGTTGCTGCAAGATACTAACAGAGAATACAAAAAAGATAAAAATATATTTTTCTGTATTCTAAAAGAATTAGTTCAATATTTTATCGATAGTCTCTTATTTTTGAAAAACAATATCCAAGCCACAAAATTAATGTTTGCCAATTCCTGTGTAGGAGCTGTAGATATCCTTTTGTTATTTTTCCTTCAGGCTAAATTATCCCTGGCAGGATTGCCTGATTGGGGACTTGGTATTGCCCTTTTTCTTATGGAAATGGGTGGAATCGCAGGGGCGAAGTTGATTTTAAAAGCAAAAAGAGTACAATATAAAGTGATATTTGTATTTTGTACAGTCATTGTGGTATTGGGAGTCTGCTTGGAACATTCCGGAATGATTCCGGTTATGGTCTTAGGCGGTTTTCTATCCGCGATGGCAGATGATGCTTTACAAATACGGACGGATGCCAGACTGCAGGATATGTTTCCGTCCAAACAGCGGGCAACTTTGCTATCCATATCATCATTTACTTTTTCGGTAATTATGATTGTGTTATCACCGCTTGCTGGCTATTTCTTTTCAATATGGTAAAAAAGGTGGCGTTGGTTAGAATCTAGTGTCATTGAATACAAACAAATTAAGGAGTCGCTATGAATCAGGATAAAACATTTCTAGGAACAGAGCCGGTAGGAAAGTTGTTAGTTAAGCTGGCAATCCCTACAGTTGTGGCACAATTAGTCAATATGCTTTATAACATTGTTGACCGTATTTATATTGGACATATTCCGGGAGAAGGAAGTCTTGCTCTTACGGGTGTTGGTGTGTGTATGCCGATTCTTATGATTATTTCGGCATTTGCAGCGCTTATAAGTTCAGGTGGTGCGCCACGGGCATCTATCCATATGGGAAAAGGAGATATGGATTCTGCGGAAAAAATCCTGGGTGGCTGCTTTTGCCTGCAGATGGTGTTATCGTTTGTTTTAACAGTGGTTTTGCTGATTTGGAACAGAGATTTGTTGCTAATGTTTGGCGCAAGTGAAAATACCATCGAGTATGCCAGTGCATATATGAGTGTGTATGCGGTGGGTACGGTTTTTGTTCAGTTGACACTTGGTATGGGTGCTTTTATTACGGCGCAGGGATTTACTAAAATTAGTATGATGACGGTGCTTATTGGTGCAGTCAGCAATATTATATTAGATCCCATATTCATTTTTGGTTTTGATATGGGTGTGAGTGGAGCAGCGCTTGCAACTATTATTTCACAGGGACTTTCCTGTGTCTGGGTTATTTCTTTTCTTATGGGTAAAAAGACACAGCTCTCCCTTAAACGGAAGAATATGCGCATTGATGGAAAATTAGTATTTCCTTGTGTGGCATTAGGTCTTTCTGCTTTTATTATGCAGAGCAGCGAAAGCATTATTTCTGTTTGTTTTAATTCTTCGTTATTAAAATATGGTGGGGATATTGCTGTAGGTGCTATGACAATCTTAACAAGTGTGATGCAGTTTGCCATGCTTCCTATGCAGGGGATTTCACAAGGGGCACAGCCCATATCCAGTTATAACTTTGGAGCAAGGAATGTAAAGCGTGTGAAGCAGACATTTAGACTTCTTCTTACAGCTTGCCTGACATATTCCGCTGTGTTGTGGGTGGTTATCATGCTGTTCCCACAGGTGTTTGCCGGGATTTTCACACCGGATGCAGAATTGATTGGGTTTACGGCCAAGGCGCTCCGCATTTATCTTGGTGCAATGTTTTTATTTGGCATTCAGATTGCCTGCCAGATGACCTTTGTATCAATTGGAAATGCAGTATGTTCTATTATAGTAGCGGTAGTTCGTAAATTCGTTTTATTACTGCCTTTGATTTATTTGATTCCACAGATTGTTTCCGATAAAACCATGGGCGTGTACTTAGCAGAGCCGGTTGCAGATGTGATTGCGGTAACATTTACTGCGTGTCTTTTTGCATATCAGTTTAGAAAGTCCATGCGTCAATTAGAGCAGGAAGTATAAAGTGGAGTTACTTTAAGACACAACTCTGCAAAGTGTACATGAATAATAAGTAGTCGAAAGGCTGTCCGAAAGGGCAGCCTTTTTTGTCCAATAAGACGACTCGCAAAGTGTGGGGCGTTTTGCCCAATAAGACAACTCGCGAAGCGTGGAGTCGTTTGGTGCGAATAAATTTTCCCATAATGCGTAAACTATGGAAAAAGAAGGTCGTTCTTTTACTGCGTACCTTATTATAAACATAAAAAGCAGAGGGAAAAACATGATTGTCACAAGTGATATCAAATATATTGGTGTAAATGATTATGCAATTGATCTGTTTGAGGGAATGTATCAGGTGCCTAATGGGGTTGCGTATAATTCATACGTTATTTTGGATGAGAAGATTGCCATTATGGATACGGTAGATTCGGCATTTACAGATGAATGGATGGGAAATCTGAAAAAAGTATTGGATGGTCGTAAACCAGATTATCTAATTGTTCAGCACATGGAGCCGGATCATTCTGCAAATATTTTAATTCTTTTAGAACAATATCCAGAAACAATCGTTGTGGCATCTACAAAGGCATTTTCCATGATGAAAAATTATTTTGGGCATGATTTTTCAGAAAACCGGATTGAGGTATCGGATGGAGATAAACTGTGCCTTGGAAAGCACAAGCTTACATTTGTAACGGCATTGATGGTGCATTGGCCGGAGGTAATCATGACTTATGACAGTACGGAAAAAGTGCTGTTTACCGCGGACGGATTTGGAAAGTTTGGGGCTTTGGATGTAAAAGAAGAATGGATAGACGAAGCAAGGCGCTATTATTTTGGCATTGTGGGAAAATATGGTGTTTCAGTGCAGAAAGTGCTTGAAAAAATAGCAGATTTAGATATCCGGATAATTTGTCCTCTTCATGGACCGATGCTATCGGAAAATATTTCTTACTATGTGGACCTATACAATACATGGTCTGGTTATCAGCCGGAAGAAGAAGGAATCTTGATTGCATATACTTCCATTTATGGAAATACAAAAAAGGCAGTCCACATACTGGCAAATAAGTTAAGAGACATGGGCTGTCCAAAGGTAGTGATACGGGATCTTGCAAGGTGTGATATGTCGGAGGCAGTTGCGCAGGCTTTTCGTTATAGTAAATTGGTGCTGGCAACAACCACATACAATGTTGGGATTTTTCCGTTTATGAGGGAGTTCATTAATTGGCTGACGGAACGTAATTTTAGTAACCGGATGGTAGCATTTGTGGAAAATGGAAGCTGGATGCCGGTTGCGGCGAAACTAATGCAGGAGAAGTTTGAAAAAAGCAAGGAAATAACTTTCGCAGAAAATTCTGTGAAGATTTTATCTGCTTTAAATGAGGAAAGTCTCGTGCAACTGGAATTGCTTGCAAATGAATTGTGTAAAGAATATTTGGAACAGTAAGGGATTTTATATAAGAGAAGGGGAATAGAATGGAGAAAGTAAAGGAAGGTAGAACTGGGTTAAAAGAAAAGTTGGCATCCGGCAAAGAATATTACGAAATCCGTTTGGAAAGTATCGGTGGTCTGGGAGCTAATCTATGTGGAAAGATGCTGGGTGAATTAGGGGTAAAGTATTTGGACTTAAACAGCAGTAATTTTTCCAGTTATGGATCTGAAAAAACAGGTACGCCGGTAAAGGGATTTATCCGTTACTGTAATAAGGAAAAAGAAATCCGCGTACATTCACCTGTAGTGGAGCCAGATTTGTTAGTGGTATTTCATCAGGCACTTTTGCAGGATGCATCCGTTTGGAAAGGCTGTGGAACAGAAACAGCGGTAATTATTGCGTTAGAACCCGGACAGGAACTGCCGGAAGTGTTGGAAGACAAGGGTAAAAGCCGGAAAACTGGAAATCAGAATCCTTTTTGTAATATGGGAGCAGTATATGGTCTGGAAGCTCAGAAGATTGCCATGGAAACCCATTCCAGAATCAATGTGGTTATGATGGGGGCAGTATTAAGGGTAATGGGACTGGATAACCTTAGTGCTGGTGAACAGATTATGGAGGATACTCTTGGGAAAAAATATCCGGATGCGTTAAAAGCCAATCTTGACGGTATGAGACGCGGATATGAGGAAGTCAGAGTGCTGAGTGTAAACAAGTGCGATGAAAATGAAGGCGGTGAACCAGCAAGTGACCTGCCATCAGTTAGTAGCGGCGAAAAGTCGGAGCAGAGAAGCGGTACCAATAGAAATGATGAGAAGCAACAGGAATGGGGCTATGATAATATGCCCATCGGGGGTATTAATCCTCGATTTGGAAGCACCGTTATAGCCGATCTGTCTCCTTCCAGACAAGGGTATATTCCTCTTTTTATCAAGGAGAGATGTATCAACTGCGGGCTATGTCATTCAGCCTGTCCGGATATGGTTTTCCAGTTTAAAAAGGGGGAATACAAAGGCAGAGAAATGATGGTTAATCAGGGTCTGGATTATTACCATTGCAAAGGTTGCCTGCGTTGTGTGGATGTTTGTCCGGTAAATGCTTTGGTAAGAGGAGGGGAAGCGGAACATCCCAATAAAGAGTATTTTATGCCGAATCAGGAACTTTTACGAACACCGGATTATTATGAGGAGGCTGGACCGGATGGCTATATTACGTCAGAATCCTATTTGACAGAACAGAGAATGGAAGGAGGAGAAGTATAATGAAAAATCAGGTCATGGAATATGCTTCAGGAAATGAAATGGCAGCCATTGCAATTAAACAAATTGGATACGACCTTATGGGGTATTATCCGATTACTCCTTCTACTCAGATTGCTGAAAATCTGGATATTATGCGTGCAAATGGTGAAACTGATCTTGTAATGGTGGCGGCAGAAGGGGAGCACAGTGCAGCGGGTATCTGTTATGGTGCGTCTGTAGCTGGTGGGCGTGTAGTCAATGCCACAAGTGCAAATGGTCTTTTGTATGCAATTGAACAGTTTCCGGTTCAGTCGGGAACACGTTATCCTATGGTTATGAATGTGGTGTGCCGTACCGTTTCAGGACCACTTTCTATCAAGGGTGATCACAGCGACATTATGTATCTGTTAAATGCGGGCTGGCCGATTCTTTTTGCGAGCACGGTTCAGCAGGTATACGATTTTAATATTATTGCTTTAAAATTAGCAGAGCAGGTACGCCTTCCAGTTGTCGTCGCCTATGATGGATTTTTTACCAGCCATCAGAAAGGCCGCTGCTATCGATTTGAAAATGATGGGGATGTGAGAGAGTATATTGGACCTAAGCATGAAGAATATCCATTTTTGGATTTGGAGCGTCCGATTACAGTCGGTTCCTATATGAATGAGCCGGATTTAATTAATAATCGTTATCAGCTGCATTTGGCAATGGAAGAAGTAGACCGGTTATTACCTGAACTGTTTGCTTCTTTTGCAAAAATTTCAGGAAGAGAATACGGAAAAGTAGAGGGAATTCATTGTGAAGATGCTCACAATATCCTAGTCCTGCTTGGATCGTCCTATGATACGGCTATTGATGCGATAAAAGAAATGCGTGCTGGGGATGCTTTAGCTATGGGAAGTCAGGAACAGCAGCAGAGCAATAATAAAGGGAAAAAGGTAGGGGCAGCCACCTTACATGTACTTCGTCCGTTTCCAGGAAAAGAATTGGCACAGTTACTTTGTCATGCAGATAATATCTTAGTAGCGGATAGACAGGACAGTTACGGCGCCGGCGGTGGTAACCTTTCTTTAGAAGTACGGGCTGCCGTACAGAAAACGGGAAGCTATGCAAGAATCAAGAGCTTGGTTTACGGTCTTGGTGGCAAGGATTTTTTCAAAGAGGATGCAAAGGAAATGCTTACCTGGGCAGAAGATCCTTCTAAGCCTGATTTTGCCTATTATGGTGTAACAAAAGGAATCGGAAGTGCGGAAAAACAGAATTCTGTAAATGGCGTAGAAAAAGAAATGGTGGATGAACCATTATTTGCACCAATTACGAGAGAGCAGACTTGTATTGGGGCAACGAAAGTGGAGGATGCCGGAGCAGTGCAGTCAGAAGAAAGTGCTGGAGAGAATGCCACATTAAAAGTAACCGGCGGCAACCTAAACGCCGTTACCGCCATGCCGGGACGTATCGCACCGGGACATGGAGCTTGTCCGGGATGTGGTATTCCAGTCAACTTAAATTTGCTTCTTCGTGGGATTGAAGATCCGGTGGTGTTTCTATTTCAGACCGGCTGTGGCATGATCGTAACCACGGCGTATCCAAGAACCAGTTTTAAGGTGCCATATCTTCACAACCTATTTCAGAATGGAGCAGCAACTCTCAGTGGTGTGGCGGAGATTTGTTACCGTAAACAGCTAAAAGGTGAGATTCCACCGGGAGATATTATTTTTGTTATGGTCAGCGGAGATGGCGGTCTTGATATTGGTATGGGATCTGCTCTCGGAACCGCTTTACGTGGTCACAGACTTTTGATTTTTGAATATGACAATGGTGGTTATATGAACACGGGATATCAGCTTTCCTATTCCACCCCATTGGGAGCTAGAAGTTCGACCTCTCATGTGGGAAAAGAACAGTATGGAAAGACCTTTTTCCATAAGGATATGCCAAAAATCATGGCGGCTACCGGAATTCCGTATGTGGCAACTGTTGCAGAGTCCAATCCGACAGATTTTATAAAAAAAGCAGCCAAAGCAGCCCACTATGCAAAGACCACAGGAACGGCTTATGTGAAAGCCATTTCCGCCTGTCCGTTAAACTGGAATGATAAACCGGCGACTGAACGTCGTGTTATTGAAGCGGCTGTAAACTGCTGTTATTTCCCATTATACGAAGTAGAACAAGGCGTAACCCGTCTTTCCTATGATCCGGAAAAAACAGGTAAGAAGATTCCTGTCCTTGACTGGCTTTCTATGATGGGAAGAACCAAGCATTTACAAAAAGAGGAATACAAGGATGTAGTAGAACGCATGCAGAAGGAAACAGACAGAAGATTTAGCGAACTTAAAAAGAGGGCGGAAGAATAGTACGATGGCGCAGTTGAGTTATTCAACTGCGCTTTTTTATCTAATATCATGACTTGCGAAGCGAGGCATCGTTTGGTTAAATAAGTTGGGGATAAGCGTGCCGGCATTGCGTATAATCTTAAGAAAATATTTCATAGACATATAGATTCATCGAATGTAGAATGAAAAATGTATTTAACATTTTCTTATGTTGTATTTGAAAAAAGAGTAAAGGGGGATGAGGTATCACATGGATCAAGAAGAATTTTTTGACTTAGATGATAATGATATAGAGATAGAAGAAATAGATGATTTTACAGATAATGAACTTGAAGAAGTAGAGAACTTTGAGGAATATGAAACTGAGGGATTAGAAGAGTTTGAAGAAGAGGAATTAGATGGCTTCGAGGAAGACGAGCCACAGCCGTTTATGATTGCGGTTATTTCTTTAGGTGTAGTCATTGCACTTTTGGTAGTCATCGGTGTTATTTTTTTCTTTTTTAAGTCCGAAAAAGAGGATGAAAATATTATTGTTGCAACGACCGAAACGGAAGTGTATACAGAGGATCAGATAGTGAGTGAAGTTATAGAAATAGAAACTGAGACTGGTATGACAGTTGAGGAAACGCAAGAAACTACAGAGTTGGGAGAAGTGGAGCAGACCAAGGAAGAAGAAATAATGGCAGAAGAACAGAGTACGATAGAGGAAAGTACAACAGAAGTTCTGCAAAGTGAAGAGACAAGCGTGAAGGAGCCTGTTTCCGGAAATGAATCCATGGAATTTACAGAAGTTAGTGACACAGTTACAGCAAAGGATGTAACCAACCTTAGATCCGTACCAAGTACTTTGGATGAAGAAAATGTGGTTGCACAGCTGATGAACGGAGATGTTATTTCCAGAACGGGAGTGAATGAGTCATATGGCTGGTCGCGTCTTGATTATAATGGACAAGTGGTGTATGCCGTAAGCAATTACCTTACGACGGATTTGAATTATAAACCGCCGGTTACACCGAGTAATCCAAACAGGGTATCAACGAAGGATGGCAGAGTCATAATTTTTACAGATTATAGTGATAATGTCACTCCAAAGGAATATGTAAATCTGCGTACAGAACCAAGTACATCCGAAGGCGAATCCACTGTCAGATGCCAGATTAAGAATGGCGATGTTGTGCATCGTACCGGCTACAGCCCGGATTCCGGCTGGTCACGGGTAGAGTATAATGGGGAGATATTGTATGTGGTTAGTAGTATGATTTATACGACTGATACAACAGAATAGGTTAATTGAATTAAGACACTCGCGAACGAAAAGTTTGTGGGTGTCCTTCTTTTTACTCAACTTTTTTCTAAATCAGCCGATATAAATATTAGAAACCCGAAATTAGTAATTTATATTGGATTCAAGGATGGAGGTATCTACATGGATGTAGGAATGATTACTAACAGTAGCAATGCGGTTGTTAATTCGCATGAAACAAACACGTTTGTAGCAAAAGAAACAAAACAGGCTGATGATGTGAAAAAGTATAATGTGACTGGAAGAACCATCGGTCAGCCTAAATTAAGCGAGCAGGCAAAGCAGTATTATGAGGAACTCAAAGCAAAATATAAGGATATGGATTTTGTTTTGGTAAGTAAAGACATGAAGGAAATGGCAAAAGCCAATGCTGGCAGTTTTGCAAATCCTAATAAAATGGTTGTCCTGATTGATGAAGAAAAGATTGAACGTATGGCTACGGATGAGCAGTTCCGTAAACAATATGAAGGCTTGATCGCGACTGCACAGAAGAGTATGCCGGAAATAAAACAGGCACTTAGCAGCATTTCAAATGTCAAAGGATATGGAATGCAGGTAAATGATAATGGTACGGCGTCCTTTTTTGCCGTAATGAGCAAATCTTTTGATGAACAGGCCGAGAGAATTGAAAAGCGCAGAGTAGAGAAGTTAGAAGAGAAAAAGGCGGCAGAAAAGAAAGCTCAGAAAGAACAGCAAAAGGAATGGCTGGAGGAAAAAAGGGCAGAAAACAAGGAAGCACTGGAAGCCTTAAATTCTGAAAATGTGAAGGATTTATTTGGCGAATATAAAAAAGAGGATGTAGTCATTATATCTGCGGGCTCAGTAGAAGAGTTACTGCGGAAAGTGGAGGATTATCACTATTCTTACATGGCGGATACAGTCAGAACGGATGCAGAAAGGTATGTCGGAACTGTAATCGATTTCAGAGGATAAGGATGTGAGAATATGAAAATTGAAGAAGCAAGAAGACTCTATAATACGCAGATACGGGAATATCGCGAGCAGCAGGTGGTGCTTTCCAAGAAAAAGCAGGAATTGGAACAGAAGATAAATACGACTCCAAATGGAAAGACAATCTATGCAAATGAAGCAGCTGTATTAGAATTGACGATTCAGGCAGTGGATGAGAAACAGGATGAATATAAGGACTATATGGAAAAACTTCTTGAGCAGTGGACTGCAACTGCAAACATGGTTTCTTCCCAGCAACAGGGGGAAGCTATGGAGGAATATGCAGTAGATTTGGCTAAAATCATGGAAGTTGCCAGAAGGATTATGAAAGGCGCTGTTGTACCCGGTGATGATGAGAAGAAACTGATGGAATATAGTATGGAATTGTATCAGGCAGCTAAGAATATCGGGGCAATGGCAAAAGAAAAGAAAGAAAAGTATGATTCACTGTGGGACGATGATGAGGAACCTGCAGAGTACGAAGATCCGATGGAAGTGGCAGATAATACAGAAACTTTTGCTGAGGGGCCGGCAGTTGTAGATGTGGCAGATACTATGGCAGCAGCGGTTTCGGAAGAATAAAATATAGTAAAAAGTTTGCCGTATAAAAGATTTGATTAGTCTTTTGTACGGCGCTTTTTATGTAAAATCACATTGACGAAAACTTGTATAAGAGCGTATCTTAGAATGAGCGTGAATAATTGCAGAAAGAAGGCGTATATGGCAACTGATTTTTCACAGGGAAAGGTTTAGCGTAATATAGTTTCCCAGGCAATTCCCTTGATTTTAGCACAACTGGTTCAGATTCTGTACAATGTAGTGGATCGAATTTATATTGGACATCTTCCGGGAGAAAATAATATAGCTTTAACCGGGGTAGGACTGGCATTCCCGGTTATTACACTGATTATTGCTTTTACGCTTTTAGTCAGCATGGGTGGTTCGACTTTATTTGCCATTGCACGAGGGAAAAAAGAAGAAGAGCAGGCAGAAAAGATTATGGGAAATGCTTTTTCTATGTTGATGGCATTTTCTATTATATTGATGGTAGTTTGTTATATATTCCGCAGACCTATCCTCTATCTGTTTGGGGCCAGTGATGCGTCCTATGTTTATGCAGATGCTTATCTTAAAATTTATTTGATTGGGACACCTTTTACCATGATTACCACCGGACTGAATGGATTTATCAATGGACAGGGATTTCCCAAGGTTGGCATGATGACCACGGTGATAGGTGCTGTGATTAATTTGGTTTTAGATCCTGCTTTTATCTTTGGATTTCATATGGGAGTTTCGGGTGCTGCCCTTGCTACCATCTTGAGCCAGATGGTATCTGCAGTGTGGGTATTGCGTTTTTTGACTGGTAAAAAAGCAATATTACACATAAAGCGTAAAAATTTCAGGGTGGATAAGTTACTGGCAAAAGAAATAGTGACACTGGGAACACCTGGTTTTATCATGCAGGGAACGAATTGTCTAGTACAGGTAGCATGTAATGCAACACTGCAAAACTGGGGCGGTGATCTTTATGTGGGTGTTATGACCATTCTCAATTCAGTGCGTGAGATTTTGACGCTTCCGGTTATGGGAATTGCGAATGGCTCCCAGCCGGTATTGGGCTATAATTACGGTGCAAAGAAGTTTTTTTTCGCTATTTAGAAAAGCTATTATTGTGGTGCCGCTTACCTTGCTTCTGCCATATATGGGATTTGGAGTTGATGGCGTATTTTTAGCAGAGCCAATTTCGAATGCCATTGGCGGACTGGCTTGTTTTTTGACAATGTGGATTACGCTTTATAAAAAACTGGAATAGGCTTATTTAGTAATATAAGTAACTTGTGAGCAGAGTGAATAAAAAGAATTTTGATTATTGTATTGACATTTTATAAAAAAAGGAATATTCTAAGGGTACTTTAATACTTTAAAGTGTAACGCTTTAAAGTGTGTAAGAAATAAAAAGGCAGCCCGTACATAATATAAAATGAAAAAATGGCTGTATCGGAGGACGCTATGAAAAGAGACAATGGTAACCTGATAGGCTTCAGACCAGACATCAAAGTGGTTGATTGTACGCTTCGTGATGGTGGTCTGGTAAACAATTTTGAATTTACTGATGAATTTGTAAAAGATTTATACCGTACTAATATTAAGGCCGGTGTTGATTATATGGAATTTGGTTATAAGGCTTCTAAGGATATTTTCAGCAAAGAGGATTATGGCAAGTGGAAGTTCTGTGATGAAGAAGACATCCGTGCAGTTGTAGGTAATAACGATTTTGATCTTAAAATTGCTGTTATGACAGATGTTGGAAGAACGGATTATAAGCGTGATATTCTGAAAAAACAGGACAGTGTGATTGATCTTGTGCGTACGGCAACCTACATTCACCAGATTCCGACTGCTATTGATATGATTCAGGATGCACATGATAAGGGATATGAGACAACTGCTAATATTATGGCAATTTCTAAAGTGCGGGAGGAAGAATTAGATAGTGGTTTGGAACTCTTGGCACAGTCCGATGTAGATGTGATTTATTTGGTAGACAGTTTTGGTGCATTCTATCCAGAGCAGATTCGCAGATTAACAGATAAGTACATGGATATTGCAGAGAAATATAATAAAAAGATTGGTATTCATGCACACAATAACCAGCAATTGGCCTTTGCCAATACGATTGAAGCCTTAAGTAATGGTGCTAGTTTATTGGATGCTACCGTAAGCGGCATGGGACGTGGTGCTGGTAACTGTTATATGGAAACATTGCTGGCATTTTTAAGAAATCCTAGATACAATTTAGTGCCGGTTATGGATTTTGTACAGAAATACATTCAGGCGGAAAAAGAGAAAGGGAACATCTGGGGCTATGACATACCCTACTTACTGACGGGTGTTATGAATTCACATCCGTCATCCGCAATTCGCTTTATGGGAGATAAAAGAACGGATTACTCCCGATTTTACCAGGAATTATTAGATCATATGGAATAAAAACGTATTATAAGGGAACGATAGTAGAAGGGGAAGTGCACCTGCAAATTATGTGATACAAGGTTCATGAAAATGGACAAAAATAGTATCCTGTATTTGCGGGTGCATTTATATTATGCTATAGTAAAGGAAGGGTATTAAAAGGAAATGGAGGTTATCATTTTATGAAATTTGCAATATTAGGACCGGGTAAAATTGCCCGCAGTATGGCAACCGCAGTATCAGGTTTGGATCAGGTAGAAAAATATGCAGTAGGTGCACGTGATTTGGAAAGGGCACAGGCATTTGCTAAGGAATGGGGATTTGAAAAAGCGTATGGTTCCTATGAAGAACTGGTAAAAGATCCAGAAGTGGAATTGATTTATGTTGCAACACCACATTCACATCATTATGAACATGCAAAACTTTGCTTAGAGCATGGTAAGAATGTTTTATTGGAAAAAGCATTTACCGTGAACGCAAAGCAGGCGGAAGAATTAATTGCACTGGCAAAAGAAAAGAATGTATTATTGGCAGAAGCCATTTGGACAAGATACATGCCAAGCCGTAAGATGATCGATGATCTTCTTGAAAAAGGAACGATAGGTAAGGTGACTTCCTTGATGGCAAATTTGGGATATGAATTACATAATATTCCTCGTATGCAGGAACCAGAGCTTGCCGGCGGAGCATTGTTAGATCTTGGTGTTTATCCAATCAACTTTGCCAAAATGGTTATGAAACAAGATGTAAAAGAAGTACATTCAAATGCCGTTATGTCTCCAAAGGGAATTGACTGGACAAACAGTATTACTCTCATTTTTGAAGATGATACAATGGCAGTGCTCCACAGCAATATGTTAGCAGGAATCAACCGTATGGGGTTAATTGCCGGAGATAAAGGATATTTGGAAGTGCAGAATATCAATAACTGTGAAGAAATCCGTCTTTATGATTTAGATCATAAATTGGTAGAAACGTATTCAGTACCGGATCAGATTAATGGTTATGAATATGAAGTGCTTGCTTGTATAAAAGCAATTGAAGAAGGCAAAATTGAATGTGAAGAGATGCCTCATGAAGAGACATTATGGGTAATGCGTCTTATGGATCGTATCCGTAATGACTGGGGTATGATTTATCCATTTGAAAAATAAAGAAATATGACTGCCCAAGGTAATCTGCCTTGGGCAGGTTGTTCGTATCAGGATAGCTGTAAGATTATTTAAGGCTGCCTGTTTACTATGAAAAGAGGACAAAATAAATGGCAGAATGGCTGAGCAGGACGGAACGATTAATTGGAAAAGACAATACAGAAAAGTTAAACAATGCAAGAGTGGCGGTATTCGGCATTGGTGGTGTTGGCGGCTTTACGGTAGAAGCATTGGCTAGAAGCGGCGTGGGACATATTGAATTGATTGACCATGATACGGTTTCTGAGAGTAATTTAAACCGCCAGGTTGTAGCGACAAGGGATGCAATCGGCAGGGAAAAAGTAGAAGTGATGAAGGAAAGAATCCTTTCCATCAATCCAAATGCAGAGGTGGTTGTGCACAAATGCTTTTATCTTCCAGAGAATAAAGATGACTTTGATTTTACAAAGTATACCTATATAGTGGATGCTGTGGATACGGTGACTGCCAAACTTACAATTATCGAAGAAGCCCAAAACGCTGGAGTGCCTGTAATCAGCAGTATGGGAACGGGAAATAAATTAGATCCGACTGCATTTGAAGTGGCAGATATCAGTAAGACGAGTGTTTGTCCGCTTGCAAAAGTTATGCGCAGAGAGTTAAAAAAACGTGGGATTTCCCATGTAAAAGTGGTATATTCTAAAGAAGAGGCAATTACGCCAATAGAAGATGAGTATACTACGCAAAGTAGAGAACAAAATGGTGAAGAAGCAATAGGAAGAAAGAAAATTGCTCCAGCAAGTATTTCATTTGTACCATCCGTTGCCGGATTGATTATAGCAGGTGAAGTCATAAAGGATATTTGCGGACTTTAATAAAATAGATTATTAAGAAAAATGAGGAAGAAAGATGGCGGATATAAGTACCGTTCGTTTGAATAAATATTTAGCAGAATGCGGCGTCTGCTCTAGAAGAGAAGCGGATGTGTTGATCGAGGCTGGAAAAGTAACAGTTAATGGGAAAAAGGCAGAGCCAGGCATGCGGGTAAGTAGTGCAGACGAAGTTATCTGCAATGGAAAAGCCTTAAAAAAACGTAATGAAAAGGTCGTACTGGCATATTATAAGCCTTTGGGTGTAACGTGCACAGAAAAAGACCGTTTTGCAGATAAAACCTTAAAGGATGCGTTTGATTATCCAATCCGCGTAACTTATGCGGGGCGTTTGGATAAAGAGACAGAAGGACTTCTTTTGATGACTAACGATGGAGATCTGATCCAGCGTTTGATGCGGGGAACGGAACATCATGAAAAAGAATATGTGGTAAAGGTTACCAAAGAACTGGCACCGGATTTTAAAGAAAAAATGGAAGCCGGTGTTTTTTTGAGCGAATTAAACAGAAGAACGAAACCTTGTAAGATTGAGGTTTTAGGAAAATATACATTTAAGATTATTTTAACTCAGGGATTGAATCGTCAGATACGAAGAATGTGTCAGGAACTGGGCTATAAAGTAAATGCCTTGCAGCGTATCCGGGTTGCCAATATTACGCTTGGTAAATTAAGACCGGGAACCTTCCGCAGGGTGAGCGGTGAAGAGTTACAGGAACTTTACAGCATGATTGGTCGAAAGTAAGAGTAGTATATTTATGGAGATGGCATTGAGATCATTTTTCATAGAAGCAGGAGTTTGAAGTTAGTATGGATAAATTGGCACGAATCAAAGAATTGATTCCTATTTTAAATGAAGCATCAAAAGCATATTATGCGCAGGACAGGGAAATCATGAGCAATTTTGAATATGATGCCCTTTATGATGAACTGGTACGTTTAGAAGAAGAGACGGGAATGGTGCTTTCGAACAGTCCGACTGTTACAGTGGGTTATGAGTCGGTGGACGAATTGCCTAAAGAACGTCACGAAACACCTATGTTATCCTTGGGAAAAACAAAGGATCGACAGGAGTTAGCAGACTGGTTAACTGATAAAGAAGGACTTCTTTCATGGAAACTGGACGGACTTACCGTGGTACTTACCTATGAAAATGGTGCACTTTCCAAAGCCGTAACAAGAGGAAATGGAGAAGTCGGAGAAGTCATTACCAATAATGCCAAGGTATTTAAGAATCTTCCACATAAGATTCCATATCAAGGAAAACTGGTACTACGTGGAGAAGCGGTCATCCGTTATTCGGACTTTGAACGGATTAATGCCTCGATTGAAGATGAGACGGAGCGTTATAAGAATCCACGTAATCTCTGTTCCGGTTCCATCCGTCAGTTAAATAATGAGATTACGGCGCAGAGGGATGTACGTTTTTATGCCTTTTCTTTTGTTTCTTCGGAAGAAGATGATACAGAGTTTTTTCATAATTCCAAAGATGCACAGTTTTTGTTTTTAAAAGAACAAGGCTTTGAAATTGTGGACTATAAGATGGTAACAAAGGATACCATTTTAACGGCCATCGAAGAATACGAAAAAGAAATACAGACCTTTGATATTCCATCGGATGGTCTGGTACTTACTTATGAAGATATTGCTTATGGAAAATCACTTGGAAGAACGGCAAAATTCCCAAGAGATTCCATTGCATTTAAATGGCAGGATGAATGCCGTGAAACAGTTTTAAAAGAAATTGAGTGGAGTCCAAGCCGTACCGGACTGATTAATCCGGTTGCCATATTTGAACCGGTGGAATTAGAGGGAACCACCGTCAGCCGTGCCAGCGTACACAATATCAGTGTGCTTCGCGGATTGAAACTAGGTATTGGAGACCGGATTACCGTATACAAAGCTAATATGATTATTCCACAGATTGCGGAAAATCTGACGGGAAGTGATAACGTGGAATTACCGGAATGTTGTCCGGTTTGTGGTGGGAAGACACAGGTGCAGCAGACCAATGATACACAGTCCTTATTCTGTTTGAACCCGGATTGTGATGCAAAAAAAGTAAAAGCGTTCGCTCATTTTGTAAACAGGGATGCGTTAAATATTGACGGTCTTTCTGAGGCAACTTTAGAGAAGTTTTTAGGAAAAGGATTTTTACATTCTTTTATAGATCTTTTTCATATGGATCGCTATGAAGAAGAGATTACACAGATGGAAGGATTTGGAGAAAAATCGTATCATAATCTGATTGCAGCAGTGGAACAGGCAAGAAAGACGACTCTGCCAAGAGTGATTTATGCATTGGGAATTACTGGAATTGGTCTTGCCAATGCAAAGGTCCTCTGTCGTGAATTTGCTTATGACATAGATGCTATGCTTTCAGCAGATGTGGAGCGCCTAAGTGAGACGGAGGGAGTAGGTGAAGTTTTAGCAACAGCTTTTTCTTCGTATTTCCAGAATGAAGAAAATGTGGTACAGTTTAAGGAGTTGTTAAAAGAACTTACTTTAGAGCAGGAAACTGTGGATCGAAGTAATGATAAGATCAATGGTAAGGTGTTTGTTGTGACGGGGAGTTTGAACCATTATGAGAACCGTGATGCCTTAAAAGCAGTGATTGAAAGTCTGGGCGGAAAAGTAACAGGAAGCGTAACTTCGAAGACAACAGCGTTGATTAATAACGATATTAAATCCACTTCCTCAAAAAATAAAAAAGCTGCACAGTTAAATATCCCTGTGATTACAGAAGAGATGTTTATGAAAGATTATCTGGGGAAGGAACCAGAGACTATATAATGTTATAGACAGAAGTATTAGATAATTAGGAGAATCGTAACATGCCAATTCGAATTCAGAATGATTTACCGGTAAAAGAAATATTAGAAAATGAAAATATATTTGTCATGGATGAATACCGTGCGACACATCAGGATATTCGTCCATTACAGGTAGGCATTTTGAATCTGATGCCAATTAAACAGGATACGGAGCTGCATCTGTTGCGCTCCATGTCCAATACACCTTTACAGGTGGACATTACGTTTATTAAGTTAAACAGTCATGTATCCATGCATACGTCAGCCACACATTTGAATAAATTTTATGTGACCTTTGATGAAATTAAAGACCGTAAATTTGATGGGTTTATGATTACAGGTGCACCATTAGAACAGATTCCATTTGAAGAAGTGGACTATTGGGAAGAACTGTGTGAGATTATGGAATGGACCAAGACACATGTAACTTCTACCTTCCATATCTGCTGGGGAGCGCAGGCAGGTATGTATTATCACTTTGGATTGAATAAATCCGAACTGCCTAAAAAATTATTTGGTATCTACTGGCAGAAGGTATTAAACCGAAGAGTACCGCTTGTGCGTGGCTTTGATGATGAATTCTGTGTGCCACACAGCCGTTATACGGAGATTTCAGCGGATAAGATACATAATTGTAAGGAATTAACCGTTTTAGCAGAGTCTGAAGAAGCAGGTGTTCTGCTTGCGATTGCGAATGGTGGACGCCAGGTATTTATTCAAGGGCATTTTGAATATGACCGTCGTACACTGGACGCAGAGTATCAGCGTGATATTGGAAAAGGAATAGAAATTGACGTGCCGGTCAATTATTATCCGGACGATGATCCAAGTAAAAAACCGATGCTGCAGTGGCGTGCCCATGGGAATACTTTATATTCAAACTGGTTGAATTATTACGTCTATCAGCTCACGCCTTACGATTTGGATAAGGTGGAGTAAGTAGACAGGAGAACTTTCACACAGGAGAAAGTAGATATGGATATCAAAAAGAAAGTATCAATAATTAGTCTGCTCTCAACAATTATTCATGGAGCGGTTGCCGCTGTGACTTCGCTCATTAGTGTTATCAGTATCGTATTCATGATAGTCGTGTCGGGCTTTGTCAAAGAATCTGCCGGAATGCTGGATAAACCTTATTATGATAGCGTGACAGGTGGATGGGAAGTTCTGTTTGGACTGATTGGAACATTTTTAGGTTTATTCATATTTGTAGCATTAGCTGTGGTTGTGCTCTTCGTTTTATTACCAGCCATATTGAATACTCTTATGATGATATATGGAATAAGAACCTATAATCATAGAAATGATACGGTTTTTAAAAAGATGGCTATAAGAGATGGTAAATGGAAATTGATTCTCAGCGTATTATCCATTGTATGCCTAGGGGCAGAAGATATTTCCATAACGGTTTATACTATGAAGCAGGGAGAGGATATAATGTCTCTTGCGCTTACTTTTATGCTGTTTTGTGTTCCGTTTGTTTTATCCGCAGTTCTAAACATAATGAATCTGAATTTTGTAAAACAAATAGAAGAAAAAACAGAAAACAGAATACCATATGAAGAGGATAATTCTTCTTATCTTTGGCAATAATATGCGAAAGATAAGGAGAATTTTTTATGTTATTGATTCAGAATGGTTTATTATACACGATGGAAGAGGAACAGCCGGTTTATGCGGATATGTTGATAAAGGACGGGAAAATAGAAAAGATTGCGGAAAAAATCAATCCAACTGAAAGGATGGAAATATATGACGCAAAGGGACTTTTGATATTTCCGGGATTTATCGATGCACACAGTCATTTGGGTGTGGCGGAGGAAAAAACAAGTGTATTAAGTGATACCTCGAATGAAGCTACTACGCCCATCACACCAACGCTTCGTGCAATAGATACCATTAATCCCATGGACAGTGCTTTTCATAATGCATTGGCAGCAGGCATTACCGGTGTCATGGCAGGTATGGGAAGTGCAAACCCCATAGGTGGGCAGTTTGCTTTTATCAAAACTCATGGACGTTGTATTGATGATATGGTGGTTATGGCACCAGCAGCAATAAAGATTGCATTCGGAGAAAACCCGCTGACAAACTATGGAACCAATGGCAATATGCCGTCGACCAGAATGGGAATCGCGAATATGATCCGGGAAGAGCTGTTTTTAGCAAAACAGTATTTTGAAAAAACAGACAGGGATAGTTCAGAAGTGGATTTTCATATGGAAGCGTACAGAGAATTATTTGAGGGGAAGATTCCGCTAAAAGCCCATGTACATCGAGTGGATGATATTTTTACGGCAATCCGCATTGCAAAAGAGTTAGGATTGGGACTTACTTTGGATCATTGTACGGAAGGCCATTTAGTGGCAGAAAAGATTGCAGAAAGCGGCTACCCCGCCATTGTAGGACCTTCTTTAACATCACGCAGTAAAAAGGAATGCAGTGCCCTTGATTTTAAAACATCCGGAATTTTGCAAAAAGCAGGAGTAATCGTGGCACTTACTACAGATCATCCAGTATCGCGTATTCAGTATTTGCCATTATGTGCCGGACTGGCGGCAAAAGAAGGATTAGGAGATTATAATGCCCTGAGAGCCATTACCATTGATGCGGCACGTATCTGTCGTGTGGATGAACGTGTGGGAAGTCTGAAAGAAGGAAAGGACGCAGATTTTGTGATTATGGATGGAAGTCCTTTAGAAATTAAGTCCAATGTATGGGCGACTTTTATTAATGGGGAAAAAGTGTGGGATAAGAAAGACGGTGTTCATTTTTAAACACTTAAATTGGTTTGATGAATTACAAAGATTATAATTTTGTGATTATTTGGAGTACAATATGTGATTTATTGGAGTCTCTAAATACTAGTAGAAAATTATGATATGGAAGTTTATAATAGAGAGCAAAAGATAACGGTGGAGGTACACATAAATGGAAACCATGAAGGATTTTGAGAGAGAATTAGAGGCGTCTTTTCGCAAGATTGCAGTAGGCGATATTATAAAAGGAACAGTTATTGCTATTAATGAAGAAGAGGCGGTTTTGGATCTTCGTTATTATACACAGGGGATTATCAAAGCAGAAGAAATGAGTAACGATCCAGGATTTATGATTCAGGAAGCAATTCAGATTGATGATGTAATAGAAGCTACAGTTATTTCCTTGGATGATGGACAGGGCAATATTCTTTTATCCAAAAAGGAAGCCAATGACGTGTTGGCATGGGATGTTTTAAAGGAATATAAGGAACAGGAAAAGAAACTTTCTGTAAAAGTAAACGAAGCAGTAAATGGCGGTGTGGTGGCTTATTTGGAAGGTATCCGTGGTTTTATTCCTGCGTCTCAGTTGGATATAGGGTATGTGGAAGATGTAACTCCTTATGTTGGTAAGACCTTGGAAGTAAAAGTAACAGAGGTCAATAAGGAAAAAGAAAAACTGATTCTTTCCGCAAAAGTAGTACTCAAAGAAGCGGCTAAAGAAGAGCATGATCACAAAGTAGCCATGATTGTTCCGGGAACGATTTTGGAAGGAACAGTAGAAAGCCTGCAGACCTATGGTGCTTTTGTTGCATTATCGGAGGGGTTAAGCGGTTTAGTGCATATTTCCCAAATTAGCCAGAAACGTATTAAGAAGCCGTCTGAAGTATTGAAGGTGGGCGATGTTGTTAAAGTAAAAGTATTAAATACAAACGAAGGTAAGATTTCGCTCAGTATCAAAGCTGTGGAAGAGGAAAAAGAAGCAGAAGAGATGGAAAGTTTGGAAGCCCAGGAATACAGTTCGGATGAAAGTGTGGGAACAAGTCTTGGGGATTTGTTTGCAAAATTAAAATTATAATATAGAAAAAGTCTGTATGAGAATTCGTGTGTTTGGTTGCTCATACAGACTTTTTTATAATAATCTTGTCCACAAAACGGGCGGGATTAAGAAATTATAAGCATATTAATCCTTCTTTACTACATTTCTTACTGCTAATTCATTAATATACCATTTCGCAGAAGGATTTAAATCCTCGTCCGTAAAATCGGTTGTTTTTTCGCAGGTTGGAACGAAGGAAGCGCTGGATTCGTCGCGGTTTCCAAGATTCCACATACAGTAGCTGATTTCGTGCTCATCTAAAAGATCCAGCCAAAGTTTGCCCTGTTCTTCATTGCCCTCTCCATTTCCGCTGGCATGGCAGATACCAAATTCGCTGACAAAGAGTGGCAGTTTGTGATTTACAGCATCCACTAATTTGTTACGTAGTTCTTCGCGATGGGTGTCTGCATAAAAATGAAGAACATAGCCAATATTAGAATAGCCTGTAACCGGATTCTGATAAGCAAGGTCAACATCCTGTGACCAGGTAGGCGTACCGACTAAGATAATTCCATACTGGTCATATTCACGAATGATAGGGATAATGGTTTCGGCATATTGTTTTACATCTTCCCATGTACAGTCTACATTCGGTTCGTTACAGATTTCATAGATAACGTTGCCGTAAGCATGATAGCGGCTTGCCATTTTGCGGAAGAAGTCAGCCGCCTGATCCATGTGCATGAGAGGATTGGAGTCGCTTAAAATATGCCAGTCGATAATCACATATAAGCCAAGTTCAGTCGCTGCCTTTACGCCTTTATCGATTAACTGAATTAAGGTCTCCTTATTCGCTTCGTCTCCAACGCAGTAGCCATTTTCCTCTGCTGTATACATAGCAAGACGAACAACATCCACATGCCATTTATCACGCATGAATTCGAAGAAATCGCGGTTTACATACTGAGGATACCAGGACAAACCGTGGGTGGAATAACCGCGCAGTTGGACGGTTTTACCATTATGGTCTACCAGTTTGCCGGCTGGATTAAAATATAGTGCTCCATGTGTATCATATTTTGTTTTCATAAACAATTCCTTTCTTATGTAATAATCTCTTTCAAATGCAAAGAATTGACTGGCGTTTAAGGTCAAAACAGAATATACTAAAGATATTCTGATAAACGCAGATTGTGTGAGAAAACGGCTTGCAAAGCAAGGGCGTTTACTTATCTCTATTATATAGCAAATGTACTTAAGTAGAAAGCAGGAATTGTTTAAAATGAAAAAAATTGACCCGGCAACCATATCCGTAAACTATATAAAAAAAGAACCTTTTTCGGGCGGCTTTAAAGGTATGCGGTATCAGCTTATTAAATCTGGTGATGGAATGGAAGTGACTATTTGGCCTGAACCATATAACTATCTTCATACACCGGAAGAAAAGAAACAACGCAAGCAGTTTCCTTTGACTTTAGAAGGCCGTGATGAAGCAGTTGCATGGATGAATGAGCAATATGTGGTTCAAAAGCCGCTTTGGGATTTAGCACTCCATACGGCTTGGACGATACAATGAAACTAATTGGCTAAGATTTTTATGTTCTACCCATTGATTAAAAAAGATACCGAATGGTCAGAAAAAGTGACAAAAATTAGAAAGAAATTCTACCCAGAGAGCAAGTAGAATTTCCTATGGGAAGACAAAAACTGAAGTATTGTAGAAAATATGGAAAAAAATTCTACCCATAAATGTATATATTATGTTAAAGGGAAGAAAATGCGTTTAATATCTTGCCTTTTTTCTGCCTTTATTGAAGATAAGAGTGGTCATGGGTAGATTTATCTTCAATTGAGGTCACTAAGATGGCTCGCTAATCGTAACGGCGTTTTATTCAAGATGTCTTTCTGACCGAATCAAGGATATCTGCTTATTATCAATAAAAAAGTTAAAGATCTACCCCAAAAGACCGTCCATTCAAAATAAAATGAATGGACGGTCTTTTTTATACATTTTTTATTTCTTAATATTCTTATGTGCCGTTGAAAGCATCAACTTGATTCGGTTGAGCTGATTTACTTCGCTGGCGCCTGGATCGTAATCAATGGCTACGATATTGGCAGAAGGAAAACGCTTGCGGATTTCCTTGATAACACCTTTACCAACTACATGGTTTGGCAGACAACCAAAAGGCTGTGTGCAGACGATGTTTGGTGTGCCACCATGGATGAGTTCAATCATTTCACCGGTTAAGAACCAGCCTTCGCCGGTTTGGTTACCAATCGATACGATTGGTTTCGCATATTCTACCAGTTTTTCAATATGGGCTGGCGGATCAAAATGCTTACTCTTCTTAAATGCTTTCGTTGCAGGACTTCTTAAAAGTTCCAACGCTTTGATACCAAGGGAGCATGCTTTTGCAGCTTTCTTACTGGTACCAAGATGCTCTGCTTTGTATATCTGGTTGTAGAAGCAGTAGAGCATAAAGTCAAGTAAGTCTGGAACAACGGCTTCTGCACCTTCAGACTCTAGTAATTCTACTAAGTGGTTGTTACCAGCTGGTGAGAATTTTACAAGAATCTCTCCGACTATACCAACTCTTGGTTTTTTCATATTTTCATCAATCGGAATATTGTCAAAGTCTTTGATAATATCCTTCATCAGGCGTCCCAGTTTAAACGGGGATAAATGCTTGCCTGAGACAAAGGCAGCGGCTTCTTTTTTCCATTTCTCATGTATTTCATTGACACTTCCGGGAACCAGTTCATAAGGACGCATGCGGTATACACATTTCATAAATACATCACCAATAGCGGCTGCATAAGCAACACGTATCAAGAAATTCGCATCCATTTTAAATCCCGGATTGGTTTCAATGCCGCCTAAGTTCAAAGATATAACAGGGATGTATTCCATGCCGGCTTTTTTGAGAGCACGACGGATAAATCCAATGTAGTTTGTCGCACGGCATCCACCACCGGTCTGGGTAATGATTAGTGCAGTTTTGTGTAAGTCATATTTACCGGATAATAATGCTTCCATCAACTGTCCCACTACTAATAGGGAAGGATAGCAGGCATCATTATTTACATATTTCAGGCCGGTGTCAACGGAGTGACGGTTATCATTCTGTAATACCTCCAAATTGTATCCACAGGAGCGCATAGCAGGCTCTAACAAATCAAAGTGGATTGGCGACATCTGTGGACAGAGGATGGTATAATCCTTGCGCATTTCCTCTGTAAACGGTACTTTTTCGATGGCAGAAGAACGGATTTTGCGTTTGATATTCTTCTTTTCACGAACCTTGATTGCTGCTATCAGGGAACGAATACGAATCTTGGCCGCACCTAAGTTATTGACTTCGTCAATTTTTAAGCAGGTGTAAATTTTGCCAGAACCTGAAAGAATATCGTTAACCTGGTCCGTGGTAACAGCATCCAGACCACATCCAAAGGAGTTTAGCTGGATAAGATCTAAGTAGTCTACCGTTTTTACATAACTTGCAGCGGCATATAAACGGGAATGATACATCCACTGATCGGATACGATAAGCGGGCGTTCCGGTTTTGCCAAATGGGAAATGGAATCCTCTGTTAGTACGGCAATGTCGAAACTGGTAATCAGTTCCGGAATACCATGGTTGATTTCTGCATCCAAATGGTATGGACGGCCGGCAAGGACGATACCTCGTTTGCCGGTTTCCTGTAAATAGGCAAGAGTTTCTTCGCCTTTTTTCTTAATATCCTCTCTGACTGCGGCTAATTCTTTCCAAGCATCGGAAACAGCATCTACAATCTGTTCTGCCGGAATTTCATTAAATTCCTTTATTAATTCCTGAGCAATGACTGTTTCATCACGGAAGGAAAGGAATGGGTTACGCAAAATGGCTTTGCCGGAACCAATTTCTTCCACATTGTTCTTAATATTTTCGGAATAAGAAGTAACGATCGGACAGTTATAATGATCGTTTGCTTCTCCGATTTCTTTTCGCTCATAGAAAAGGGCAGGGTAGAATACGAAATCCACATTGTGTTCAATCAGCCATTTTACATGACCGTGAGCAAGTTTTGCCGGATAACATTCGGATTCACTTGGGATGGATTCAATACCCAGTTCGTATAATTTATGTGTTGAACTTGGAGAGAGTACTACCTGATATCCTAATTTGGTAAAAAAGGTAAACCAGAATGGGTAGTTCTCGTACATGTTTAGTACACGTGGGATTCCTACTTTGCCTCTTGTAGCTTTGTCTGCGGTCAGAGGTTCGTAAGAAAATAATCGTTTTAATTTATAAGCATAGAGGTTTGGTACATTGGACTCGCTCTTGGTTTTACCAAGACCTCTTTCACAGCGGTTACCGGATATGTACTGACGGCCGCCGGTAAAACGGTTGATAGTCAGACGGCAGTTGTTCGTACAACCTTTACATTTTGCCATGCTGGTCTCAAATTCCAATTCATCAATCTGGTCGATGGTAAGCATGGTAGTAGGCATGCCGCTTGTATAACGTTCTCTTGCAATCAAAGCCGCACCGAATGCTCCCATGATACCGGCAATGTCCGGACGGATGGCTTCGCAGTTTGCAATTGTTTCAAAAGAACGGAGTACGGCATCGTTATAGAAGGTACCGCCCTGTACAACGATATTTTTACCCAGTTCGGAAGCATCAGATACTTTTATTACTTTGAACAAAGCATTTTTGATAACAGAATAAGCAAGTCCGGCAGAAATATCCGCAACGCTTGCGCCTTCCTTCTGTGCTTGTTTTACTTTTGAATTCATGAAAACGGTACAACGGGTACCTAAATCTATTGGATGTTCAGCAAATAAAGCAGCTTTTGCAAAATCCTGTACACTATAATTTAGTGATTTAGCAAAGGTCTCGATAAAGGAACCACAACCAGAGGAGCAGGCTTCATTTAATAATACGCTGTCAACGGTCTGATCTTTGATTTTGATACATTTCATGTCCTGTCCGCCGATGTCTAAGATACAGTCTACGTCGGGATTGAAAAATGCAGCCGCATAGTAGTGGGCAACGGTTTCAACTTCACCATCATCTAAGAGCAGCGCGGCTTTCATTAATGCTTCACCATAACCGGTGGAGCAGGAGCGTACAATACGTGCATGTTTAGGAAGTCTGCGGTAAATATCTTTAATGGCTTCAATAGCTGTATGTAACGGACTTCCGTTATTGTTACTGTAGAAGGAATGTAAAAGTGCACCATCTTCTGCAACCAAAGCAATTTTGGTTGTAGTGGAACCAGCATCAATTCCTAAGAAACAGTTACCGGAATAGTTTTCTAAATCTCCTGTGCGGACACAATGCTTGTTGTGGCGCGCATGGAATTCATCATAAGAAGCCTGGTCTGCAAAAAGAGGCTCCATACGTTCTACTTCAAATTCCATCTGGATATCAGAAGAAAGCTTATCCACCATTTCTGTCATGGTGAAGGAACAGTTTTCTTTTGCATTTAAGGCAGAGCCCATAGCAGCAAACAGATGGGAGTGTTCTAATTCTATCGTGTGTTCTTCATCCAGTTTTAAAGTACGGATAAAGGCTTTTTTTAATTCGGATAAAAAGTGAAGTGGACCACCTAAGAAGGCAACATGTCCACGGATTGGTTTACCGCAGGCAAGACCACTGATGGTCTGGTTAACTACTGCCTGGAAAATAGAAGCGGATAAGTCTTCTTTGGTAGCACCATCGTTAATTAATGGCTGGATATCTGTTTTAGCAAATACACCGCAACGGGCTGCAATGGTATATAAAGAATTATAGCTTTTGGCATATTCGTTAAGACCTGAAGCGTCTGTTTGTAATAAAGAAGCCATCTGGTCGATAAAAGAGCCTGTACCACCGGCACAGATACCGTTCATACGTTGTTCTACATTGCCGCCTTCAAAGTAGATAATTTTAGCATCTTCTCCGCCAAGTTCGATAGCAACGTCTGTTTTTGGGGCAAACTCCTGTAAAGAAGAGGAAACGGCAATTACTTCCTGTACAAATGGGATACCTAAGTGGTTTGCCAAAGCAAGACCGCCGGAACCGGTTATGACAGGATGCAGGGTGAGTTCACCAAGCTGTTTCTGCGCTTTTACCAAGAGGGAATGCAGTGTATCCTTGATATTTGCAAAATGACGTTCATAGTCTGCAAATAGAAGGGAATGTGCTTCGTCTAAAATGGCTATCTTAACAGTAGTGGAACCAATATCGATTCCTAAGGTGTACTTCATATTACTCATAAAATTTGCCTTTCATTAAAACCATATGCGTTCTCTGATAAATGTGGTAAAATATCACAATTTCAGAAAAAACATTTAATAAGAAATAATTCATCGCAATAATTCGATATTATACGACATGATTTTACAAAGCGCAATCAAACTTTCGCACGAAAAAAAGATTTAACCAAATCTTAGTTTTGTTTATATTTTCTTAATAATTATTCATAAAACTTTAAAAGAAGCGTAAGTTTTTTTGGGCTGGACCTTTGTTTACATTTTACGATGCGTTTGATACAATCTATTTGGCAGAGAAGCTTTGTCTGCTTCGAAAGATATTATGAAAAAAACTATGAGGTGAATACATGAAAAATGACTTCGGTAAAAACTTTAATAAAAAGTTTTCAAACTTTGAAAGAAAGTTTTCTAAATATGCGATTTCGAATCTTTCCGTATATTTGATTATTTGTTATGCATTTGGTTATTTGATCCAAATTGTAAACAGTAGTTTTCTGGGATATCTGACTTTGGATCCGGTCATGATTTTACAGGGACAGGTGTGGAGATTGATTACATGGATATTGGTTCCGCCGACTTCACAGAACTTATTTTTTACGTTGATTACATTGTATTTCTATTACAGCATAGGTTCTACACTGGAACGTGTTTGGGGAACTTATCGCTATAACTGCTATTTGTTTTCGGGAATGGTTTTTACAATTTTAGGCAGTTTTCTGTTGTATGGCGTTTTTGCAGCAATGGGAGCTGGTAATGTTTCTTTTGGAGCATTATTTAGTACTTACTATGTAAATATGTCCATATTCCTTGCTTTTGCAGCAAGCTTTCCGGATATGCAGGTACTGCTTATGTTTATTATTCCAGTAAAAGTAAAATATATGGGCATTATATACGGTGTATATCTGGTATTAGAGTGCCTTATGGGCGGTCTGATTAACTGGGTAGTCATCGGTTCCTCCCTTCTTAACTTTGTGGTATTTTATCTTACATCCCGCAATACGTTTAAACGGATGTCTCCGGGACAAATTAAAAGACGTCAGGAATTTAAGACGCAGGTACGCCATACCGCACGCATTACCCGTCATAAATGTGCCATTTGCGGCCGGACGGAAGAGAGCAATCCGGAATTAGAGTTCCGCTTCTGTTCTAAGTGCAATGGTAATTATGAATATTGTCAGGATCATCTGTTTACCCACAAGCATGTGGAATAAGGACAACATTGAAAAAAGCGTGTTTATGACAGGATTATGAGAGTGGGAATAGAAAGGATTTTAAATGAATCAGGAGTTATTATTTGCAAAAACATTGGAAGAAGTAAAGGCACTTGCCATGGAACAGGGCAGAGTACTTTCAAAAGAGCAGGTGGAGGAAGCCTTTGGTAAGATTGGTATGAAGCCGGAGGAATTGACGCCTATTTATGAATACTTAAATCAGAAAAAAATTGGTATTGGAGAGCCGGTTGACCCGGATGAATATCTGACAGAAGAAGATGTGGATTTTCTTTCCGATTATATTAAGCAGATTGAACTGCTGCCTGTATTATCACAGGGGGAAAAAGAAGCATATTTCCTTTCCGCCATGGCAGGAGATTCTGTAGGAAAAGCAAAGACCATTGAAATTCTTCTTCCAGATATTATTGATGTTGCCAAATTATATACCGGACAGGGCGTTCTTTTGGAAGATTTGATTGGAGAAGGAAATGTGGCACTGGCAATGGGAGTGGAAATGCTGGGCTGTTTAGAAAAGGCAGGCGAAGTCCCGGGAATGCTTGTGAAAATGGCAATGGATGCCATGGAAGAATTAATTCAGGAAACAGAAGAGGAAAATAAGATTGACCGCAAAATTGTGGATAAGGTAAATGAGGTTTCTGCTGAAGCAAAAAAATTGGCAGAAACTCTGAATCGCAAAATTACAGTAGAAGAACTGATGGAAGAAACCTCATTTTCAGAAAAGAAAATAAGGGAAGCAATCCGCATAAGCGGAAATAGAATAGAATATTTTGAGGGTGCAAATGAACAATGATTTTCGTTACGTCATGCATGATATGACAAATGTATATATCGGTGCCAAGCATACATATGAAGAATTGATGGACATAGATGAGGTGCCATTTAAATTAAAAACGATTCTATCCCATTACATGTTAAAAGAAATTGATGGGAATACTACTCTGGAAAACCATGTGTTTTTTATGAAAAAAACAGATGAGTCTTACAGGATTTATAAGCAGATGAAGACAAGATTTAAATTAAATGTTTTCCGGGAAGATGGTCATGGAAAGGGTAAGCCTGGCTATGTACAGAAGGAATACAAGATTGATGAAATTGTAGAAGGACCGGAAGCAGAGTTTTTGCATGAAAATATGAATACGATTTTTGTGGAAGAAATGCACATCACCAAATTAGGACTGTTAGCGGTGGGAATTTGATTTTTGTGCATTTTTTAGAACGGGTAGTATATTGAAATATGGTTGTTGATAGAGACGGCTGATGAAAGGGAAGGAAATTTTGTTTTTATGAGGATAGAAGATGTGGCTGCTTATGAGCAGTTGGATAGTAGAGAAATCGAAGAGATTAATTCAGGTGCAAGATTACTTCGTCACAAAAAGACTGGTGCGAGAGTTGTTTTGCTTGAAAATGATGATGAAAATAAAGTGTTTTATATTGGATTCCGTACGCCGCCAAAGGAAAGTACGGGAGTTATGCATATTTTAGAACACTCAGTTTTATGTGGTTCTAAGGAATTTCCAGTAAAAGATCCTTTTATCGAACTGGCAAAAGGGTCACTCAATACCTTTTTAAATGCCATGACCTATCCGGATAAGACGGTTTATCCAGTGGCAAGCTGTAATGACAAGGATTTTCAGAATCTGATGCATGTGTATTTGGATGCTGTATTTTATCCAAATATCTATAATCATGACATGACCTTCCGTCAGGAGGGCTGGCACTATGAAATGGATAGTGCAGAGGATGAATTGACGATTAATGGTGTTGTATATAACGAAATGAAGGGGGCTTTTTCTTCACCGGATGATGTGTTGGAACGGGAGATTTTTAACACGTTATTCCCTGATACGCCATACAGCGAAGAATCCGGCGGTGATCCTAAGGTAATCCCGGATTTGACGTATGAACATTATTTAGATATTCATAGACAGTATTATCATCCGTCCAATAGTTATATCTATTTATATGGCAATATGGATATGGCGGAAAAACTGGATTTTATTGATAAACATTATCTGTCTGCTTTTGACAGATTGGAGATTGATTCACAGATTCCATTGCAGAAATCTTTTGATGAACCAATTGAAGTAAAGAAGTATTTTTCGATTACGGAAAGTGAACCATTAGAGGATAATACCTATTTAAGTTATAACTGTGTGACAAATGATTGTTTGGACCGTAAAAAATACATTGCATTTCAGGTGCTGGATTATGCTCTTTGTGGTACACCGGGGGCTGTGCTAAAGCAGGCACTGTTATATGCAGGAATTGGCAAGGATATTTACAGTTTTTATGATAATGGAATCCGTCAGCCGTATTTTTCAGTCGTGGCTAAAAATGCGGAAGGTTCTAAAAAAGAAGAATTTGTTGCGTTAATCCGCAAAGTGCTTACAGAGCTGGTCGAAAAGGGATTTGATAAAGATACGCTTCGTGCTGGTTTAAATTACTATGAGTTTAAATATAGAGAAGCAGATTTTGGTTCTTATCCACCGGGACTCATGTATGGTTTGCAAATCTTAGACAGCTGGCTTTATGACGATAGAAAGCCATTTATTCATTTGGCAGCAGAGGATACTTTTGCCGCGCTGCGTGAGGACATTGAGACAGATTATTATGAGAACCTGCTAAAAGAATCTTTACTGGATAATAAGCATTGTTCTGTAGTAGTAGTAGAGCCAAAACGTAATTTAGTAGAGCAGGAGGAAAAGCAGTTAAAAGAAAAACTGGCTGCTTATAAAGCTTCATTAAGTGAAGAAGAAATTGCTGATATTGTAAAGAATACAGCACAGCTTTTGGAATATCAGGAAACAGAGGATGATCCGGAGGCACTTACCTGTATCCCGGTTTTGGAGAGGGAGGATATTAAAAAAGAAGCCGCCCCTCTTTATAATGAGGAACGTAAGGTAGGAGAGAAGGTATGCTTGTACCATCCAGTGTTTACAAACGGAATCAATTATGTCCGTGTGATGTTTACGTCTAACAATGTACCGAAGGAATATCTGCCTTATATGGGTATTTTGAAGTCCGTTTTGGGATATGTGGCAACGGAAAAATATTCTTATTCAGAGTTGTTTAATCAGATTTATTTAAGCACCGGCGGTATTACACCGGTTACTAATGTATATACCAATGCGTTAGACACAGAGGAAGTCACGGTTTCTTTTGAATGGAAAATGAAAACACTTCAGGGTAAACTGCCAGAAGCATTTGCTTTAGTGGAAGAAATCATGCTTCGTTCGGATTTGACGGATAAGAAACGGTTACAGGAGATCTTAGGCGAATTAAAATCCCGAATGCAGTCCAATATGATTTCTGCAGGTCATCATGTAGCATCGGGTAGAGCTGCTTCTTATTTTTCTAAGAGTGGGGCAATTCAGGAAGCAGTTAGTGGAATGCCATGCTATCAGCTGGTATGCCGTATGGAAAAGGATATGGAAAAAAATGCAGATGAACTGGTAGAAGGACTTATAAAGGTCTGTCGGTTCCTGTTTACAACGGATAAGCTGATGTTTGATTTTGCAGGAGAAGAAAAAGAATATCAGGTGTTTGAAGGTTTGGCTGGCGGTTTTGCTGGCAGACTGCCAAACGACGAAGTCTTGGGAGCGTTTGAAACATTGGTTCCAGAGAAGAAAAATGAAGGCTTTTTATCCGCATCACAGGTGCAGTATGTATGCCGTGCGGGCAATTTTACAAAAGAAGGACTGGAGTATACAGGTGCCCTGCGTGTGCTCAAGGTGATTATGGGATATGACTATCTTTGGAATCAAGTGCGTGTGAAGGGCGGCGCGTACGGTTGCATGTGTAGTTTCAGCAAGAGTGGGGAAAGCTATTTTGTATCCTACCGTGATCCAAATTTAAAAAAGACCATCGATGTATACGAGGCAGCAGCGGATTATGTGGCGGCTTTTGATCAGGATGACCGCAGTATGACTCAGTATATTATCGGTGCTATTAGTGAATTGGACACTCCTCTTAATGCACCAGCAAAAGCACTTCGTTCGTTAAGTGCTTATATGACCAATCAGACAGAAGAAGATTTACAGCAGGTAAGAGACGAACTGCTTGCTACAGATCAGAAAACAATCCGAGGTTTAGCTTCTTATATTCGTGCATTTATGCAGCAGGACTATCTCTGTGTAGTTGGGAATGAAGAAAAAGTAAAAGAAGAAGCGGGATTGTTTGGTGAAGTACGTGATTTGTATTCGGGAGAATGTTAAACTATATTTGTGGGGACAAATGAGAAGGTAAAGGGAGGAAAACATTATGAAGAAAAGGTTCTTAACAGCCATCATGGCATGCGCGCTATCTGTGGTACTGGCGGCTTGCGGCGGCAGCAGTAAAAGTGCGGATTATGCGATGACAGAAGAGGCGGCACCGGCGGAGGAGTATTATGAGGCGGAAATGAATGCCTATGGTGCAGATGATGCACTTATGTTGGAAGATGGCACAGATACCACAGGGGAAAATACGGCGCTGGCAGACCGTAAACTGATTAAGACCGTTAATCTGGATGTAGAAACAAAAGATTACGATGGACTTCTTACAAATCTGGAAACACAGATTGAAGAGTTAGGCGGTTACATTGAATATTTAGATTGTTACGGCAGTTCCTACCGGCATGCGTCTATTACAGCGCGCATACCGGCTGGAAAACTGGATGGTTTTGTCAGACAAATTGGCGAAACAGCAAATATAACAGGCAGAAGTGAATCGGTAGAAGATGTAACACTTCAATATGTGGATTTGGACAGCCATGTACGGATGCTGGAGGAAGAACAGGATCGTCTGTTGGAGTTGTTAGCGACTGCTGAGACCGTGGAAGATATGATTACGATTGAAAGTCGTTTGGGAGAAGTCAGATACCAGTTAGAGAGTATGAATTCACAACTTCGTACTTTCGACAATCAAGTGGATTACAGTACTGTACATATTAATATCAGCGAAGTAATTGAACTGACACCAGTTGAGGAATTGACTGATGGAGAACGTATTGCGCAGGGATTTGCCAAGAGCGTAGCGGATGTATTATATGGAATTAAGGAATTCTTTATTAATCTGATTATAAATATACCATATATTATCGTGTGGGCAGTTGTGATTGCCATTATTCTTGTAATTGTGCGTATTATTATGAAGATATCAGATAAGCGTACAAAGAAGCTGGCAGCAGAACGAAAGGCAAAAATCCAGTCGGGAGAATATGTAAGTCCTTTTGTACATAAACCAACAGGCTCAGTGGAACATGAAAAAATACCAGAACAGAAAGATGAAAATCAATAGATAGAATTGAGGATAAATAATGAGTGAAATGAAAAAAGCGGGATTTGCTTCCATCATTGGCAGACCCAATGTAGGAAAGTCCACTTTAATGAATAAGATTATTGGGCAGAAAATTGCTATTACATCAAATAAACCACAGACAACACGTAACCGTATTCAGACTGTTTATACGGGAGAAGAAGGACAGATTGTCTTTTTAGACACACCGGGTATCCACAAATCCAAAAATAAATTAGGTGACTATATGGTTGGCGTGGCAAGACGTTCCATTGCAGATGTGGATGTCGTATTGTTTTTGGTAGAGCCTACTACCTATATTGGAGCAGGTGAAAAGAGCATTATTGAAGATTTGAAAAAAGCGGATATGCCAGTGATTCTCGTGATCAATAAAGTAGATACAATCAAGCAGGATGAGATTTTAGAAGTCATTGATACGTATCGTAAAGAGTTGGATTTTGAGGAAATTGTTCCTGTATCAGCGTTAAAGGGCAATAATGTAGAAACGTTATTATCTTGTATTTTTAAATACCTCCCATATGGACCGGCATTTTATGATGAAGACACGATTACTGATCAGCCGGAACGTCAGATTGTGGCTGAACTGATTCGTGAAAAAGCATTACGCAATTTAGGGGATGAGATTCCTCATGGTGTAGCAGTTGCTATTGACAGCATGAAATTTGAAAAAAATTTATGCCGTATTGACGCAACAATTATCTGCGAAAGGGATTCCCACAAAGGAATTATCATCGGAAAAGGCGGAAGTATGCTTAAAAAGATTGGTTCCCTTGCCAGACCAGAGATTGAAGATATGTTGGAAACCAAGGTGTTCTTGCAGCTTTGGGTAAAGGTAAAAAAAGATTGGCGTGACAGTGATTTCCTTCTTAAAAATTTTGGATATGATCCAAAAGAAACCGAATAGAAATTGACAAAACAGCAGACCATATCTGTAAGGCATTTTAACCAATAAGACAGCTTGCGAAGCATGCTGGTGTTTGGTTGAAATGCCCTGAAAAAACGGAAATGGGGATTAGGATGAAAGAGATAAGTTACTGGGATCAGTTTATGAAGTCTGGAAAAGTAGAAGACTATCTGCTGTTTAAAAATGAGACCAAGGAAGAAAAAAATCCTAAAGGAGAAGTAACAGGTGCAGGATTTTACGATCGTAACAGGGATGATCATCAAGGCAGTGCCTATCGGTGAATACGATAGGCGCCTTGTTTTGCTGACCAAAGAAAAAGGAAAAATATCCGCATTTGCAAGAGGCGCGAGAAAACCTAACAGTCGGTTTGTGGCATCCACAAACCTTTTTTGCTTTGGAACCTTTAAACTCTATGCTGGAAGGGATTCTTACACCCTTTCTGAAACAGAAATTTCCAATTATTTTGAAGATCTCCGCATGGATTTTGAAGGAGCTTATTATGGTATGTATTTCCTTGAGATTGCGGATTACTATACTCGTGAAAATAATGATGAAAGGGAAATGTTAAAACTTCTTTACCAATCTCTTCGGGCATTGTCTCATCCGACGCTTAAAAATCAACTGATTCGTGCGGTTTTTGAAATTAAATCCGTGGTCATAAATGGTGAGTTCCCAGGTGCACCGGCAGGCAGGGAGTATCTGGAGTCGACAAAATTTACCATTGACTATATTGTAGACAGCAGTGTGGAAAAACTATATACTTTTACCGTTACAGATGACGTACTCAATGAATTGCAATACATTGGCAGTTGGACTCGTAAGCATTGCCTTACGGGCAGATTCAAATCCTTGGAAATTTTAGATACGCTGACTTAAGTGTGGGAATGTCTCGGTCGAATGCCTTTTAAAAACGCCGGCATTTAGGCTGTGTTTTTTACAGCCTTATGTGTCGCTGCGTTTTAATTAAGCGAATGCGTGCATGAGACAGAGATATCCCACACATTCTGTGTCAAAAAAGGATTGAAATGCCGTTGCTTTTTGGGTATAATAGGAACGATAAACAGGAGAATCAGATTTTATGAAAAGAAATATGACAGTCGGGAAGAGAATAGAAGGTATTTGGGTAAGCATATGCCTTCTTTTATTATTTCTGACCGGATGCGGAGAGACTGCTCTGCAAAGCGGTACCAATTTAGAATTGGAACGAAGTGGCGGCGTCATGGTTACTTACATAGAAGAATTTCCTTCTGATTATTATGATTTGGATGAATTGATCCAAATGAATCAGGAAGAAGTAGATGCCTATAATACAAAGGCGGGAAGAAATGCAGTAGAGATTATTTCTACTGAAACCGATGGAAGTACGGTTACCCTTTCCATGCATTATAAAAGTGTAGACGATTACGGTAATATGAACGGCGGTTTTATGTATCATGGAACTGTTTCCCAGGGGCAGAATGCAGGGTATCATTTTGATTATACCTTTGTGGATGCCAAGACAGGAGAAAAGGTTGCCGTAATGGATTGGGATAATTTACAAGATCATCATCTGATCGTAGCAAAAGGTCCTACAGAGGATTATTCCGCTTCGATTCATACATATAAAAGAATCGTGTATGCCACGGAAAACGTAACCGTGTCAGAGGATGGAAAAACAGCGGTGATTAAGGGCAATGAGCAGTCCATCATCGTGTTCAAATAGTGAGTCCAGCGGTGTTATGTCAAGGAATGATTAAATAAAAAAGCAGATGTTTT
>CAZHGE010000012.1:0-44052 GCA_964531805.1 uncultured Lachnospiraceae bacterium
GATCAAAAGCCTGTGTACGGATACCTTCTCCATCCTCTACAAATACACGGTTACGGCTGTTTACGCTTCTTCCCATAATAAAATAAGCGGTTACAGCACTTTTTCCATCAGCAGACTTGCCAATGATGATTCCACGTCCCGGATAACTGTTAGTACTAAGTTCTTTTGCAATGTCTCTTTTTTCCATTGTTTTTTCCTCTCACAATCGTCATATTTTACTTATACTTTCATGATATGTGTTCCATTTTTTAACCGTTTTCCGCATAAATAAAAAATCTGGACACAAAGTTCTCCTCATGAAAAACTCTCTGCCCAGACGGTCGGCTAAATTTCTGATACTTCATGTGGTGAACTCCACAAATACAAATAGAAAACTTTGTATCTTCCGTCAGTTGTATCTGTGAAAATCATACCATTTTATTATTTCAGTGACAAGTCCTTAATTTCTCCAATATTAAGCTTTTTCTACCCTTGTTTTTGTTTAATATTCCTCACTAAAATACCAGTCAATTCCATTTGCCATACCAAGTACCAGTTTATTCTGATATTCCTCTGTTGCTAATAGAGTATCTTCATCCGGATTGGACATATAGCCCACTTCCACAATCGTAACCGGCACCTGACACCAGTTAATACCGCTCATGGTATCCGTTTCCCATACACGCTGTCTGTTACAGCCTGTCGCTGCTACCACTTCATCCAATACTGTTGTGGATAACGCTTTACTTTCTGCATATAAGGCTCCATTATACGGATTACTTTCTGTCTGGCACAAAGTCATAGCACCATGAACAGAAGCATCTTCCGAACCATTAGCATGAATACGGATAAACGCATCCGCACCGGCTTCATTTGCCATAATCGCACGCTCCGAATTACTGATATCCACATCATGCGTCGTGCGGATCATTAAAACTTCATATCCCCTTGCTTCTAACTCTGCCTGCAATTTCAGTGCCAGTATCAGATTCAGTTCATATTCGGCTAATCCCGTAACACAACCTGCCGTTCCACTGGATACCTTCGCTTTTGTCTCTGCAGCACCTGGACCAACGGGTTCTTTATCATAATTGCCTTTCCCTTGGTGACCAGCATCAATAGCAACTAAATATCCACTCTGTACGGAAGTTTCTTCCACAATCGTCTCAACCATTGTTTCAACTTCTGTGGTTGAAGTTTCTGTCTCTGTAATTATCTCTGTTTCTTCGGTCAGCGTTTCCTCTTCTGCAACTATCTCTGTTTCCTCAAATTCGCGTTCAACTGTGGTCACAGTTTCCCCCACCGTTGCAACATCCGTTTTTCCACATCCAGTAAATTCAAGCAGTATTACCAGCAGAAATATTTTAATTATCTTCTTTGCTCTATTCATATATCTATTCTATACCTAATTTCTGATGTGCTAGAAATAATTTGCTCAAAAATTCCGACGGCACTTCACCTGTATTTTCTTCTTCCTTATTCTCCATATAATAATGCGAAATATAGATTTTAATAATTTCCAGTATAGAAACTGCTTTTTGGCAGTCTCCAAGCAAATGATACAAATCTATCAGATGAAAACAATCGCAAATCAGCGCATATACAGAAGATTGATCCAAAACTCCCATTTGTTTCCTCAATTCAATCCACTTTTCTCTTGCCTGTCTTGCCTTGTTAAAGTTTCTAGCTGCCTCCATCATTTCGCCAGTTTCACTTTGGAAATCGGCTGTAAATTCCAGCGCTTCCGCATATTTAAGACATCGAATCGGTTCCCTTCTCTCCAGCCATGTCTGTCTGGCATAATCTAACATTGTCAATGTACAAGACATTGCCTGCTGCGCATGCACCTCTCGATATAGTTTTGCAAGAATTTGATAACATCCAAACAAATCCGATCGGGATTCATAGCAGGGATGCTTATGATCTGCTTCTCTAATTAATTCCAGTATATGTTCATATTCCCCAATCAACACATCGGTTGGAGCCCCCGTTAAACTCATAATCTCTATCGTACGCATAAGAGGGGTATAAACATAGCGTTTTGCTTTAAATGAATCTGTTAACTTTTCATATTTCACAGCACAACGAAGCTGCATACTATAACACTGCTGTTCTTTTACCAAATATTCTTCAGACAGTCTATTAGAAGAATTTCTACTACTATAATAAACATGACCATACATATCACATGCAATAATTGCCTGTTCTAAGAGTTCAGCATCCTTTTCCCAGTCTTCATTTTCCTTAAGCAACGCAACAATTTCATTCAAACAGTCCACCATACCATGTACACCGGATAATTCGCCATAATAGTGGCTGAGTCTTGTTAAATGCATAATATACGGTTTCAGATTATCCAACGTTTTTTCTACATCAAACGCATGTCCATAGTAATCCTTTAAACACTCCTGCCAATGAATAATGGAACGAATATCCATCTCATCAGTATATAACTGAATCAAACTATTCATTGCTTCAGGCAGCCCCCATTTTGCTGCACTTTCTATCAATTTTCGCCCATACTCTCTATCTTTTTCAACACCGATTCCATATACATAGGCAAGTCCAAGGTAATAATTGTGATTATATTTTTCTTCTTCACTGGCAAATGTTTTTTTCTCAATATACTCATAAATAACCAGCGGAAGCATCCCGATATCCTGTAAACCAATATAGCGGTTCCCTTCTAATAGATACGTTGGCAGAGTATGCTCCTCACCAATCATATCCACGATAATAATATTCTTGTTTAATGCCTTTGCCCGTTTATATTCTTCGCGTATTGCATAGTTATCCTCTTTGAGCATATTATGGGTCACAAGGAATAAAAACACATTACAAAAATCAATATAGGATTTTATCTCTTCATCATAAGATTCTCCTGCTGTAAGATATTCGTCAAACCAGATTGCACAATCCCTGCATTCTTCCTTCTGATGAATCAGTTTCATTAAATCAACCGCATACTTTCTGTCTGCTTTTCGATAACTCAAAAACAAGGAACCACTAAAATTCTGGTATATGCGCTCTTTTTCCACCTTCTCAAGCAAAATCCCCTGCAAATGCTCCTGTAAATATTCTTTCAATTTCTGTGAAAAAGATGGTGCCTGTATTTCCTGCTTATTCGGGTATAATACATGCATTTTTTTCATCCGGTTCAGTACACAAAATTCACTAAACTGTCCACCAACACCATCTTCTATTGCAAGCGGTAAAACCGGAATCTTATTCTTATATGCTGTAAATAGTACTCTTGAAATCGCATCACACATACTATCCAGAGTTTCCTTAGTAAGTATCAAAACCACTAAATCCATCTCTTGTATTTCCTGATCCGTGGTATTTTCCGTATTGTGCTGGTCATCATAGTAGACTGCAACATCTGCATTTTGTAAAATATGTTTAGAAGTGTCATGTAAATAAACAAAATCCTTCTTACTTGCAGCAAAATAAATCCGCTGTTTACCGCTAGGATTTGTCTGCCCTCTGGTTGCATAATCAAGCATCTTTGGCTCCCCTAATCTTTATCATTAAAGTTTCTTTAATTCTGCTACTATCTCAGGTGTCAGCACAATACCATCTTTATTCTGTTCGTCCTCAGAAAGATCCTCAAATGAAATCAAATCCGTATGTATCATGGCAATATTTCTGGTTTTTTTATCCAATTCCTCACAAGTATCCAATGCTGCTTCCGGTGCCACACGATATCCCATAGTACGCGTATACATATTCCAGCGCATATGCTCATAGATTTTCCATGTTTTGTCTTTGCTTACCAAACTATAATCAGAATTATGATATAAGTCGATCAAATCCACTTTATACTTCAAAGCAAGCGTTCTTGCAAAAACAGAATGTCTGTTGTATTCATTATTACAATATGCCGCCCAGCTCTTAACTGACGCTTTGGGATTATTCTTTATTCTTTCCCGATTGCGCACCTCATGGATTGCAGCAGAACACGTTTCAATGGCTGACATCGTAACAAAATCATAGTGGTACAAATCAGAAAAATCGCCGTTCGGCACAATATTCTGTAACATTTCTGAATTATAATTCTCAAAAAGTTCTTTTTGGCTAACATCTACCTGAATGATATAGCCTTTTTTCTGTCCTGCTCTATACTTAATGGCATTCAATCTCATAGCTATATTGACGTTCTTAAGGTCATCACCCATGCCCACATATGCCCAATTAAAGTCTGCAAATTCCTCTTCCACAATAGTTTCCAATGCAGAAGTATCCAATAAAACATTCTCTTTATATACAAAAGAATACCAGGCATCTCCTACAACCTTGCAACTATCCTTTATTTCCGGCATCTTCTGCCAAAGCACATTTCTGTTTGCCCCAGTATCCAATACTGTAATATTCAAATGGTACCCCGGCATCTGCCCCAAATGAAGAATTGCCTTCAACAATTCGGAATTTCTGGCATTCATACCAATGATTAAAACCTTGATATCCTTGCACTCTTCTGCTGAATTCTCAACAGCATTTTTAAAAATAGAGTGTTTTAACAGATTGTTATACGCATAATTTTCTTCTATTCTGATATAATTAACTACCGTCTGTTCCGCTTCCCCTTCTTTAAGTCTTTCTACAAAATCATCATACAGACTCAATGGTGTATCCTGTATTTCTACATATATTTTCTTTTTACATCCGCATTCCAACAATCCTTTGCTGCTTAATTCACCCAAACAAAGAATGTTATTTTTTTCACTATTACCAAACAGAAACAATTCCATTTCTTTTGCTTTGCGGTTTACTTGTTTTACAACCCGGTCCAGCGAAGCGTCAACATAACAGCCGCCCATCTCCCGTATTCGCTCCTTAACTGGCTCACCCAGTTTTTCATGAAACAGAAAAACAATGTTTTTCTTTCCTGATTTGGGAATACTTTCTGCAATAGACAATGTTTTTTCGTTACATTCAGAGAAAATATATTGCTTTCTACCGGCTTTTTTTCTCATAATTAAGCGTTGCCAAGGTCCATCCATAAGCGTTATTACAAAGCCTGTTACAAAGGCAATCAGAGCCAGATATACCAATATCCTCACAATCGAATATACACTGGAAAATACCAGATTGTCTGCATATGCATATCGGTCATATCCATTCCCCAAATACATACTGAATGTCTTAACAAATGCTGTACAAACACTTTCTATAATATAAAGTACATCATTGGTATAGGGAATTTCATTAAACATTTGATGTGGAACAATTAATATCCACTCTGCCAAAAATTCCACACATGCTGCTTTGACAAAATGATGTTCTTTTACTCTCTTCTGTAGAAGAATATATACAATCCCTGCAAAAAAGAAAAATAAAGCAAATCCTAAAGTTGTATACCATATTACTTCTTCATATGCCATGTAAAAATTCATTTTATCCACCAAAAACCTTACCATTTATCCATATATACATTCACAGTCTGGAATTTCTTCTTCACGGTATGAAATCTGTTTACTATCAGCATCTGTCTTATCTAAGTCGACCTTATTCCTGGACAGCAAACAGATTGTTTCACAATTGGCAGTCCAAGGGAATTGATCTACCGGTACCGCCTTGTCCACATGATAGCCGCACTCTAAAAACATTTCCAAATCACGTACTAAACTGGTCGGCTTACAGGAAATGTAGATCAATCTGTCCACACCATAATCAATAATCTTCTTTAAGGCCTTCGGATGTACACCATCACGAGGCGGGTCTAAAATGATAAAATCAGGCTTTTCTTCCACATCATCCAATACCTTAAGTACATCGCCAGCGATAAATTCACAGTTAGTAAGACCATTTAATGCTGCATTTTCCTTTGCTGCCTCGACTGCTTCTTCTACAATTTCCACACCAATGACTTTTTTAGCTACTGGTGCGATCATCTGCGCAATCGTTCCTGTACCGCTGTATAAATCGTATACCACTTTTTCCCCTTTTCCTAAATCCCCAATAAATTCACGGGCCGTCTGATATAACACTTCTGCGCCAAGACTGTTTGTCTGGAAAAAAGAAAACTGTGAAATCTTGAACTTCAGTCCCAATAACTCTTCTGTAATATAATCTTTTCCATATAAAAGATGTGTTGCATCACTCTGAACCACATCTGCAAGAGAATCATTCTCTGTATGAAGAATCCCGGCAATTTTACCTTTAAGTGGTAGTTCTAACAGCATATTTACATAAGGAGCCAAATCCACCTTCTGTTGTGTGGTTGTTACCAGCGCTACTAAAATCTCACCTGTCTTAACCGCTTTACGAACTAATAAATGGCGCAGATATCCTGTATGCTGCATACGGTGATAATGGGCAAGTCCTAATCCCGCAAAATAATCACGGGTTGCTGTTAAAATACTGCGGTAATCCCCATCACTAATCTGACAATCCGACACCGTCAAAATATCATAAAAACTACCCCTCTTATGTAAACCAAGTTCTAACGGACCATCCTTATACGAATCCCCAAAGGTAAATTCCATTTTATTACGGTAGCCCTCACTAACAGGACTATGCTTTATCGGCATAAATTCAAAAGGCTGTTCCTGCTTACACAATACACCATCTAATAGTTTCTTTACCTGTTCTTCCTTTAATAAAGCCTGATCCTCATAGGATAAATGCAGATAGGTACAGCCGCCACACTCTCCAAAATGGGGGCATGGTGCCTGAACCTGATTTCCTGCGGGTTCTAACACCTCTTTTAAGTTTCCCTCCGCTTTACCCTTGCGGAGTTTTTTCACCATAAGGGAAATCTTCTGTCCCGGAATGACATTTTTCACTACACAATAAGAAGATTTTATCTGTCCATCCTCTAACGGTTCATCAATTCTTACCACACCTTTATTGGGAAAATCCACTCTTTCTACAATTCCTGTTACAATCTGTCCTTTTTTCATACCAATTCCATCCTGTCTCTTTGTCTTATCCAGCGCACATCCTAGATATCACACGCCACCTTATCACACCAAAAAAAGAGCGGAATAATTCTATCCCGCCCTAAATTAGAAACGTACAACCACCTTTATTATTCTGCATCTTCCTCTGCTGGAACTTCACATGGAACTGGAACAGGAATATCATCTTCCTCTTCATCCTCGAAAAAATCATCATCAAAATCATCTTCAAAGTCGTCATCAAAGTCTTCTAAATAGCAAGGTTTTAAATAACCATATACCGCATAAGCGATTCCTGCGATCACTGCTAAAATTGCTAATACAGCAAGTACACATGCTACAATGTTTGTTTTCTTTTCTCTTCTCATAACCTCTCCTTTGTTGAACTTTAATAATTCTATTAATTCATCGATTTTGCTCATGATGGTATCCTTTCTGACTTATACATTTAATCTGTTATTATCATACCACTTTTTTACTAATTTTACTACTTAAAAAACAGAAAAGTTAATCAACTTTTTTTAATTTTGCAAATGCTGCATACATTACCTTTTGTCCTGCTCCATCAAACTGTACCGTAACCTGATAATCACGCGGTCCCTTTTCAATCGCAGATACGATTCCTACCCCATATTTAATGTGGCGAACTCTGTCTCCCACACCATAGGATAAAGAATCTGCCACAGGTGATCCTTTCTGTAATGCACTGACCCCCTTAGTAATAAACGGCTGATTTTCTAAATCCGTTTTCTTAGGTCTGACTGCCGCTTTTGGTTTTGCATAAACCGCATTCGCAGGTCTTGTCACACCAAGCCCCTGTGAAATGGACGATACACTTTCCGTCGAAAAACTTCTGCTGTTTCCAAAAGTCGGATAACTGTTTTCTTTTGCAGAATGTACATAAGATGGCGTACTTTCCTGATAACCATAATTTTCCTGATAAGTGGTAAACGGTTTGGCCTTAAATGACATTCTGGAAGGCGAATCATCCTCATACATATCATAATCGCGGGGGCGATTCTTGAGTGGTTTGTTATCCATTAGATGTTCGTCAATCTCGCGAACAAAACGACTGACAGGATTATACTGCATTTCGCCACGTACCATTCTGGCTCTTGCACATGAAATAGTTAGAATCTGTCTTGCACGGGTAATTCCTACATATGCCAGTCTTCGTTCTTCTTCAATTGCAGTCGGATCAATATCGGTGATTGCCATATAGCTTGGGAAAACACCATCTTCCACACCAGCAAGGTAAACTCTGTCATACTCAAGACCTTTTGCTGCATGAAGTGTCATAAGAAGAACTCTATCCGGATTTTCTTCTAATCTGTCAATATCAGCCACCAAAGCCACTTCTTCTAAAAATCCACTTAATGTCGGTTCTTCTGCCGTTTCTTCGTAAGCTACTACTTTACTGATCAACTCGTTGATATTTTCTATTCTTTCTTCTGCATCTTCTTCACCGGATGTCTGTAATTCCTTGATATATCCAGTAGAATCCAGGATATCTTTTATCAAATCTTCTAAACTGTAAAATTCCATTTTTCCCCGGAATGCACGAATCATCGTTACAAACGGTTCCAGTTTTACAGCCGTTCTCCCCAATGAAGGAATCTGATCTGCAATCTCCAGCGCATCATAAAAACTCATCAGATTTTCATCTGCAAATGCCTGCACCTTAGCAATGGTAGTATTACCAATACCACGTTTTGGAATATTAATAATACGCTTTACCTGAAGATCATCCACTGCATTATCAATGGTCTTCAAATATGCCAGGATATCTTTAATTTCCTTACGTGCATAGAAATTGATACTACCAATTACATCATAAGGAACGCCTGCTTTTACGAATTGTTCTTCTAAAAGACGTGACTGGGCATTTGTACGGTATAATACAGCATTCTGTCCATACTCCGCTTCGTGGTTCCGTTTGGCTTTCATAATGTCTGATACAATATATTCCGCTTCCTCATATGCCGTATCAAACTGTCTGAAATGAATACGCTCGCCCTCTTCATTTTCTGTCCAAAGGGCTTTTTCCTTACGTGCTGTATTGTTGCGGATCACACAATTTGCCGCTTCCAGAATTTTCTTAGTGGAACGATAATTCTGTTCCAGTTTGATTACTTTCGCTTCTGAAAATACCTTTTCAAAATCTAAAATATTATGAATATTAGCACCACGGAACTTATAAATGGACTGATCATCATCACCTACCACACATAAATTGCGGTATTTACCTGCCAATAAACGGATCAGTTCAAACTGTGCGGTATTGGTATCCTGATACTCATCCACCATAATATAACGGAAACGTTCCTGGTAATTATCCAGCACTTCCGGATGATACTTAAAAAGTTCAATCGTCTTTACAATAATATCATCAAAATCCAAAGCATTGTTATTTTTCAAAGCCTTCTGATATTCTTCGTATGCCATTGCAATTTTCTGCTTATTATAATCTCCAATGGTATTCTGATAATATTCCTTAGGTCCGATTAATTCATCCTTCGCAGAAGAAATGGCATTTAAGATTGTTCTTTCTTTATGAACCTTCGTATCAATCTCCAATTTTTTACAGACATCCTTCATTAAAGATTTCTGATCATCTGTATCATAAATGGTAAAATTGGTACTATAGCCCAATAGATCAATATGTCTTCTTAAAATTCTTACACAGGCGGAATGAAAAGTAGATACCCATATCTGTTCAGAGCCAAAGCCAATCAACTTATCAACTCGTTCTCTCATCTCTCCTGCTGCTTTATTCGTAAACGTGATTGCCAATATATTCCATGGGTTCACGCCATTGTTTTCAATCAAATATGCGATTCTGTGGGTTAGAACCCTTGTCTTACCAGAACCGGCACCTGCTAATAATAAAACAGGTCCTTCCGTTGCATAAACTGCTTCTTTTTGTCTGTCATTCAGTGTGTCATATATACTCATGTAAAACCTCATAAAGGCTGTCTGAAGATTTCAGACAGCCTCAAAACTATCATTGCTTTGTAATTATATTAACTTTGTACCACAGTTGCTGCAGAACTTCGCTCCATTAGTTGGCGTACCACAGTTCGGGCAGAACTTCGCTCCTGCAAAAGTCTGTGTCTGAGAGCCCTGCATCTGCTGAACCATCTGCTGTCCCATTGCCATGCCCATCTGAATACCGACCATATCGCCAGCTACATTTGAGCCGCCAAGTTTACCTTTACCAAGCGAATCTGCCATTGCCATCTGCTGATATTTATTCATATCACCAACCATGGACTGTGCAGCTGCTTTTTCCTGCATCTTCTTGATTTCTTCCGGATAAGAAAAACTTTCAATATTGAAATCCGTGATCGCAATACCAATTTTACGCATATCCATATCAAGATCCATACAGATACCGTCTGCAATTTTAGCTGCGTCCATCTGTAAATTGAACATATCACGGCCTTCTTTGCCGATCCAGCTCATTAAGAGCTGATCCAAATTAGAAACAATACGTTCTTTCACATCGGAAACGGTATAAGTCTGGCGAATCCCCGCCAATTTATCAATCAAAGTATCAAAATCATCTACTTTACAACTGAAAGTACCAAATGCACGAACCGGCATTCCTCCTGGAAGACCTGGAGCAGGTAAATTAATCGCATTCTTAGTGCCCCATTTTACAAGAAGTTCCTTTGTATTGATAAATAAAACCTCTGCGCGCAGTGGATTGTTGAAGCCGAATTTAAAACTCTTTAAGGAAGATAAAAATGGAATAATATCCGATTCCATATCAAAGCTTCCTTCCTCTTCAAAAATACCTTCTACACGTCCGTTATATAAAAAGATTGCATCCTGCCCCGGACGGATAATTAATTTAGAGCCTTTTTTGATTTCTTTATTCTGCCATTTCCAAAACAAAACACTGTCGCTGGCTTCCGGCCATTCTACCACATTGGCAAGCTGGTTTGAAAAAAATCCCATTTATGTATTCCTCCTACATCTTAAGCTTCTTACATTCTATAAATACTACATTCAAAAGAATGTTACATTCCTAAAGAAGCCTTTAACGCAGCCAAATCATCATCTACGTTTGATGTGGATGCATCCGTATCGTATTTTGCTGCCAAAGCATCTACATCATCAGCACCACTTTCCAACTCAGCCATTGCATCTGCTTCCGCTGTCATACGATCAATTTTTTCTTCCATACGGGCAAATGCTGCCATAGAACTTCCAGCTTTGTCTGCGCTAGCACCCAGTTTGTTAATCTTCTGCTGTGCTTCTGCAACTTTAGCCTTAGCCTTTAAAGTATCTCTCTTTGCTTTCATGTTAGAAATATCATCTTCTAACTTATCATGAAGATTTTTCATCTTCTCTGCATTTGCACTTGCAATATCAAGATTTTTCTGTAATGCCGCCAATTTTTCAGTTAATTCACTCTTCTTTGCAAGGAATTTACGTGCATCATCGTCATTTCCCGCCTGAACAGCCTTAACCGCATAAGTTTCCATTTTCTTAATTTCTTCGTTACATTCATCAACCTTACGCTGTGCTGTTTTTGCCTCTGCCATAACGGAAGCAGTCTCCGCTTTTACTTCTGCATAATCATCTTCCAAATTGCGCAAATACTGATCAATCATCTTTTCTGGATCTTCTGCCTTATCTAAAAGCGCATTCACATTTGAAGCCATAATGTCTTTAAATCTCGTTAAAATTCCCATTTTATCCTCCTTCTGCCGTGTTCACGGCGCCGCACATTTTTGACGGCTGTACGAGGAATATTATAGCGTAGAATCGCTTTTATGTCGATAGTTCACATCGTAAATGTCATAAACTTTTTCTTAAAAATGCTTTCTTTTTTATGAAATTTTATTCAACCTTCGCAGCCTTCTTTGCATAGGATGTATCTACCAGAGCTTCATATGGTACAGTTTCTTCCAACTGACCTGCATCACGCAGAATATCCTGAAGAAGAGTAAATGCTTCTTCTTCAAACACAAGACTATCCTTCCAGGTGTCCTGAGATAAATAACGTTCTATAATCATAGCTGCATCCGTCAGATCTGTCTCTGCAAACTGTGGAGAAATCGTCTGGGCAATCTCCTCTGCTGTATGAGAATTTACATAATCCATACCTTTCTGAAGTGCGTTAGTAAAAGACTGAATTACTTCCGGATTTTCTTCCATATAACTCTTACGTGCTGAAAATGCAGTATATGGAACATAGCCGGATTCTTCTCCGATAGATGCTACTACATAACCATCCCCTTTTACCTCTAATGCTGTTGCATGAGGTTCAAATTCCACCGTATAATCCCCCTGACCGCCGCTGAATGCCGCTGCTGTAGAACCAAAATCAATACTCTGATCAATTGTAAGGTCTGTCTTTGGATCAATATTGTGTTTTTTCAACACATATTCAAAAACCATTTCCGGCATACCACTGCTTCTACCGCCTAAAACAGTGGTTCCCTTAATGGAGTCCCAGGAAAAAGCATTATCTTCTTCTCTTGCCACCAAAAAATTACCAGCACGCTGAGTCAACTGTGCAAAATTCACTGCATAATCTTCCATATCCCCCTGATAGGTATAAACTGTAGTTTCCGGTCCCATAAAACCAATATCCGCTTCACCTGTCAAAAGGGCTGTCATTGTTTTATCTGCTCCAAATCCGGTAACAAGAGTAAGATCAATTCCTTCTTCTTCAAAATACCCTAATTCAATTGCCGCATACATAGGTGCATAAAACAGGGAATGAGCAACCTCATTTAATACAACCGGTGTCATTCCTTTCTCTTCTTCCTTACCACAACCCACCAGCATTCCTGCCACCATAGTGGTCATCAATGTGAGTGCACAAAAAAATACCATCAGTTTCTTTTTCATAAAATAATCCTCCTACAAGACTGATGGTATATTATACGGTGTTATTCAGTTTTTGGTTCCTTCTTTTTATTCTTCGAATCTGGTTGGGCAGCATGTTTTTCACAATAACCGTCAATCAGTTTTTCCATTAAAAGCCGCTTCGCATACACATCAAATCCAAGCTGTACAATCAAAGAAAACAACGTAAAGAATTCCTCATCTTCCTTTGGTGCATCCTGAAACATTTCCTGAGCATGCTCGATTTTTTTTGCAACATCTTCCTTTAAAGAATTCTTCTGCAAAGGTCCTATATTAAATACTTCTTTATAGATATCTTCCAAATTGAAACCATCTGTTTTATCAAAATAGCGTGCAGTAATCGGCTCTAGCAATTCTTGAATATCACTAAAAGACAACACACCTTTTAAATAATAGATCATGATTAAAATCATCATGTGTTCTCTGGAATATTTCTTCTTAACCGGCGGTGGCAGAAGATCATTCTTGGCATAATTATTAATCATGGTCTTCGTTAAAATCTTATCTTCTCCCGGATTACGTGTAGTCGCCTGTAATTTTTCATCCATAAAAGTCGTTACTTGATCCATATACAAATCAATATTCGGAATATCCTCATAACGAATGTAGGAAAAACGCTCCAAACTCTCCATAATGCTATTTAATAAGTCTTCTGTTGAAATTGTCATATTACACCCTTTTTCACATGTTTTGTTTACCACTTTCTACATTATATAGTATTCAAAACTACATCGCAAGATAAACTTTATTCTTCTTTACTTTAAAACTTTAGTATGTTAAAATAGCAATGTATTAATGTGTTTAAAATACGACGATTAATGAAAAATGGAAAGGTTGGTAGATACTGATGAATAAAAAAATTCGGACAGATGCCGTAGACCATTTATTCGATGCAATATTGTGCCTTGAAACAAAAGAGGAATGTTATAATTTTTTTGAAGATTTATGTACTGTAAATGAATTATTATCCTTATCTCAGAGATTTGAAGTTGCTACTATGTTGCGCGAACGCAAAACTTATTTAGAGATTGCTGAAAAAACCGGTGCTTCTACTGCGACAATCAGCCGTGTAAACCGATCTCTGAATTACGGTACAGATGGATATGAACTTGTATTTAAAAGAATGGAAGAATAGGCTGCCTATTCTTCCATTCTTTTATTCTAAGACAAAAAATAAAAGCCGGACATTCATCAAGTCCAGCCTTTATTTTCTATACTGCTTTATTTTTCTTCTTCAGATGCTGACGCCACAACTGCCGGTGCTGCTTCTTCTGTTACACTGTTCATCTTACAATTTCCCTGGAAAACAGCCGTTTCATCAATGCTTAAACTTCCGGTTTTAATATCACCAATCAATTTTCCGCTTGATACCAATTCTGTTTTACCACTAATGGTAAGATTTCCTTTTACTGTACCACTGATTTTTACATCAACAGCTGTAATATTACCATTTACCACACCTTCATTGGCAATTACTACCACCCCTTCTGATGTGATATCACCATTTACAGTCCCATCAATTCTGGTAGAAGCAGATGCTTTTAATACTCCTTCCACCACAGTACCGGCACCAATAATTGTCATATTACCATTTACAAACTGATTATTATTCTTTTTCAATGTCTTATCTCCTTATTACTATGAAACACTTTTTATCCGTTGATTTCTAAAACATCCGTAGGCTTTATGTACTCGCCATCTTTCATAACCTGATACGCCATGATATCTGCCAGTTCATTGTCATCGTCCTCTTCCATTTCATATAAAAGAGCACCTCTTGCTACTTCATCGCCTTCTTTTACCTTAGGCTCTGTTCCGCTGCGGTAAATTGTGGTATACCCATTTCCATGATCGATAAACACCTGGTAACCATATTTATTATCAAAATCCACAAAACTGACAATTCCAGCTCCAGCTGCCACCGCACTGACTCCATCCGATGCATTAAATAAAATCATCGGTCTTGTCACATCTCCATCTTCCATTTCCAAAACCTCTTCTGTCTCTTCTACTTCTGCAGTTCCGGATAATGGGAATCCTGACGGCATATTCTTCTCTTCCTGTACTTTCTCCGCATCCACCTTCTCATTTACTGTCTTACTTAATATAGACACCTTATCCAGCAGTTGTTCATTTTCTTCCTGCAGCTGGGCATTTGCCTCACTAAGTTCTTCCAGTTTTGTTTTTAAAGCAGTCTCCCTGCTCATTACAATCGTATTGTAATAAGATGTAAACCCGATATAACCAATCAAAGCAAGAATCATTAATAAGAATAAACTCTTAAGAAATTTAACCCTCGTTTTTGAAAACTTATATCGTTTTGTCTTTTCTACTGGTGAATCGGAAACAACAAGAAGAACATAATTTGCTTTCTTTTTCTTCTTCTTTCCGCTTTGCAATTTTCTAACCTCCTTGCAAAAAACCAAATAGTGTAGTTTCTCAAGTTCCATATTATACCAAATATCTTTCTTTTATTCAATCTTTCTTATTTTCTTTTTTGTTTCATACAAAAAATATTGTTTGTACAATTTTGAGAAAATAAGCCATTTTTCTGCCATATATTTGAAATTCAACTTTACTTTTATAAGGTGCTGTGGTATTCTAAACACAGTCGTAAACACGGCTGATATATATTTTTTGGAGGACTTTGCAATGAACAAAGGTACAGTAAAATGGTTTAACAACCAAAAAGGTTACGGATTTATCTGTGACGAAGCAGGAAATGATGTATTCGTACACTACTCAGGACTTAACATGGAAGGATTCAAGTCTTTAGAAGAAGGCGCAGCTGTTGAATTCGAAGTAGTTAACGGAGAAAAAGGACCTCAGGCTGTTAACGTAACAAAATTATAATAAGAGACGACTCTTATTAGTCTCATTCATCCAATGTGCCTGTTCTATAAATAAAGGATTTTTAAAGTAGTCTTTTTACTTTGTATGAATTAGCGTTAATTAGGGAATGAAAAAAAGAACCAATCTTATGACTGGTTCTTTTTTATTTGACACCTTCATGACATTATTGTCACTTTTCCTACATTTTATATTCTATTTCTTCAAATTCAGCTGATCAAAGTAATCAATCACTTCTTCAAACTTTAATGGCCCTCCAAATAAAGATAATGCACTTCCAATGGTGGCATCTAATCTACCATTTCCTTTTTCATTCAACTCATCTATATCCGAAAAGGAATGAATTCCACCTGCATAAGTGATCGGAATTTGTTGAAACTCCCCTAATTTTTTTGCAAGATTTCCTTCAATCCCTCCCATTTTTCCTTCAACATCCACGGCATGAATCAGGAATTCGTCAGAAAAACTTGCAAGATGTGTCAAATTTTCATGATTTAACACAAAATCAGTGTCATTTTGCCATCGATCTGTAACAATTACATATTCACCATTTTTATAACGGCAGCTTAGATCCAACACCAAATGTTCTTTCCCAACTTCCTGATTTATTTTCTCTAGATTTTCAAAGTGAATCTGACCATTTTGGAACACAAATGAGGTCACAATAACATGGCTCGCACCAGCCTCTATAAATAAACTGGCATTCGTGTCATTTATTCCGCCTCCGATCTGCATGCCTCCCGGATATGCATGAAGTGCATTCAATGCCTGCTTCTTTGTTGATTCATAAAATTCAGTTCCTTCTTTATTTAATAAGATAATATGTCCACCTTTTAGATTATGCTCCTTATATAGACTTGCATAATATTCTGCTCCTGCTTCAGCCACAAAATTTTCCTGTGCCTGATTGCCTTCATCGCGGAGACTCCCGCCAACAATCTGTTTTACCTTTCCATTATGTATATCAATACAGGGACGAAAGTTCATTTTTTGCCTCCTTATGTCTCATTTTCATTCAAAAAATTTATTTTTTCTTATTATAACCTAAAATCATATTGAATAAAATTCCTATTTTCGTTTCATACTATGTTTGAAATCTATTAAAAAAAGCGTCTTAATACGCAGATGGGAGAAAATTTATGAAAAAAATTAGAAAAACTACTGTTATTTTAATCTTAGCACTTGCACTTGCATCTTTCACAACTGGATGCGGTGGATGTGGAACAGGCACAGAACAAAACATGGATGAAATGGTGGAAAGTACCCCAGCAAACACTGATGAAGGCATGATCGAAGACGAGACTGCCTTCCAGACAGAAGAACCTGTTTCTGACAATACCATAACAGAAAATGGCGGTAATGCTACTGCTTCTGATATTACAGGCACTGGCGATTATCCAGTTGATGAAAACGGCAATTACATCAATGGAAACGGTGATGTTGTAGATTCAAACGGTAACATTATTGATAATCCAGATAATATGGTAAGTGATGCTGGTAATGCTGTAGGTGATGCAATTGAAAATGTTGGTGATGCTGCCAATGATGTAGTAGATGGTGTTGGTGAAGGTGTAAAGGATATGACTCGCTAGGACAAAATAACAGTCCATTCCACATTCTAGCTTATAAAAAAAGAACCTTTCCTTTAAGGATCGGTTCTTTTCATTTTATAGAAATTAAATCTCAAATTAACTTCCAGCCCCTTTTATCTTATACACCTTTTTCAACAATAACACCATCGCGATATGCTTTTAACAAGGCCTCTAGCTGAGTAATACTGGTACGAAGTTCCACACCAATATCCGTATCCGAAACACAAATACGTCTTGGCGCAGTCTCCACCAAAATAGAATCCGAGAAAATATCTGATTCATTTCGAATCGCTGATTCCTTGGATTCGAATGGATCATGGGCAACCAAACGCATACCATGAGAATTAGCAACCAACGTATATCCTGCAATCCCCGTTTTGTCTTGGTATGCCTTCGAAAAACCACCATCAATGATCAAAAGTTTTCCCTTGCATTTAATCGGTGTTTCCCCTTTCTTCAATTCTACCGGTACATGTCCATTTACAATATGGGATGTTTCTGTACTAAGACCAAATTCTTCTAAAATATGGTTTAATACTTCCTCATTATCCATCAATTTATAATAACTGTTCTTTTTCTCTTTATGTGTTTCTTTTTCTGCTACAAAATAGCGTTCAAAAGTGGTCATCTTATCCTTGCCAAACACAGGAGAATTCGGTCCCGCCCAAATATACCAGATAATATCCTGACCTTTTAACTTTTCATTCTTATCCTGTGAATAATAACCTTTTCTCGCATAATTATCTAATACATCATATAAGGCTTTTCCTGAATAAGAACTGCCATATATATTTACTGCATTGAAATTGCCTTCTTCATCCATTGGTACACAGCCATGATACAACAGGTTGGAATTATGCACTTTATATAAACTTCCTTTTGAAAATAGGAATTTAACATGTCGCTGTAATTTCTCGCTATGACGGAATGCAGTTCTTAAGCGGTCTACTACTTCTTCCTCTTCCTCTGTTAGTTTATAAGGATCAGCCGGATCTACAGTTGGGAACTCCAGATCCAGTATCGGATATTCTTTTCCATAAACAACAACTGTTTTTTTATCGTAGTCGATCTTATCTAAAAGAAGTCTGTCGTCCATTTCAAACTCCGGTCTGCGTTTGATGATCTGCCCCTCTAATTTGAACTGTAATACAGAAATTGCTTTGTGGATCTTCATATCCATATCCAGGTCTTTGGTGTTATAATCATCACTGTATTTAATAGAAAAACGGTCGCAATTTATTCCTTCATAGGTTTTTAAAGCAAAGGTCACAAGCGGAATCAGATTGATGCCATATCCTTCTTCAATCGTATCCAGATTACCATAACGTGCCGCAATACGGATAACCGTTGCAATACATGCCGGATGCCCACTGGCAGCTCCCATCCATACGACATCATGATTTCCCCACTGAATATCAACTGAATGATAATTCGTCAAAGTATCCATAATGACATGTGGTCCTTTTCCCCGATCATAAATATCTCCTACAATATGAAGATGATCCACAACCATTCTCTGAATTAAATGGCAGAGCGCTGTAATAAAGTCCGGTGCCCGTCCAATTTTTATAATTGTATTGATAATACCATTATAATAGGCTTCCTTATCCTGTACTTCTTCTTTTTCTGTAATCAATTCTTCAATTACATACGCAAAATCCTTTGGAAGGGCTTTACGCACCTTAGAACGGGTATATTTGGAAGAAACACGTTTTGTCATCTGTACCAGACGATGGAGGGTAATTTTATACCAATCCTCTAAATTATCTTCCTCTTCCTGTACAATCTCCAATTTTTCAACCGGATAATAAATCAAAGTCGCAAGACTCTTTTTATCCCTGAGACTTAATGTATTGCCAAATTCTTCATCAATCTTACTTCTTACGGAACCGGAACCATTTTTGAGCACGTGATTAAACTGCTCATATTCCCCATGAATATCTGTTAAAAAGTGCTCCGTTCCTTTTGGCAGATTCATAATTGCCTCGAGATTAATAATCTCCGTTGATGCCGATGCAATTGTCGGAAACTGCTTTGCCAGTCCTTTTAAATACACCAATTCCATATTATCCATGCATCCCTCTCCTCTTTTTGTCTTTATTTGTTAAAACTGATAAAAGAGCTCACCTATACAGGAAGCTCTTTTGTCCTAAAACCATATTTACACAGCACTGTCAATCACATCAGCCATGGTATAGAAGCCTGCGCCTTTACCATTTAAAAACTTTGCCGCCGCAATAGCACCATTACCGAAAATAGCACGGGAATACGCTGTATGTGAGAATGTGATTACTTCATCCGTACCGGCAAAAATCACATCATGATCTCCTACAATGCTTCCACCGCGTACTGCTGAAATACCAATTTCCATTTCAGGACGTTTTTCTCTTCTTGTACTTCTATCATACACGTATTCGTAACGATTATCAAATACTTCATTTATACTATCTGCTAATGCGATTGCAGTTCCACTCGGTGCATCCAGCTTCTGATTGTGGTGCTTTTCCACGATTTCCATATCAAATCCAGCTGGCGCAAACACTGCAGCTGCTTCTTTTAATAATTTCAAAAGAACATTCACACCCAAAGACATATTCGCAGACTTTAAGATGGCTGTTTTTTTAGAAGTTTCTTCTACTTTCTTAAGTTGTTCTTCTGAAAGACCAGTTGTACATAATACACAAGGGATTCCTGTACGCTCACAATATGCTAAAAGTCCATCTACTGCCTTTGCAGACGCAAAATCAATAATAACATCTGCTTCCACATTCACATCCTCAATGTTGTTAAAAACCGGGAATATATTCTGGATGCCATCAAACACATCCACTCCTGCTACAATTTCTGCTTCTGTATCTTTTGCAACAAGTGAGGCAATTACCTGTCCCATACGACCATTACAGCCATGCATAATAATTCTTGTCATAAATTTATCCTCATCTTTTCTTAATTATCAGTATCGCAGGAACACATAATTGTATTCCTGCGATAAATAACACTCGATTTTTATTTTAAAATACCAAATTCTTTCATAGCCTTTTCTAATTTAGCTGCATTTGCATCTTCCATTACGGTAAGTGGTCTTCTTAACGTGCCGCCCATCATTCCCATTAAGTGAAGTGCTTTCTTAACCGGAATTGGATTCACTTCACAGAACAATGCATCAATCAGTTCGATAGCACTTAACTGTAAGTCACGGCTGCCTTCCACATCTCCTGCAAAGAATTTTGCACAGATATCATGCGTTTCTGTTGGGGCGATATTGGATAATACAGAAATAACACCCTTTCCGCCAAGTGATAATAATGGAACAATCTGATCATCGTTGCCAGAATAAAGATCTACTTTACCATCTGCGATGGACATTAACTTAGCAACCTGTGAAATATTACCTGTTGCATCCTTCACACCAACAATATTTTCAACTTCCGTACAAAGTCTTACTACTGTCTCAGGTAAAATATTTACCCCGCCGGTTCTTCCTGGAATATTATAAAGAATCACTGGAACCTTAACAGAATCTGCTACCATCTTAAAGTGCTCATAAAGGCCTTTCTGTGTTGCTTTATTATAGTAAGGAGTTACCACTAAAAGTCCGTCCACACCTGCTTTTTCTGCTTCCTGTGAAAGATAGATTGCTGTTTCTGTGCAGTTAGAACCAGTTCCTGCTACTACAGGGATTCTTCCATTTACACATTTCACACAGTAACGAATCACATCTAAATGCTCCTCATGGGATAATGTAGATGCTTCACCCGTTGTTCCACATACAATAATAGCATCTGTACCTTTTTCAATCTGAAATTCAATGTTTTTTGCAAAACTTTCGTAATCAACTTCTCCGTTGTCCTTAAATGGTGTTACGATAGCTACACCTGCTCCTGTAAAAATAGCCATGCTTTTTTCCTCCTTAGAAATCCTTATAAAATGAGAGTTCGCTTGCGAACTCTAGCGCTGAGCGCGGGTTGCGAAGCAACAACTACCTTATCGCGCGAATGCGCAACCGCCACAAACTTGTTTGTGTTGCGGAGCGTTTATTTCATAGGTTCACCTATGAAATAAAAAAGACCAAGCAATATGAGAGCTCGGTCTTCTAGTTCTTCCAACATTCTCGATAGCTCCCCATCTTAATAAAGATGACAGTCACAAGGTTCTTAACCCTGTGCCCAAGACTCGATCTAACAGGAAATCTCCTCTTTCGGCGCTCCTCCCTTTCACTCTTCTTCACCTGTGCCTGCCACATCCAAAGAGATACTCTTAATTCACGCGACCTCTACCCTTTATTTATTAACAAATTTATACTAACACCACTTATTTTATCTGTCAACGCTAAATTCCTATATCATCCAGATATTATGTTGGCAATACCTGGTATACACCCATATTTTCTTCCTGGGAACGCATTTCTTCATCCAGCAGTTCCAATTTACTGACGCTGACCTCATATGCCACGCGGCGTACCACTTCTTCCTCACTTATCTTTTTCATATATTCGCGACTCTGGATTCTTCCCCAAATGGCACAACGCGCTCCCACAGCGAAATTACTGGCAAATCTCGCATTTCTTCCCCAACAGATACATGGAATGTAATCCGATTTTCCATATGGACGGTTTACTGCAATCAAAAGGTCGGCAATTTCACGTCCCAACGGTGTTTTTCTATAAATCGGTTCTTTACAAATAAAACCATCCAAATAAATCTGATTTGATTTCGCACTTTCTTCCACCTGATCAATAAATTCCACTTCTCTTGCAAAAACAGAAAGAATCAAACGGTTTTTCTTTTCTTCATGACGGTTATAGGACCGGAACTGTCCACATACACTAATCATGGAACCTTTATAATCCTCTTCTACATTGATAAGACGTTCCGATATCATTACAGGAATAATATCAGAAGAATCACTTAATCTTTCCACCTCTATATCTACCATATAGAATCCTTCTCCAAAAATTTCGTGGCTGTAAGTGAAGTCACTTACGATTGTACCCATTACAACTACCTGGTTGTTTTCAATTAGCTTATCTGTCATTTTGTTCTCCCTTTCTTTGGATGCTTCCTGCATCCACACAATAGAATTTTTTCCTCCAATTATTCAGCTGACATTGTCAGCCGACCTTTGGTCTACGTATTACATTTTATGAGTTCATGACAAAAATAGAAGTTTTTGTCATCGCAAAATACTGCGCAATTCCTGCGTTTTATATAAGATTCAGTCATCTTTTGCTAAATTCATCCGATGAAATATAAGAATGATTGCACTCTCAAAAGGATAGTGCTATACTAAAAAAGTTTTGAGCGAAAACCATATGCAGGCGGAGCCTGTCTGCCAGCACAATCTTATATGAAAGGCGCATTTTTATGAAACAAACAAGAGATGATATTCGTAATATTGCTATTATTGCCCATGTTGACCATGGTAAAACAACATTGGTTGATGAATTATTAAAACAAAGCGGGGTATTCCGTGCAAATCAGGAAGTTGCAGAACGCGTCATGGACTCCAATGATATTGAAAGAGAACGTGGAATCACGATTCTTTCTAAAAATACTGCCGTAACCTATAAAGATACCAAAATCAATATCATTGATACACCGGGACATGCCGATTTTGGCGGCGAAGTGGAACGTGTGTTAAAAATGGTAAATGGTGTTATTTTAGTTGTGGATGCTTTTGAAGGTGCTATGCCGCAGACTAAATTCGTGTTAAAAAAGGCACTGGAATTAAGACTTCCCGTTATCGTCTGCATCAATAAAATCGACCGTCCGGAAGCACGTCCTTCAGAAGTGGTGGATGAAGTTCTTGAATTATTTATTGACTTAGAAGCCAGCGAAGAACAGTTAGACTGCCCATTTGTTTATGCTTCTGCCAAAGCGGGTATCGCATCCCTTGATCCTGATCAGCCGGGAACTGATATGATGCCGCTGTTTGATACCATATTAGATTATATTCCAGCTCCTGAGGGGGATCCTGATGCTGCTACACAGGTTCTTATTTCTACTATTGATTACAATGAATATGTGGGAAGAATCGGTGTCGGTAAAGTTGATAACGGTGTAATTAAAGTGAACCAGGACGTTGTCATGGTCAATCATCATGAACCGGATAAGATGCGCAAAGTAAAAATATCCAAATTATATGAATTTGATGGCTTAAATAAAGTCGAAGTAACCAGCGCGTCTATTGGCTCCATTGTTGCCATTTCCGGTATTACCGATATCCATATCGGAGATACGCTCTGCTCTCCTGAAAATCCGGAAGCCATTCCTTTCCAGAAAATTTCAGAGCCAACTATTGCTATGAACTTCATCGTAAACGACTCTCCTCTTGCCGGTCAGGAAGGTAAATATGTAACCAGCCGCCACATTAGGGAACGATTATTCCGCGAATTGAATACGGATGTGTCTCTTCGCGTAGAAGAAACCGAATCCACAGATGCTTTCAAAGTATCCGGCCGTGGAGAACTTCATTTATCCGTACTCATTGAAAATATGCGCCGTGAAGGCTTTGAATTTGCTGTTTCCAAAGCAGAAGTATTATATAAAACCAACGAAAGAAACCAGAAATTAGAGCCTATGGAACTGGCTTACATTGATGTTCCGGAAGAATTCTCCGGTTCCGTTATCCAGAAATTGTCCAGCCGTAAAGGCGAATTACAAGGAATGACCTCCATCAGCGGCGGTTATACAAGATTGGAATTTAGTATTCCATCCCGCGGACTCATCGGATATCGTGGAGAATTTATGACCGATACCAAAGGAAATGGTATCTTAAATACCATTTTCGATGGTTATGGACCATATAAAGGAGATATGATGTACCGTAAACAGGGCTCTCTTATTGCATTTGAAGCCGGAGAAGCCATTACTTATGGTCTGTTTAATGCACAGGAACGTGGAACCTTATTTATTGGACCGGGCGAAAAAGTATATGCCGGTATGGTAATCGGACAAACCGGTAAAGCGGAAGATATTGAAATTAATGTATGTAAGAAAAAACAGCTTACAAACACCCGCTCATCCAGTGCAGACGAAGCATTGCGCTTATCTCCTCCTAAAATATTAAGTTTGGAACAGGCATTGGAATTTATTGATACCGATGAATTGTTAGAGATCACACCTACCAGTCTCCGCATCCGTAAAAAAATCTTAGATCCGACACTGCGTAAGCGTTCGAATATGAATCGTGGATAACTATGAACAATTAGAATCCTAACAAATGAAAAAGACTATTGCAAACAGAAAATGCAATAGTCTTTATTTTTTGTTAAAAGAGCACAAATAACACGCGATATTTATATAGGTAATAACCAAGTAGCAATCTCAAAATAAACCAAAAGTGAGATTACGTCAACAATTGTGGTAATAAACGGGCTCGCCATTACTGCCGGGTCAAATCCTATCTTTTGGGCAAGCATTGGAAGCGTACATCCTACCAATTTTGCAATCACTACCACCGCTAATAATGTCAGACTTACTACCAAAGCCACCTGAATTCCCACTCTATCAAATAACATCAACTTTACGAAATTAGCAGCCGCTAAAGTCAAACCACATAAAGCTGATACTTTAAATTCTTTAAACATGACCTTCGGCATATCTCTGAATTCCAACTCATTCAAAGACAATCCTCGAATAATTGTTGTACTCGCCTGTCCTCCGGCATTACCACCAGTACCCATCAACATAGGAATAAAGGATGTTAAAATCACATATACACTCAGAGCATTCTCAAAAGACGATATAATCATTCCACTAAATGTTGCGGATATCATTAATAAAAGCAGCCAGGGAATACGTGTCTTCCAAGTCTCCCATACTCCCATTTTCATATATGGTTTATCCGTCGGAACAATAGCCGCCATCTTTTCGATATCTTCCTGGGCCTCCTGTTCCATGATATCCACAACGTCATCGACTGTGATAATACCAACTAACCTGTTCTCATTATCCACAACCGGCATGGATGTAAAGTCGTATTTTTTGAATTGTCTTACAACCTCTTCCTGATCCATCAGAGTCGTTAGGGAAATAACATTCTCATGCATGATATCCCCAATAATCTCATCCGGCTGACTCAGTAACAAATAACGCAACGCTACTGTACCAAGCAATGTTCTTCTGCTGTCTAAAACATAACATATATTGATGGTCTCACTATCCACACCCACATTACGAATACGCTGAATTGCCTGTTCTACCGTTAAATTTTCTTTTAAATCAACAAATTCCACTGTCATAATGCTTCCAGCAGAATCTTCTGGATAACGAAGCAAATGATTGATATCTCTTCTGGTCTCCGGGCTTGCTGCTGCAAGCAGCCTTTTTACAATATTTGCCGGCATTTCTTCCAATAAGTCAGTTGCATCATCCGCCATCAGATTGTCGATGATACCCGCCGCATCTCTTTCAGATAACGACGTAATGATATACTGCTGGTTGTCAAATTCCATATAAGAAAAAACATCCGCCGCCATATCTTTAGGTAGAATACGGAAAATTTTTAACATATCCTTCTTTTCCAATTCTTCCAAAATTGCTGCAATATCTGCTTCGTTCATCTCGCTTAAACGCTGACGAAGTACTGTATACTGCTTGCTCTCAAGTAATTCCAAAATTTCTCTTAATTCCATGATCTGATCCATAGCATTTCTCCTTCAGTTGTGATTTTTGCATAACTTCGCCCAGGAACGGGAACGTCACTACTACTGCCTATATGACTATTCTGCATAAAACCACCACCTTTCTTCTTGCTATGTATGTAAATCTAATTAAAACACATCTGTTATTATTAAAATAATATCTAATACATATTACAAAAACCACTATTTTCTGTCAATCTTATCACCCAAACTTTTTCGCCGCCTTTACGGCATTTCCATGCCGCTATAACGCCATAAAGGTCTGCTCTTTTTCTTCCATTACAGCCTTACCGTTTGTAACCTCTGTCATTTTCTTAATCATGTGCTCTTTTTCACTCAAAGGCACTGCCATGGTAACCACTACATCCGCCGCATATTCTTCGTTTAAAACAGGGATTTCTTCCTGTGCAAGCACATATTTGATCTTCCCAATAGCATTATAATCAGTCTGTACTGTCATAACGGACATAGGCGTCATGGTTGCCACCTGGGCTTCCTTTAATGCTTCCTGCGTTGCCTGGGTATATGCCCGTACAAGTCCGCCAGTTCCTAAAAGTACACCACCAAAGTACCGGGTCACAACTGCTACAACATTACGCAGTTCCTGATTTTGCAGAACTTCAAGCATAGGTTTACCAGCTGTCCCGGATGGTTCGCCATCATCACTGCATCTAACTGTCTCACCTTTTGTTCCTATAATATATGCAAAACAATTATGTCTGGCATCCCAGTACTGCTTTTTTATACTTTCGATAAATTCCAAAGCTTCCTCTTCAGATTCTACTTTTTTTATCTTACCCAGAAAGCGTGATTTTTTTTCAACAATCTCGCCTTCTCCGTATTGTTTTATAGTTTTATAAATCTGCATTCTTTATTCCTATCTGTAAAATTAAATTCACTTTAGTAATAGTAACATAAAAAGGGATAAAAACGAAAGAAAAAGTGAAGAATTCTTAATATAAAAGAAAATCCTTTATTTACCTACTTTAATTTGCTATAATCGAGTAGGTAATGCCAAAAAAAGCCATACAATAAAAGGAGGCATCATTTATGAATTATGGCAAAAAGGGTATTAGAGCCAAACAACATGCGGTTAATTCCAAAGGCGGAAAATGGGGCCGCAAGATTGCTCTTATCATATTAAAATTATCGCTTGTTTTTATATTAGTAGTCGGCATCATCGGTGCGAGCGCCGCATTTGGTGTTTTCAAGGGAATCATTGATACATCCCCAGACATCTCCAATATCGACGTTTCTCCGACAGGATTTTCTACCTTTATTTATAACAGCGAAGGTCAACAGACCGCCAAACTGGTAGCTTCCGATTCCAACCGAATCCCTGTTACCATGGATCAGATTCCAAGTAATCTGGCACATGCATTCGTTGCAATTGAGGACGAACGTTTTTACAATCATAACGGTATTGATATCCAGGGTATCTTCCGTGCTGCCGTTGTTGGTATTCAAAATAAGTTCCACTTTTCCCAGGGAGCCAGTACCATTACCCAGCAGTTGTTAAAAAACAATGTTTTCACTGGCTGGACGGACGAAAGTACAATTGAACGTGTCAAACGTAAAATTCAGGAACAATACTTAGCTTTGGAACTTGAAAAAGTCATGAGCAAGGATAAGATTCTGGAAAATTATATGAACACCATCAACTTAGGGCAGAATACTCTTGGTGTTCAGGCTGCTTCTCTTCGTTATTTCAATAAAAATGTATACGAACTGAACTTGTCAGAATGTGCTGTTATTGCAGGTATTACACAGAATCCTTCCAAGTATAATCCGATTTCACACCCGGATAAAAATGCTGAACGCCGTGAAAAAGTATTAAATAATATGTTGGAACAGGGATATATTTCCCAAACTGAATTCGACGAAGCGATGGCTGACGATGTATATGCACGTATTCAAAGCACCAATGAAAAAGTAACGGATGATACCATTAACTCCTACTTTGACGATGCTGTTACCGATGCGGTATACGAAGACCTTTTAGCAGCCGGATATAATGATAATCAGGCATATACGCTGCTTTACAGTGGTGGTTTATCCATCTTCTCTACGCAGGATCCGAATATTCAGGCTATCTGCGATGAAGTATATTCAAATGAAGAAAATTATCCAAGCAACTCCAAATGGCAGTTAACTTATGCTCTTTCTGTCATGAAAGCCAATGGAGAAACAGAAAACCATAGTTCCGAAATGTATCGTTCCTATTTCAGACAGAGTAATTCCCGTTTTAACATGCTCTATGAAACAAAGGATGACGCATATGCTGCTATCGAAGAATATCAGGCAGCCGTTATGGAAGAAGGAGATGAAATCTTAGCAGAAAGCATTTCCCTGACTCCACAGCCACAGGTATCCATTACCGTAGAAGACCAAACCACCGGATATGTGGTTGCTATGGTAGGCGGCCGTGGTGCTAAGGAAGCCAGCCGTACCCTAAACCGTGCAACTTCTGCCAAAAGACAGCCCGGTTCCACTTTTAAGGTTCTTGCTGCTTATGCTCCTGCTATTGATACAAACCAGGTAACTCTTGCCAGTGTATATAACGATGCACCGTTTAACTACGATTCTGGAACACCTGTTTCTAACTGGTATGATACGGGATACCGTGGTATTAACAGCGTACGTGTTGCTATTGCAGATTCCATGAACATCATTGCGGTAAAGACATTGACTCAGATTACACCACAGTTAGGATATGATTATCTGTTAAACTTTGGTTTTACCACATTGGAATCCGCAAAAGAAGTAAATGGAAAAATTTATAGTGATATTACACAGCCATTAGCATTAGGTGGTATTACAAATGGTGTTACCAACATGGAATTAAACGCTGCTTATGCTACAATTGCCAATAATGGAACATATATCAAACCTAAGCTTTATACAAAAGTTGTTGACCATGATGGCAATGTAATTTTAGACAATACAACACCCGAAACACATCAGGTTATTCAGGAAACAACCGCATACTTATTGACCAATGCCATGGTAGACGTTGTTACCTCAGGTACTGGTGGCAGCGTTAATTTTGGTGGTATGCCAATTGCTGGTAAAACTGGTACCACATCTGATTACAACGACGTATGGTTCAGTGGTTATACCCCATACTATACGGCTACTACCTGGACTGGATACGATAATAATACTAAATTGTCCACTTCTGCAGAAAAGAATCTGGCAAAGACCATGTGGCGTGCTGTTATGAGCCGCATCCACGAGGATTTACCGGCTAAATCATTTAATACACCAAGCGGTATCGTAACCACTACCGTTTGCTCACGCTCCGGTAAACTGCCGATTCCTGGTTTGTGTGATGCTACACTGACCACTGAATATTTTGCAGAGGGAACTGTTCCAGAATCCACCTGTGATGTCCATTATCAAGGAACCTTATGTGCTTACAGTGGTCTTCCTGCATGTATGGACTGTCCATTTAAACAGGAAGGTGTATTCGAACTCCCACTTCAGGAACATCCATCCTTATGGGCTGGTTCTAATACACTGACAACAACGGATCCAAATGCTGCCGTTACTACCGATCCGGCAACACAGATTACCGATCCAAATGCTGCTATTACAGATCCGACTATTGTGCAGCAGACAAGACAGTGTCCTCATAATCAGGCATTCTTTGTTGATCCAAACAAGGATGCGATTTTGGCACAGCAACAAGCTGAAATGCAGCAACGCGCTCTCGCTGCTCAGGCAGCAGCCGCAGCAGCTGCTGCAGAAGCCGGTGCCGCACAATAAGATATATGACAGAATAATATTAGAAGCCCAAAAGGGCGGTGGAATCATCCACCGCCCTTAGATATTCTCTATCCCAAAAAAATAAAAGCCCTTGCATAAACAAGGGCTTCTTCAAGCTGCTGACGGGAATCGAACCCGTGACCTCCGCACTACCAATGCGACGCACTACCGACTGTGCTACAACAGCATGTGACAACTCACAAACGCTATAATAACATACACTTTCCATACTGTCAATGTTGTTTTTCATAAGAAAAAGGCGTATACTGAAAAGAAATAAGGAAAAATTTTTTTAACAATATACTGGAGGGAATTCATATGGCATTTTGGGAAGAGTTTAGCGAAACAATATCTATGAAAGGAAAAGAAATGGCTGACAAAGCCAAGAACTTTACTGACATTGCAAGCTTAAGAGGTCAGATTGTTTCTTATGAGAATACGATTTTACGTTATTATAGAGAAATCGGTAAAGCATATTATGAAGCGCATAAAGAGGATTTGACAAAAGAGTTTCCTGAACAGATGGATGCAATCGTTAATGCTGAGAAAATGATTAAGGATCTTGAAAAACGTATTTCGGAATTAAGAGGTACTCAGAAATGTGTTTCCTGTGGAAATGATGTACCGGATGACAGTGTATTTTGTCCAAAATGCGGTGCTAAAATGGAGGATGATACTTATTTTGATGAAGAAGATATTGTTGCTACAGATGTAGTCGTAACAGAAGTTGTAGATGATATTATTGACGCAGATTAATGCTACAAAAAGAGCGTTCCCTTTTATATCGGGGAACGCTCTTTTTTGTAGCAGCAATATTAGCAATATACACACGCTATTAAACTTAATCTTCTTTTACCATACACATACGGATATTATCTACATCAACAGTTGTGCCTTCTGGTATTTCCAGTGTAAATACTGCTTCGTTATCCAATATACCCTCTGCTGCTGAATACATATATTCCATATTCTGAATACCGCTTCCATCATAAGCAAATGTATTTTCTGCATAAACGCTTCCATCAGCTCCAGTAAGTCTTACAGTCACTTCTGCCGCTTTATTACCGGATAAATCTAAACTGATTGTGTAGTCAGCACCTCCATTGACCTGAATGCCATTCTGATACATTTTTGCATCCGCCGAAACAGCATTAAGCTGTGCCTTTCTACTGTAATCTTCACTTCCATCTTCTTTTACAATCACATCCGGAATCGCTGCTTCCATGTTTTCAAGATACCAGAAAGCCACTCTCTGGGTTCCCTGGTCGAAAGTTCCATTATAAATACGGTTACCGTCTGCTAATGGGGACTTTTTCATATCATGGTCAATTCCATCTTCCGATTTTAACTCTGTTACACTGACATTTCCAATCCAAAGAGTACCAATATTGTTACCCAGATTGAATTCCAAACGTGCAGTTGGATCAGTTGTACTGTTCATCTCAAATACAAAGTTATAATTTGCCACTTCTGGTCCCACACTGGCTTCATAAACACCATATTTTTCCCATCCATTATCACCATCTCCACTCGGTGAAACAAAGAAACTTCTTTCATTAGAGGATTTCGCATCAAAAGACACCATATAACTGTATCCCTGAATAACTGGTATGTGCTGGATTAACTGTACGGCATAGGTCTGACTTCCACCGCTGCTGATATCAATCTTGGCAAACGTTCCTTCCTCTAATTCCTCTACAGAAGCCTTTGCAAAACCACCAAAATCTCCTACTGCAAACTGCCAGTCCTTACTTTCCGGAATAATACCATTATTTGTGTCTTCAATTGGTTCAATGTTCATAGTTGAAAAAGCCGGATCAACAATAAATTCTCCATCTTCATAAGAAGCTGCATACTGTTCAAAACCTTCCTCGTCCTTATTATCTGCCTGTATAACTTCCGAATCGGATGCAGAAGCATATCCTGCTTCTTTCTGATACACTCTTACATAATCCACTTTCATTTCTTTTGGATATTCCGTCGAATATGGATTTGACTCTAAATCAAAAGTTCCTCCAACAGCCATATTCAGTAAAATATAAAAAGGTACATCAAATGGTGCAGGCCATGTATAATCCGCTCCGCTGTAAGGACCTTTGCTAAACCACTGTTCTGAGGTATGATAACACACGTTATCTATGTACCAGCGGAGTATTCCCGGCTCCCATTCCAGAGAATATAAATGATAATCGGTAATATCCGTATCCTCTGTCATAACAAATTCTCCGCCTTTGTATACATTATTAGGCCAGTTCTGTCCATAATGAATCGTTCCTTCAATTCTATCCGGAAGTCTTCCTCTTGCTTCCATAATATCGATTTCTCCAGAAGACGCCCATTCATTATAGATACTGTCATCTACAGGAAGCATCCAAAATGCAGGCCATAAACCTTCGCCCTCCGGCAGTTTAATTCTTGCTTCCACACGGCCATATTTGGTAGAAAACAATACTTCGCCTTCGTCCGTCATCGTACGAAGTCTGGCTGATGTAAACAATTTACCGCCAACACGTTCCTCTTCCTTGATCGCAGTGATTACTAAATTTCCATCTTCTACACGAACATTTTTTTCTTCATCCGTATAATATTCCAATTCCTGGTTTCCCCAGTCTGTTAAACCTTCCGATGTACCCGTTCCAATCTGGCAGGACCATTTTGTGGTATCTAAAGCATCACCTTCAAACTCATCATTCCATATGAGTTTATAACCTTCATATTTTCCTTCCGGTTCATCCACATAAGCAGTTTCAGATTCTCCCATATCTTCTATGCTTACATTTTCCGCCTCTGAATCCTGTTTCGCAGGACTTCCGCATGCCATCACACCTGTAAGCATTGCAATCATTAATACAGATGCCAGCATACGTTTTACAACATTGCTTTTCATTGAGTTGTTTCCTCCTTCCTTCCTCAAATCCAGTATATAGATTGTTTTCCTTTTTGTCCATAAAAGAAAAGACATAACGCTCATATCCGTCATGCCTTTTCTTTACATTCAGATTCATTAATCTTTAAGTACCTAACTCCCTGCAAATTCCCTGATACAAAGCCAGTTTCATTTCATCACTGCTGCAATCTTTTTTTCCAAAATCATCATTGATAAACATCATAAACGCCATCACCTTAGAAAAAACAACTGACAGCATATAGGATTGTGAATAATTCGTTCTTAAAATCCCCTCTTTTTGACCTCTTTCCAAAAGATAACATATGATATTTATAGGATTAGAAGCTTTGGCTTCGTTATCAGAGCGCATAATATCATGCATTGGCTGACAAAGATTCATGTCATTTACCATACTTAGATATTTCATAACACAAGCCCGTTGCTTTGCTTTTTCTTCCATTTCGTCCAGCAGCATAATAAACGCATCTTGAAATGATGGCAGTTTCTTCATTTGCTCCACAATTCGCTTTACCATGGAACCTACCAGATAAAGCATAGCCTTTACAATCATTTCTTCTTTACTGGAAAAGTATTCATAAGTGGTCCCTTTTCCTATTCCAGCTTTTGCTGCAATGTCGGAAACGCGCATAGATGATAAATCAGCACCTTCTGCAACCAATTCTTCGATTGCTTTATATATCGCTGTCACTTTATCCAGTTTTTTATCTTCCCTCATAAAACAATCCTCTATTTTGCAATCTTTTTACGTTTCTTTTTTGCTTTCTTTTCCCTGTTGAAAATATCATAGATACAAGGAACTACATACAGAGTAAGTAATGTACCATATACTAAACCACCTACAATAACAATCGCCATTGGTTTTGACATATCTGCCCCCATATCATGGCTGAATAACATAGTGGACATCGCCAGAATGGTTGTAAGTGCTGTCATCAATACCGGACGAAGTCTCGTACGGCCAGCTGTCATGATAGCTTCTGTCTTTTCCATACCATTTTCTCTTAACTGATTAATATAATCCACTAAAACGATACCGTTATTTACAATAATGCCCGCCAACATAACAAATCCAAGCAAGGCAATTACACTGACTTCACTTCTCGTAACATATAGTCCGAACAAACCACCGGTAAATGCAAGCGGAATCGTAAACATAATGATGAATGGTGATAAAAGTGACTGGAACTGTGCTACCATGATTAAGAACATGAAAACAACTGCCAATAATAACATTAACATCATCTGTTCCATTGCCTCTAAAATCATTTCATTTTCACCTGCAAAAACAAGACTATAACCAGAGGGCAATTCATAATCTTCCAATGCTTTATTTACATCTTCTGCTACAATACCAACATTATAGCCTTCTGCAATGGATGCCGATACTGAAATGTATCTGGTCTGCGAATCTCGATTGATAGCATTTAAGCCTTCATGATTTTCAAATACTGCAATTTCAGAAAGAGCAACTTTACACTTCTTATCATTCTTATCCGTATAATCAATCTGCAGATTTTTGATATCATTTCTGCCCATATCTGCATTTGCCTGATGAATGACTAAAATATCATATTCTTTTGTATCCGTTACTAACTGTGTAGATCCGGTATCTTCTGTTATTTTTTCATTAATCTGCTGGAATACCTGAGCAACTGTAAGACCATATTCAATAGCCTTATCACGATCTACTAAAATACGAAGTTCGCCCGTCGTTTCTTCCATTCCATCTGAAACTTCTGTTGTTCCTTCCACACCTTCAACGATTGCGGCCACTTCTGATGCAATAGTCTGTAATGTATCCAAATCACGTCCGCGTACCTGAATAGAAATACCACTTCCACCTAATGCACTCATGTCCATAGCCTCTGTATTGATTACTAATGTGGCATTTTCAATATCGGCAGTGACCTCTTCTATCATTTTTCCCACTTCTTTTGCAGAATGACTCTTATCTTCTTTTAACACAACATACATCGTTACCATATTTGTAGCACTATCGGAGGAACCTGCCATAGATGAAATACCACTGCCTCCGCCTGTCATAGCGCCTACATCCTGCACATCTTCAATCTCCAGTATTCTGGCAACTACCTCATCTGAAATAGCCGCTGTATCTTTTAATTTGCTATCCTCCGGTGTTTCTAATGTTATCGTAATCTGTGTGGAGTCCATGGATGGCATAAAGGCAATTCCACGGCTGATTGCCAATGCTCCACTCACAACTAACAATACCACAACACCAAGTAATACAAGCCATTTCCATTTCAGTGAAAGGGCAATGCTTTTTTCATATAACCTGCTTAATCGTTCAAAAAATCCAGTTTCTTTTGTTTCCTTTACTGTCTTTAACACTTTAGATGCCATTGCCGGTACTACAGTAAGGGCAATTACCAAAGATGCCAGCAGCGAATAACCTATCGTCAATCCCATATCCATAAACAACTGTCTGGTAATACCTTCTGTAAAAACAATCGGTAAAAATACACAGACGGTCGTCAAAGTTGATGCCACAATGGCTCCGGCTACTTCTTTTGCCCCTTCTATTGCGGCTTCTCTCATCGAATAGCCTTCGTTACGCAATCGATAAATATTTTCAATTACAACGATGGAATTATCTACTAACATACCAATACCAAGTGCCAAACCAGATAATGAAATGATATTCAATGTTACTCCACTAAAATACATACATACAATGGCCGTTACCAGACTGACCGGAATGGAAACTGCAATCACAAATGTCGGTCTTAGATCCTTCAAGAACACAATCAGGATTAATATAGCCAATACTGCACCGGATAAAATATTACTCAATATGGAATCCATAACCAGATCAATATAAATTCCCTGATCCATAAGCGTGATTAAAACCAAATTCTCGTCTTCTTCTAACATCTGGTCAAATTCTGCAAGGATTTTATCGGACACATCGCCTGTTGAATATCCTGTCTGCTTCTGCATCTGAAGCATGATACCCGGTGTACCGTTGACATTGGTATAAATCTCAGCGGAATTATCCGTCATAAAGACATCCGCAACATCACCAAGTGTAATAATGTCAACACCGTCCATATTCATATTTAAAAGCGGCATTGCTTTTAATTTTTCCACATCATCCGGCTTATCACCTACACGAACAAGATACGATGTACCATCCTCTGTAACATAACCTGCCGGCATGGAAAAATTCTGTGCTGTCAACAAGCCTTTTACTGTTTCAACAGTAAGAATACCATTCATATCTGCATTGCTATAAGCCATATCACGGGAATCATCCAGCTGTTCCTGTGCATCCGCAAGCTGCTCCCTTGCATCGTTTAATTGTTCTTTTGCACTGTCAATCTGCTCATATGCTGCATCAATCTGTTCCTGACCGGATGTCAGTTGTTCTTCAGTTGCCTCTAACTGGGATTCTGCACTTTCTAACTGGGCTTCACCAAAAGTAAGTGTTGCATCCAAACTACCAAATTCCGATGCGGCCGTAATCTGACCAGCCGTCAATTCTGCCATTTTATCATCTAATTCCGAAGCTTGTGACTGCAGTTTGGCAACCTGCTCCTGCAATGTCTTAATGGTTAAAATTTTCTCTATATTGGAAAGAACATCATTATTCAGAGTAGGTGCTATTGCTTGCGCAGCATTTGTCAGCAGCCCTTTTATTGCTGCATCATCAAGAAGAGTCAGATCCACTCCCGGAAGCATCTGACCAATTACAGCCTTATCTTCCTCTGAAAATGCCTCTGTCTGGGCGGCATACTGCATCATTCCAAGGTAAGCTGTATAACTCGCTTCATTTGCCTGATATTCTGATAAATATCCATCATATTTTTCCTGACCGCCAAGATTTGCTATCTCAGTTGCAATCTGAAGATTTAAAGGTGCGATATTGGCCTCAAGTTTGGCTTTTCCATCAATCAAAGCAGCTGTTCCCTCTGCCATCTGCTGGGTTAAGGCTTCTTTTTGACTTTCCAATTCCTCTTTTCCAGATTTCAGTTCACTCTTTTTGTCCGCAAGTTCCTTTTTTCCATCTTCTATTTCCTGTTTTGCATCCGCAAGATCCTGCTCATTTTCTGCAATTTCAACTAAACTGTCAGCAAGTTCTTTTTCACCATCTGCAATTTCTGTATATCCATCATTAATTTCGCTCTGTGCATCTTCCAACTCCTTATCAATGGAGCCAAATACCTGCTCATTAATCGCGTCAATCTTTTCCTGTCGAATTACCACGTGCACATTTTCATCAATCAAACCAGTTGCACTTGCAGATGCGACACCTTCAATACTTTCTAATCGGGGAATAACTTTTTCCTCTGCATATTCGCTTACTTCTGCATTGGTCATCCCATCCACACCCACTGCAGCAATCATAACCGGAAGCATATCCGGATTCAATTTCATGATAATAGGACTTCCCACAGAATCATCCCAATAAGACTCAATTTGGTCTAAATTTTCTCTGATTTCCAAGGATATTGAATCCATATTTGCATTCTGGGCAAATTCCATAATAACCATGGAATAATTTTCACTGGATACAGAACTGATATTTTCAATATTACTTACTGTAGCCATTGCCGATTCCACAGGCTTTGTTACCACCATCTCCACGGTTTCCGGGCTGGCTCCCACATATGTAGTCATAACCATGACATACGGAAGGTTAATACTGGGAAGTAAGTCTGCACTCATTTTTGTAAAAGATACAATTCCCAACACGATTACCATAATAACGCCTACCAGGACGGTATATGGCTTCTTGACACTGAATTTTGACATTTTTTGCTCCTCTTAGTATGTATTTTTCCGACCGACCGGTCGGTATTGTGCCTAATAAATGCCGGATCGTTTATACGAACCGGCATGTCTATCAAATCTTATCTGGCAATTACCTTACGAATCTTAGATTTCATACGCTGCAAAGCATTGTCTGTGGACTTTTCATCCCGTCCTAAAACTCTTGCTATCTGTGTATATGTCATCCCTGTAAGATACAGATCCAGTACCTGTTTTTCAAAGGCACTCAGTTCTTCTTCAATTTTCCTTTCTAATGATAACACATTTTCTTTATCAATCAAGAGTTGTTCAGGGTCTTTTTGCGTATCGAATCCTAAAAAATTTATAAACTCTTCACTTTCTTTTCCATTTTCTTCGTGAGAAGTCGCATATAAAGAAATATAAGAATTTAATGGCATGTGTTTTTTTCTATTTGATGCCTGAACTGCTGTATACATTTGTCTGGAAATACACAAATCTGCAAATGTAAAAAAACTAGCATCCCTACCCGCATCATAATCACGAATTGCTTTAAATAATCCAATCATCCCTTCCTGAATCAGATCCTCATTATCTGCTCCTAAGATGTACATGGACTTTGCTTTACTCCGGACAAGATTTTTATACTTGTTCATAATGTAATCGACTATGTCTCTTTCCCCATCCCGAAGACGCTCAATCAGCATTTCATCGGTCTCATTTTGGTACTTTTTGATAGTTTCTGATGATATTTCTTGCATTTGGCTCCTCTTTTTGCAAAATACACCTGCTATTTTGAAAGACTTCTTGCAGTTTTTATGTAAACTCGAAGTTGTTTTTTACCCTCTCTGACGAACAATTTCATAGGCCAAAACACCAGCTGCAACTGATGCATTTAAAGAATCAATATCCCCTTTCATCGGAATAGATGCTATGAAATCACATTTTTCTCTTACCAATCGGCTGACACCTTCGCCCTCGTTTCCAATTACAAGTCCGATTGGCCCCGTCAAATTTAATTTGTACATCGTTTCACCCCCCATGTCTGCACAAACAAACCAAAGACCTTCTTTTTTCAACTCTTCAATGGTCTTAGATAAATTTGTCACCCTGGCAACTGGGGTATAATTAAGTGCCCCCGCACTCGTTCTTGCCACAGTGGCCGTAAGACCTACTGCTCGATTTTTGGGAATAATCACGCCATGAGCACCTGCAAGATTGGCCGTACGAATGATTGCCCCCAAATTATGAGGATCTTCTATATTATCTAATAGGAAAATAAAAGGAGCTTCCCCTTTCTCTTTTGCTTTTTGTAAAATATCCTCTACTTCTGCATACTCATAAGCAGCCGCCATAGCTATAACACCCTGATGGTGACCTGTATCAGACATCTGATCCAGACGCTCTTTTGCCACATATTTCACGAAAATATCCTTATTTTTTGCCATACGTTTGATGGTCATAACCGGTCCATCCTGACAGCCATCTAAAATATACAGCTTATCTACAGGCTTCTCACTGCGAAGAGCCTCAATTACTGCATTTCTACCTTCAATTTTATTTTCATTTACTAAAGGTTTATCCATTTTATATCCCTTTCATGCTAGATTTCCATATTCATCTGCTCTAATGCCAATTTTACAAGTTCAATAATTCTATCCTCATTATTCTGTAAATACAAATATCCAAGCAATGCTTCAAATCCTGTTGCCTTCCTATAATCTGTTACAGAAGCATTTTTGGCTGTAGAGTATGATTTTGCATTACGGCCACGCTTATATACTGTCATTTCTTCCTCTGACAGCCCATCCAATAATAATTCCGCCATTTGGGCCTGGGTTTGTGCTTTTACAATAGCACTTTTCTTTTTATGGAGACTTTCTGCAGCCCGATTCCCCCGTTCAACAATTACAGTCCGGATAATCAGATCAAAAACACAGTCACCTAAAAATGCAAGTGTCAGAGGTGAATAGTTACGCAGATCCACCTCTTCACATGTAAATTCTTTTTGTAATTTTCTAAGAAGACTTATGCTCTCTTCCATTTTACTCCTTCTCTGGTATCTTCCAGAATGATTCCCTTTTGTAATAATGTATCACGGATTTCATCTGCTAATTTAAAGTTCTTCTCTTTTCTAGCCGCCTGTCTGGCTGCAATCAAATCTTCTATTTCCTGATCTAAAATTTCTTCTTTTCTTTCTAAGATCAGACCACAGATATCAGCAAGTGTGTTCAACTGCTTTAAGAGAGTTTTTACATATTCCTTTGAACTATTTTCGTTCGCATTCGTGTTAATAAACTTAACTAATTCAAAAATAACAGAAATCGCATCAGCGGTATTAAAGTCATCATCCATTGCCTCATTATAACGGTCGTTATATTTTCCCGCTTCGCTTATAAACTGTTTTTCTGCTTCTGTCATCTCTTCGTTGTTATTTCCGTTAGTTAAATATGAATTTAACTTATCCGCACATGTAACCATTCTTTCCAAACCATTTTTGGCCGCTTCCATAAGGTCGGCGCTGAAGTTTAACGGGCTTCTATAGTGCGCAGAAAGCATAAAGAAACGCAACACCTGAAGATCATACTTTTCTGCAATATCTCTTACCGTAAAGAAATTGCCTGCTGACTTACTCATTTTCTTATTATCAATATTTAAGAAGGCATTATGCATCCAGTATTTTGCAAACTGTACTCCATTTGCTGCTTCAGACTGTGCAATTTCATTTTCATGATGAGGGAATACCAAATCCTCTCCACCTGCATGGATATCAATTTCATCACCAAGATATTTTTTGCTCATTACAGAACATTCAATATGCCATCCGGGACGGCCATTACACCATGGAGACTCCCAGTATGGTTCGCCGTCTTTTTTTGGTTTCCATAATACAAAATCAAGTGCATCTTCCTTCTGATCCTCACCTGATACTAAAAGGGAACGATTTCCCCCCTGAAGATCATCAAGATTCTTATGGGAAAGTTTGCCATATTCTTTAAATTTTCTAGTACGGAAATATACGGTTCCATCCGCAGCCGGATATGCATACCCTTTTTCAATTAAAGTACCAATCATATCCAACATACCGCAGATTTCCTGTGTTGCAAGTGGATGCGTTGTGGCAGGACGTACATTCATTGCTTCCATATCTTTTTTACATTCTGCAATATAACGTTCTGAAATAACAGAAGCTTCTACTCCTTCTTCAATAGCCTTTTTAATAATCTTATCATCCACATCTGTAAAATTGGATACATAATTTACTTCATAACCTCTGTATTCCATATATCTTCTAACAGTATCAAACACGATCATAGGTCTCGCATTTCCAATATGAATCAGATTGTATACGGTTGGTCCACATACATACATTTTCACCTTACCTTCTTCTAAAGGTACAAATTCTTCTTTTCTCTTCGATAATGTGTTATAAATTTTCATTTTTACACTCCTTTGCTTTCTTTCCTATTTTTATCTGTATACCTGTATATATTGATTTTTTATTCCTTTAACAACTGATTTAATCTGTTTTCTAATTCCAAAACACGATTAATTAATTCCGTATTCGTATTCTGCAGCTGCGTAATATCTTCTCTTACCGGATCCGGCAAATGACCATGATCCATCGTTTCTTGTGGCAGGGACATGTTATTACGCTTTACCACACGCCCTGGTACACCAACCACCGTAGAATTTGGCGGCACTTCTTCTAATACTACACTACCTGCACCAATCTTACTATTATCACCAATTGTAAATGAGCCCAGAACTTTGGCACCTGCACTAATCATGACATTATTACCAATAGTCGGATGTCTCTTTCCATGTTCCTTTCCAGTACCGCCTAGTGTAACTCCCTGATACAGGGTCACATTATCACCGATAATGGTGGTTTCTCCAATGATGACTCCATTTCCATGGTCGATAAACAGACCTTTTCCAATCTTAGCACCGGGATGGATCTCAATACCAGTTTTTCGAACTGCACGCTGGGAAATCCATCTCGCCCAGAAATAATGACCTTTTTCATACAGCCTGTGCGCCATTCGATAATGCATCATCACTTTAAAACTGGGATACAAAAACACTTCCATTTTGGAATGTATCGCCGGATCTCGTTCTTCTATTAACTTTATCTCATCCTGAACCATTTTAATAAAAGACATAGTAACCTCGCAAAATTTATTGAATAATCTTTTGATAAACTAAAAAAACCTTCATCTCTAATATAGAGACGAAGGTTATCCGCGGTTCCACTCTAATAAAGATGTATCAACATCTTCACTCTTATCCTGTAACGTAGGCAGACGTACCAAGCTACTAATCGTTCACCCGGTCAGCTCCCGAAGGCACTTCAAAAACACTTGCATGAAGAATGCTTACAGCCGGTGGCATTCTCTCTCTGACATGTAGTCTGTTTTCTACTTTTTCGTTCATCGCTTTTTACTTATTTCTTTTATTAGAATATGAATTTCTTTTGATTTTGTCAATACTTTCAGGTAATTTTCAAGTGGTTTATTATACCATCTGAAATCTATTTTCTATTGTGACGCCCTGTTATTCTTTTTGTTTTGCACAGCCACTGCATCTCTCACAATTGGGGGATTCTTCCAAATCACTTATATCCATTGTCGCAAATTCGCGCGGGCTATTTAACAAACAGATTGCCTGCGCTGATATTCCTTCTCCCTTTCCAGTAAAACCCAATCCTTCTTCCGTGGTTGCCTTTACATTTACCTGCGAAATATCAATTGAAAGTGCATTCGCAATATTCTGTCTCATCATGTCAATATGTGGCCGCATTTTAGGAGCCTGAGCAATAATAGTAGCGTCAATATTCTCTATTAAATAACATTCGTTTTCTAACAATCGGCCAACCTCAGCCAGTAGTTTCAAGCTGTCCGCTCCTTTATATGCCGGATCTGTATCCGGGAAATGCTTCCCAATATCCCCAAGTGCCGCTGCTCCCAACAAGGCATCTGAAATCGCGTGTAAAAGCACATCTGCGTCCGAATGTCCCAGCAATCCTTTCTCATACGGTATCTTCACACCACCAATAATCATGTCACGTCCTTCCACCAATTTATGGACGTCATATCCCATTCCTATCCGCATATTCTTTCCTTTCTTATTGTCTAGCACTAATTAAATCTTAATTTAATTAGTGCTATCTATTTTTTATTATACTCCTGTAATAATTGAAACAAGCGGCATCGTAACAACGGACAAAATTGTTGTTAATGCCACACTTCTAGATGCCAGTTCATAATCTCCCTCATACTGCTGTGCCAGCATAGCCGTCATACTCGCAACTGGTGTAGCAATCATAACCATACATACACCAAGAAGCATATCACTGTGAATAAATGTCTTTAAAAAAAATAATCCGGCCACTGGTATAATCACTAATTTTAAAGCTGCAAATAATAATAATTTTACATCCATAAACAACTTCTTGATATCAATTGTCGCCATAGAAGCTCCAATCACCATCATACTAAGCGGCGCTGTCAAATTACTCAATGTAGATATTGTTGTTTTTACAAAAGAAGGCATTGGTATCTGCACAAAGGAGAGAATAATAGAAAGAATACAACACAATACACCAATGTTTAATACCTTCTTTATATCCAATTTTTCTTTCTGTCCATCATTGGATTTTAAGGCTAAAATTCCATAAGTGTAAATCAGCAGATTAAATGGAATCAAAAAGATGGACGCATATAAAAGTGCCTCCGTACCATACAAAGCGCTGATTACCGGAAATCCCATAAAGCCTATATTGGAAAAAATGGTCATAACACGATATACACCTGCTGAATGGCTTGGTACACGTAAAATAATAGGAATCAGCAATGAGATTATAATCAATCCTGCAAATATGCCGACAGCTAATATCATTGTCATCAATAGTTCTTCTCCGGCAATTCCGTTTTCACTATTTACACTCCCCGATAAAATCATAGCAGGATTGGCAATATTTACGACAATCCAGGATAAACTTTTACACATCTCATCACTAAGAATATCTTTTTTTCGCATATAATATCCCAATAACATCAGGATAAACAATACAATCATTTGCTGTAACAATAACATTTTTTACATATTCACTGCTTATTTGCAGTGTTTCCTCCTTTATATCGCAAGTTTTCTGTTATGTATTCTACCCTTTTTTCGCATTGAAATCCACTAAAGACTGGACTTTCTGATAAAAGATATCCGTTAATTTAGTGATCAGCATTCCCAAAGGAACAGAAACCGCCAAAATAATGATGGTGGCAATCACAAAGCGCACACTCATATCATATTCATAATGGTTGATTGCCCACATAAATAAAAATGTATGCGAAAGATAAAAATATAGAGAATACTTTCCCAAAAAGCGGCCTACTGGATCATAATAACGCCACACCGAAACAAAGAACACAATAAATAAAGTAAAAATCGTTACCGCATAAATGCGGCTTTTTATCTCATCCAACGGCTCTGCCCACACATGATCCACATAAAGTGCTGAATGTACCACATATACAGATCCCAAGCCAAATAAAATACTTAATATACTTCTTACAATCATATTAAGTTTTAATACTTCTTTTTCATATAACGCTAAAACCACACCAATTGCAAAGGCAATATTTGATATATACCAAAAATCATACTCACCCGCAAGATACAAATGATTACTATAGATATAAGTAAACAATGCCATCAGCACTGCACGGATATGTCTATTTTGAAAAATCAGCCAAATTGCCATAAACGCAA
>CAZHGE010000013.1:0-42963 GCA_964531805.1 uncultured Lachnospiraceae bacterium
GCTTCAGGTGTTAAACCTGTAAACTGGAAGTACTGATCGATAGAAAGACCCTGCATCTGGATATTCTGTGCGAATTCCTGAATCATCTGTCTCTGCTGTGTTTCAATCATAGCTTCTGGAATATCCATTGTTGCATTTTCGATGATTGCATCTACAACAGCATCTTCTTTTGCATTCTTAACGTCTTTTTCACGTTTTTCTGTTAAGTTTTTCTTAACATCTTCTTTGTATTCAGCTAATGTATCAAATTCAGAAACTTCTGCTGCAAATTCATCATCTAATTCAGGAAGCTGTTTTTCTTTAATTTCTTTTACAGTTACTTTGAATACTGCTGGCTTTCCTGCTAAATCTTCTGCATGATATTCTTCTGGGAATGTAACATTAACATCACATTCTTCTCCGATGTTCTTACCAATTAACTGCTCTTCAAATCCTGGAATAAATGCACCGGAACCGATTGTAAGAGGATAATTTTCTCCCTTGCCGCCTTCAAATGCAACGCCATCTACAAAACCTTCGAAATCGATCACTGTCTGGTCTTTATCCTGTACTGCACGGTCAGATACGCTGATGCTTCTTGCATTGCGTTCTCTTTCTCTTTCGATTTCAGCATTTACTTCTTCATCCGATACAGTTACTTCTACTTTATCAACTTCGATTCCTTTGTATGCACCTAAAGTAACTTCTGGTTTAAGAGCTACTTCTGCTGTAAAGATGAAAGGTTTTCCAGCTTCAAGCTGTGTTACTTCAATCTTAGGAGTAGAAACAATGTTTTCTCCACATTCATCATATGCTTTTTCGTATGCAACAGGAATGATTTCATTTGCTGCATCTTCATAGAAAACTTCTTTACCGTACATTTTTTCTACCATTGCACGTGGCACTTTACCCTTACGGAAACCAGGAACGCTGATATTCTTTTTCTGTTTCTGGTATACTTTCTCAATTGCTTTTTCTAATTCGTCAGCAGAAACTTCAATTGTAAGTTTCGCCATATTTTTTTCTAACTTTTCTACCTGTACACTCATTTTAATCTATTTCCTCCTTAAATAATCAGGTTTACAGTACGTGATTTCCTCTTTTTATCCTTAATCACAGTCATTTTACGATTATAGCATACAACCCTTATAACTTCTAGTATTTTTACGATTTTTTCAGAAATTCTTTTGACGCAATTTTTTCATTTTACTGAAAATAGGAAAAATTACCAACATAATCTTAAAATCATCGCAAATACTAGAATCAAGATAAGCGACGAAATGACACGTAACGATTACGGCTTTGTTTATGATAATCCGTCTGAGCAATCAAACAGATTACATATTCAGGTTAGTAAGAGGATAAGTGACAAAGTAGTCACTTATCTTCATAAAAACATTGGAGGTGAAACATTATGTCAAGTAAAAGTGGAAACAGAATGGAAGTTCCTGAAGCAAAAGCAGCTATGGATCGTTTTAAAACAGAGGTAGCTTCTGAATTAGGTGTTAACTTAAAAGAAGGTTACAACGGTGACTTAACTTCTAAAGAAGCTGGTTCAATCGGTGGTGAAATGGTTCGTAGAATGATCAAGAAACAGGAAGAATCCATGAAATAAGGATGTTCTCCTAAGAAAAGATCTTCTTATGGAACACTTTTAGAATGAATATTCTAAATGAATCGGGTGTCGGCTGACAAGTTCGTCTGATGCCTGAACCAAAAAGGGGGCTGTTGTTCCAATAGATTAATCTATTGGAGCAGCAGCTCCCTTTTTATATTGTTCTTTGGGCATATCTGTTGATCTTTACCCTATCTATTCGCTTACATATACTACCTTTTTAGCCAGTTCATCCGCTGTCTCTTTATCCAGCAGCTGCTCAATCAGCGCAAGTGCAAAAGGTAATGCTGTTCCCAAGCCTCTGCTCGTCGTAATATTACCATCCACCGTTACCGGCTGCAAACTCACTTCTGCTCCTATAAGGCCGTCTTCCATATCCGGATAACAGCAGGCTTTCTTTCCTTTTAAAAGTCCCAATTTCCCAAATACCGTCGGTGCTGCACAGATAGCCGCAATCTTCTTACCATTTTCGTATGCCTTCACCACTTCGTCACACAATACTTCACATGCGCCAAGTCTCGTTGTCCCCGGCATACCACCTGGAAGCACCAATAATTCATATGAACTAAAATCAATATCCTTCAATAATTTGTCTGCGGTCACTGGAATCTTATGGGAGCCAGTCACAGTCAAGGAATCAGAAATGGATATCATATCCACTTTAATCCCCACACGTCGCAGTAAATCCACCACCATAAGTCCTTCTATTTCTTCAAATCCTTCTGCTAAAAAAATCGCTGTATCAGTCATAACTAAACTTCCTTTCTATTATCCAATGTATATACTTTTGTACAAGGAAAGAAGAAGTACATTCATGTACCTTTCATAATAATATTATATGATATTTTTATAGTCATCACAATCCATTTTTGAAATAAAATGAATGGAATTTCCATTGACTTTTCTCATAATTTCTCCTATCGTTAACTAAGAAATCCATACTATAAAATAAACTTTCTGAAAGGACTCAACCATGGAAATCGAACGTAAATTTACTATAAAGGAACTGCCGGATCTGTCTGCTTTTCCATCAAAAAAAATTGTACAGGCTTACTTAAACACCAATCCTGTCATCCGCATACGCAGAGAGGATGAAAAATACTATCTGACTTATAAAGGAAAAGGACTTCTTGTTAGAGAAGAATATAATCTGCCACTCAATCAGGAATCCTTTGAGCATCTTCTTAAAAAGGCAGACGGTATCGTAATCTCCAAAACACGCTATTGCATTCCTTATGAAAAATACACGATTGAACTGGATGTCTTTGAACATGATCTTGCTCCGCTTATCATGGCAGAAGTGGAATTTGAAAGTGAAGATGAAGCGCATGCATTTATTCCGCCAGCATGGTTTTTAGAAGATGTCACAAATGACAAACGTTATCACAATTCCAATATGTCAAAAGGGATTACACCGCTGGCGTAATCCCTTCAATACTCTTATAAACTTGTCGATTCCCGAATCAAAAGTTCTGCATCAAACACCTTGTGTTGATGTGTTTTTTTACCGGAAATAATATCGAATAATAGCAAAATAGACTCTCTTGCGATTTCATTAACAGGCTGTTTGATCGTTGTGATACTTGGAACACAATACATTCCCATGTCAATTCCATCATAACCAGCCACTGCAATATCTTGTGGGACTCTTTTGCCTTTGTCACGGATTGCACGGCATGCACCAACTGCCATGACATCGGAAATCGCAAAGATTGCCGTCACATCACTGCGTCTTTCTAATAATTCCGTTGTTGTTACATACCCGTTCTGCATGGAATACCATTCAATCCCTTCCTTCATCGGACAGATCAAATCCTCATCAACCTCAAGTCCATGCTCTTTCATTGCCCGGCGGTATCCCATCAAACGCAGATGACTGATGCTGGCATCGGACTCATCCGCCGATAATATCGCAATCTTTTCATGCCCCTGACTGAGTAAATATTTTGTCATTAAATATCCTTCTTTTTCATCATCTACTGTAACAGAAGAATACAATTTACGGCTCATATTTTCCGGAATACATCCAGCTGTAGCAATCACAAATGGGACCGTCAATTTTGCAAGTTTATCTTCTGAATGTGCAAAATGACCACCTAAGAAAATAATTCCTCTTAATCGCTGTTCTTTAATCAGTTCCAAAGCGACATCCACTTCATCCTGAAAATACTCAACATGGCGAAGAACCAATGAATAATGCTTTCGTTCCACTTCTTCTTCTACAATCCGCAGCATACTTGCAAAAAATGGATTGGTAAGACCCTTAATCAGAATCGCAATACACTTTGCATCCGTGCGTTTCAGATTACGTGCACTGTTATTTGGTATATAACCATATTTTTCTATGGTATCCATAATTGCCTGTTTGGTCACCGGATTAATATCCGGATGGTTATTAATGGCTCTGGATACCGTACTTACGCCGACACCGCATATACGCGCGATGTCTTTTATCGTAATCTCAATTCCTTCTTCTGGAAGTTCATTCCCTTCCAGAGATGTCATATCCCCAGTCATGTTTCTCCCCATTTCGCCACACTATAATCTACCGTATAACTTAGTCCATGAACGAATCTTCGCTGCCAATTCATCATCAACCTGCTCCGGTAATAATCTCCATTTCCAGTTAGTTCCTAAAGTAGATGGCATATTCATTCTTGCTTCACCGCCGAGTTCCAAATAATCCTGCATTGGAACTACTGCTGTATCAGAAACACTTGCAAGAACAGCCTTGATCATTTTTTCACAAATCTTGTTCTTATTTGGAGCATCTAAATAACGTTTTGCAAAAGCCTTGTCGTGGCGGTTCATTGCCTCGTACCAGCTGACTGTCGTATCGTTATCATGTGTTCCTGTATAAACAACACTATTCTTTGGATAGTTGTGTGGTAAATAATCGCTTTCTTCTCTGGAATCAAAAGCAAACTGTAATACTTTCATTCCAGGATAGCCGGTCTTCTCTACCAATTTGATAACAGATGGTGTTAAGAATCCCAAATCTTCTGCGATAACCTTGATCTTACCAATTTCCTTCTTGATGGTCTGGAATAATTCATATCCAGGCCCCTTTTCCCAATGTCCGCGCTCTGCTGTCGGATCACCGTAAGGAATGGAATAATACTCATCAAATCCACGGAAGTGATCAATACGAACCACATCATATAATTCATAGCAATAGCGGATACGCTCTACCCACCATGCATAATTGGTTTCTTTCATATATTCCCAATTGTATAATGGGTTACCCCATAACTGACCTGTTGCAGAGAAAGAATCTGGAGGGCAGCCAGCCACTGCAATTGGCTTACATTCTTCATCAAACTGGAATAACTGTGGATTTGCCCATGTATCAGCACTATCAAAAGCCACATAAATTGGAATATCACCAACGATTTCAATTCCTTTATCGTTTGCGTATTTCTTTAATGCTTTCCATTGTTTTGAAAAATAATACTGCTGGAACTGATAGAAAACTACTTCATCTGCTAATTTTTCACTATATGCTTTCATAGCAGCAGGTTTGCGAAGTTTGATATCCTCATCCCACTCTGTCCAGCTGATTCCACCTAAAGAATCCTTTACAGCCATATATAAAGCATAATCATCAAGCCATTTTGCATTTTCTTTTACAAATGCTGCAAACTCTTTATCTTCTTTTACATTGCTGTTTTTATATGCTTTCTTTAACAAAGCAAACTTTGTATAAAAGATCTTTTCATAGTCAATATAGGCTCCATCTAAGAAGTCACTGTTTTCACAATCTTCTTCTGTTAAAAATCCTTTTTCAATGAACTCTTCCAAGTCTATGTAATAAGGATTACCTGCAAAAGTAGAGAATGACTGATAAGGAGAATCACCATAACCTGTAGGACCCAATGGAAGAATCTGCCACAATTTCTGGCCTGCTTTATCCAAAAAATCTACAAAATCATATGCTTCTTTTGAAAAAGTCCCAATACCATATTTAGATGGAATACTGGAAATTGCTAAGAGAATACCACTTTTTCTCATTATAATGTCCTTTCTGTAAGATAAGGCGGAATTAATCCGCCTTACCAACCCTTTTTTCTCCGCTTATATTAATTTGATTATTAACCTTTTACTGCTCCGGCAACAACACCTTCGATGATGTATTTCTGACAGAACAGATAGAAAATAATGATAGGGATGATTGCGAGTACTAACATCGCCATTAAAGCACCCATATCCTTGTTACCATTGGAACCAACGAGCATTTGGACTACAACGGGAATTGTCTTGTACTTAGTGGAGACACCGATTACAAGATATGGGAGGAGGAAATCGTTCCAGATCCACATAGCATTGAGGATTGCTACTGTAATGGCCGTTGGTTTCAAAATAGGGAATACAACGCCAAAATAATTCTGTAACGGGTTGCATCCATCAATCATAGCTGCCTCTTCAATTTCAAGAGGAATACTCTTTACAAAGCCTGCAAACATAAACACGGTAAGACCGGCCCCAAATCCAAGGTATAATAAGCACATACCAAGTGGATTACGAAGATGGAACTTGTCAGCCAGACCAGTCATTGTAAACATAACCATCTGGAATGGTACGATCATTGAGAATGTAAACATGTAATACATAATAGATGTCGCTACATTTTTTACACGTGTAATATAATATGCTGTCATAGAACAGAATAAAATCAGCATCAGGATAGAAACGATTGTAATAAAGAATGAATATCCGATAGCATTAATTAATCCTGTTTTTTCAAGACCGTTCACATAGTTGGTAATTCCAACAAACGTCTCTTCTGTTGGCAAACCAAATGGATCTGCACTAATAAAGAATTTACCTTTAAACGAGTTATTCAAAATAAATATTAATGGATAAAGGAAAACAATTGCTAAAATCGTAAGGATAACAAAAATAATCGAATTAACTACTTTCTTTTTATTCATTATTGATCTACCTCCTTACTTCTTGTAAGTCTTAACTGTAATAAAGCAATCACTGCTACTAAGATAAAGAACATAACCGCTTTCGCCTGACCAACACCTTCGTAACCGGTTCTGTCATAGAAAGTATTGTAAATATTCAATGCTAAAAGTTCCGTCTTTTTCATTGGTGCACCATTTGTAAGTGCTTTATTCTGGTCAAATAATTTAAAACTGTTAGAAAGTGTTAAGAACATACAGATTGTGATGGATGGCATTACCATAGGAATTGTAACCTTTGTTAATTTCTGCCATGATGTAGCACCATCAATTTCTGCTGCTTCTAACAGGTCTGTTGATACATTCTGAATTCCGGCAATGTAAATAATCATCATATAACCGATCATCTGCCAGTTCATCAAAACAACCAAGCCGATAAATCCATATTTTGCATGGGATACAATCGTTGTTTCATATTGATACAGAAGCGCATTAATCATCTGCTGCCATGTATAACCTAATACGATACCACCGATTAAGTTTGGCATGAAGAAAATGGTTCTGAAAATATTCGTTCCTTTGATTTTTCTTGTTAATAACATAGCAAGTGCAAATGCCAATATATTAATGGTAATCATAGCTACCACTGTAAAAAGACATGTCATTAATAAAGCATGTGCAAAGTCTTTGTTATCTGTAAAAGCTCTGATATAGTTATCAAATCCCACCCATTTTGCATTATCAACTGTTGTAAATTCACAAAATGATAAATAAAGACCCTGTGCAAATGGGATAATAAATGCAAACGCAAAGGCAATAAGTGTGGGTAAGGTAAAAATAATAAGATATTTTTTTAATTTTAGTGTCTTCTGCATATGATTTCTCCTTTATATCTCGAAATCTGTTGTTCAATTCTTTTATAAAAGGGCAAGCACGTTGCCGCCACTTGCCCCTTTTCAATTACTTGTAGTTAGATTGACTTACTGAGCAGATGCTGCTTTTTCTTCAGCCCATCTTGTCTTGAATGTGTTAGCTACATCATCCCATGTCATGTTGCCATTGCAGTACTCAAGTAATGCAGCACCAAGGTCATCTTTGAATGCCTGGCTTGGGAAGATTGTGAAGCACCATGTTACTGATGTCTTACCGCTTTCCATGTAAGCTAATACAGACTGTGCTAATGGATCAGTAGGTTTTTCGCTGTCTTCAAATGTAGAGAATGGAGCCATGTTACCTAATGTATTAACCATGTGATTCTTACCTTCTGGAGAAGAAATCATCCAGTTAACGAAATCTGCTGTTGCCTGCTGATCTTCTGCAGATGCCTGAGAGTTGATACACCAGAAGTTTTCTGTACCTGTACATAAGCCCTGGCTTTCTTCTCCTGCCACACCTGTGTAGATAGGAAGGAAGTTAATGTCTTCTTCTGCTACAACGTTACCTTCAACGCCAGCTACCTGACCCCAAGCCCAGTTACCATTCTGAACGAATGCACACTGTCCTAAAGCGAACTCAGCCATAGAGTCTGTTACAGATTTGCTTCCTAATAATCCAGGAGCAACTGTAGAGTTGTTGATGTAAAGATCAAAGATGTTTTTGAAGTTTTCACCGTATGTTAACTCTAAATCTGTGATATCTGTAACACCTTTTTCCTGTAATTCATAGTATACAGGAATGTTAGCTAAGTGTGTCTGCCATCTCCAGTCTTCACCTGGAAGTAAAGATGTAGAAGCGAAAGCACCCTGGATGCCTAATTCATCCTTCTTAGCCTGCATATCTTCTGCAACTGCTTTTAATGTGTCAAAGTTTGTGATTTCTTCTGCGCTTGCAACTACAGCACCTTCTGTAGCGCAGTATGCACGCATAATAGCATCATTGTAAATGATACCGTATCCTTCAACTGTGTAAGGAATACCATATACGCCGCCATCTTCTCCTGTTACAGCTAAACCTTTGTCAGATAATGCTGCGTATAATTCTGTGTTAGATAAATCCATTGTGTAATCTTTCCAGTTATTGTAACCAACAGGTCCGTTGATCTGGAATAATGTTACAGGCTCTTCCTGAGCGATTTCTGTACGAAGAACTTCTTCGTATGTACCAGATGCTGCTGTAACAACCTTAACTTCTACACCAGTAGCAGCTGTATATTCTGCTGCAATCTGCTGCCAAGCTTCATCAACTTCTGGTTTGAAGTTTAAGTAGTAAACTTTTCCTGTTCCTGTAGCTTCTGCAGCTGCGTCATCTGCTGGAGCTGCTTCTTCTACTGCTGCGTCATCTGCTGGAGCTTCTTCTGTAGCTGCTCCGCCACAACCAACGAGTAAAGTAGAAACCATTGCTACACTAAGTAATGCGCTGAGTAATTTCTTTTTCATTTTTTTCTCTCCCTTTCTTATTCTTTTGAGATTTTCTCACCCTTTGCTCTCATTCCTTTTCGTCACTTTCTAGAGCGTTTCCCAAAAAGAAGCGAAATATACCGTTCTAAGTTAAGCGTGTATTTATTTCGTTTCCAATTCCATATTTGACATGTGTGAATCTATATGGAATCGTTTTCGGTATCGGTCTCGGTAACGTTTCCGGAACTGATTGTATAGTAGCACAGAAAACGCTTTCCTGCAATAGGTATAAAGCATTTTCATCACTTGTCTCAATTTCAAATATTAGAATTTGTACACTTTGCACAAAGCAAGAGCGCCAGCCGCAGCCAGCGCTCAATTTCATCCCTATCTTTTTCTTGACAACATCTTATCCATGATATCTACTCCGTTTTCAACATCCGTAAATGTTGGATAATATTCTGTCGGTCGGAAACCAAAACGGCTTACCTTTTTATTTAATGTATCAAAGTCACGAAGGCTTACCGGCTTAGAAAAGTAATATCCCTGTGCGATATCGCAGCCAATTTCTGTTAAGAAGTTTACCTGCTTTTGTGTTTCCACACCCTCGGTTACTACTGTCAGATCCAATTCTTTTGCCATTGCAATCAGATATCGAAGGATGGTCTGTCCTTCTTCGTTCTGACTGTTGTCCACTAAGAAACGACGGTCTAATTTCACCATGGAGAAAGGAAGATCTCTCATCAGGTTTACCGGAGAGTGAAGTCCTCCAAAGTTATCAATACAAAGTATGTATCCCGCTTCATCCAAAGCCTTTACCGTTTTTAACACATCTTCACCACCACTGGTAAGAGCACGCTCGGGCAATTCCAATACAAGCATATCGTTTTGCAATTTATACCGTGAGATCAGACTGTTTAATACGGTAATAAAACTAACATCCCCTAAATGAATAGGCGAAATATTTACCATAAGCGGAAGTGGATCTAATTTATTATCAATCCAACGGCGGATGGTCTTACATGCTTCTTCCCACATGTAATAATCCAGTTTTAACATCAAGTTGGTATTTTCAAATACTGGAAGGAATGCATAAGGAGAAAGAAGTCCTTTTTCTGCATGTTCCCAACGAACCAATGCTTCTGCACTATAAATCTGATAAATATGCAGATCCACCATAGGCTGTAAGTACATCACAAACTTCTTATCTTCCAGTGCCTGCTCCATTTCCTGACACATCTTTTGATTTTCTTCGTACTTACGGTTCATCTCTTCATCGAAGTACGCGTAGTTTAATTTCGTTTCCTTGGAAACGGACTGTAATGCCAGTACCATACGGCTGAGCATTTCGGATACTTTTTCATTGCGGTTCTCAATACGGTAAATACCAAATGCCAGCTCTATCTGAAAGATATCCGTACAATTCGCAATATCATTCGAGATGCTGTTTATCAGATTCATAATAACCGTATCATCATGATCTTTAATCAGAATACCAAACAAGTTGGTCTGAATCAGAGCATATATGCTGCCTTTTAATGTATGATAACGAATACGTCCTGCAACATAGCGGATCAATCTGTCACCTTCTGCTGAACCATACATATGGTTAACGGTTTCAATGTTGGCAACCCTGAAACCAATCAGCGTATATGGCGCATCCGCCTCTCTTTCTAACAACTCAATGGTCTTTTTAATAAAATAATCACGGTTACCAATCTTAGTTGTAATATCGGTGTACGCCGCCATACTCAATTTTTCAACTGATTTTTCCAGTTCCTCAATCTTTTGGACACTGCTCTCTTCTATATTGGACAGTTTATCAGACTTATACGCATAATAAGCCTTTTGCTCTTTTAATTTGTAAATCAGGTATGCAATGATACCAATTAATCCACATAAAATTAGAAAAACATACCAAGTCATATAAGTCTGCTGTCCCTTCTGTTACTCAGATAAATCTGTTTTTAATTTTGTTACTGTGAATACGAAGAAGTCACTCGTTGTCAATTCAGAACCTGCATCTGCTGTTTCCAACTCAGCATTTGCGCCTTCTCCATTATCTGCTTGAGAGTCATCAACAATCTTCATTGTTGCGACAATCTTGTAGTTTGTGAGATTTTCCTGTGTAGAGGAAACCAAATCTGCTGTGGCAAGTTCCATGCTTCCATCCCGAATGATTAATCCCGCCTGTTGTTCAGCTCCATCAATAACGGTTCCCCGTTTGATTTCGTTAGCATCAAACTGATAAACTGCCGTTACCACACCGTCAGTAGAAGTTTTTTCTCCACCTTCATCCGTTATCTTAATAACGATATCGTTACCTGTATAGCGCTCATAAACAACATTCTCACCATTTTCAGTCTTCTTCCGCAGTTCATAGGTTACTTCATACTCATAGCCAGCCCATCTTTCTAGAGCCGCATCTTCTCCAGCACCGGAAATCTTCTCTAAAATATCAGAGAAATCGAACATCGTCTGATAATCAATTATATTTCCATCTTCGTTAGCTGTAGGATAAGTATTAATCGCCAACTGGTCTAACTGTTTGGATTTGATTGCAAAACCTAAGTTATTCGCTGCCTGAACCTGAACCGTTTCTGAATAGAAGTCCAGTGTATTACCACTACCCATTGGGTATTCACTGTCCGCAGTTCGAAGCAGTTCAATGCATGCTTCATAGCTTCCACTAGTAAATTCAGAAAGATCAGCTCCGGCAAAGTTGAGAACAAATTCTATCGGTATTGTAATATCCTGCTTATTTGCATTTGCTAAAAGATCATCAATTAAAGTAGATGTCTCTAAGATATCTTTATAATAATAGATTACCGTATTATCCTGAATTACCTGATTCTCACTATAGGTCTTATTGCCTTCTCCATCCGTACCGGTTACATAAGAAATATTAGTACCTTCTGGTAAATTTACACGCCCTTCGTCTCGTAAGTAGAAAGCGAGTTCTAAGAATTTACCATTGTTTTCACTATCAAGACCATCCAAATCCATATATTCCCAATACATGGTATCACCATCTAATAAAATGGTGGCTTTTACTGTCAGGGAGTATTCCTTTGTAATCTTACCATCAATATCTGTCTGACTATCTGTTGTCACCAAAGAAATTTCCAGCCCAGGTACTGCGGTTACAAAGAACCACGGCAATTTTTCATGTTCTTCAAACGGTGCAAACTGGGATTTCGCACTTTCACTTGCATCCACATCAACTGTTTTGTCATCATTCAGAATCTGTGGTGTCATGGTTGTATGGATATAATACGCCATATTATCGGTATCCTCATTGAATACCGTTAAAAGATATCGCTCCACACCAACTTCTTCTAATTGATGGAGTGCTTTTAATTCCTCTGTTGTCTGCTCATCCGCCGCCAAATCGGAATAATATGTCTGATCGGTATCTGTCTCTGTTACCAGATTACGGATTGGCTCATTTACATAAGAATTGCCCGCACTATCCTTAAAATCAGAGAATTTAACTTCTTTTATATTATCGGATGTAACCGTATAGTAATATGGTACATTTCCATGGGTAACATCAATCAAACGAAGTTTTGTACCAACTGCCAGTTTCTTCTGACCACTACTTGATTTTAAGAGGAAGGATTTCTCAGTTGTTACCGATTCGGGCATTTTTAACCTTGCTTTTCCATATGTGTATTCCATCAGCAGAGTATAATCACTATCGTTTGCAATTACGATTTCTGTACCTTCCACAGTTCCCAATAAACCATTTTCCTTGATATCAGCTACCGAATTTACACTGCCCTCCATAATCTTCATATGAACACCATATAAAATCGGTTCTTCAACCAAAATACGGAGTTTAAATATTTTTTGATGATACGGTACATCCGGCATCTCATAAGTAAAAGTAAGTTCTGTAAAAGTTAGCCCTTCGTCTGTAACGATGTCATAATCTGCTGATTCATAGGTTACAACACCGCCCGTAATACTTGCTGTAATACTTGGCGTACCGGCTCCTTCCACTATGCTTCCATCTTCTTTTACCAATAACTGCTTTGTATCAATGGTAAGTACCGATCCTGCAATATCCGTCGCAGAATTACCAGCCATATTCGTCATGATATTGGTAATACGCTCCATGCTTTCCTGAACGGTACCGTTTTCTGTTTTTAAGACTAAAAGTGGTTCCGAAATCGCATACTCCGTTCCCGGGAAAGCATAACTTTCCTGATAAGAAGCATTAAATAATTCCACATCCGCCTGTGATAGACGATAACTTGTCAACAGACTTTCAAAAGTAGAGTCTGCCTTATCATATGCTGTGTCTGCCTCGTCTACCCGCATCTTCATGTAGGCAAGATTGCCTGCCGGATCAGAAGACTGATAGGTCACTCCATCTCCAGCATCCACTGCTGTTACTGGCGCACCGTAAACAATATGCACCTGATTGCGCCAATATTTTGCATCACTTTCTGTAATTTCAGCAATTTCATTAAATCCGACATCCGTTACCGGTGGATTACTGCTCATAACCGGATTATTGAATAAATTATTCTCATCTTTCGAGCGCCAAATATAGAAATCTACTACTTCAGAATCTGCCACACCGATGATGCCGCCGACACAATAGCCGTATTTTTGCACTAATGCATCCACTGCATTGTAGTTTTTCCATTCCGTACCTTCAATAGCCAGATCACCCATGGTTATATTTTCAGGAAGTACCGGATTCACTAGTTCAAATACATCATCTGTTTCATTATACTGTACCAATTTTACAGTTGGCGCATCAGCCGTCGAATTAATGAAACCAATTTGGTTATTTTCTTTTATGGTTAATAAATCACAGAAAAATCTTCCTGCTTTACTGCCTTCGGAACGTCCAACTAAGCCACCAGCTGCCGGATATATAATTTTTCCTTTTGCAATGGTATTTCCATTATTTTCACAAACGATCGTATTTCCATCAATCGTAACACCATACGCCACCAACTCTTTATCCGTAGAAAAAGAAAGCATTCCGACTAAACCGCCAGCACTATCATGGGACCAGCCTACTAACTTTCTAGCATGAATCTCACAGTCTTTAATCGTGATATTTTCAATACGCATCCGGGCAGCGGTAATATTGGCATGACCAATGGCACCACCGGCTAAATTACCTGTAATTTTTACGCCGGAAATAACATTTTGATCTGCCAAGGCGGTTGATTCATAGGTTTTCAGATTATTCAAAGCAATACCATTCGCATGCGGTATTACATAACCGAAAATACCACCGGCTGTGGAGTCACCATAAATATCACCGCCAGTTACTTTGACTCCCTGCAGACGTAATTCACCACTGTCAACATAGCCGCAGATACCACCAGCATTTTTACCCTGAATCACATTGTTTTCTGTCTCTAATCCTTTATAATACGTGGTTGTATTAACTGTCCTGTAACCACAGACAACACATCCTTTAATCCGTCCAAAACATCCGCCCGCACCAACTAAGTTGTAATTATCTGAAAATCCTTCTACCGCAGATTCTGCTAATTTTGTCTGCTGTGGTGTATTAACAGAAAGATCACTTGTCTTAATAACACCATCCAGCATAACCTCTGACTCAACATAACCAACAAGGCCGCCAGCCATCAATGCAGGCTGATGAACCGTTGTCTCGTTTTCTTTATAAAATCTTCCATCCGCTTTCAGATAGATGTTGGATACTTCACAATCACGCAAGGTCAATGGCTTTGAAGTATGAAGACCAACAATACCGCCAACACCGCTGGCACCGGTTCGATTTTTCCTAATTCCCTGAATACGGCAATTATAAGTATCGTCTGTCTTGGTTCCAATAATATTTGCCCCCTCAATCAAAAGTGTATGCTCATTTTTACCAACCACACCGCCAATTCCAGCAGTTTTTCCATTATAAGCATCAATCTCAGAGGTCACAATGTTCTTTACATTTACATTGTAAATGTTACTAATCTTCCCACCATTCAGTTGTCCGACCACACCGCCCATTTGATTGTAAGCAGATATTGTATTACTTTCACTTAAAACATTCTGCATCTCTACATCAACAGTAGATTCACCAACCATACCACCGGCTTTTTCCCAGCCAGTTACGGAAGCATTTTTCACAAAAGTTTCATCTTCTGTTGTTCCATTGATAAGCAATATTCCCGCACTTTCATTGATTTGACCAATAAATCCACCTGCATGGGAACCACTACTTTTTACAGTTATATTGTCTACAGAACAATCTTTGATCTGTAATACCTTTGCCGAAGATTCTCCTATGAATCCACCTGTATGTGAATTACTTTTTACAATAATATCCGTACCCGTGCTGATCCAGTCACAATTTTGAATTAATACTCGTGATGTGGTCTGGTTCCAGTTGATACCAATTCTGCCGGCAATACCGCCTGCTGAAGTTATTTTCGCAGATGTCGTATTTCCGATTGTAAGCGCTACACTTTCTGCAATTGAAATATTGTCAAATATGTAGTTACCAGTTGCAACCTCTGCAACTACACCACCTGCAAGAATCTTGTTACCTGCATTTGCTGCTGGTTTAACCTCGATACTTCCACCAAGTGCAAAATCACTGATTTTAAAACATGGTCGAGTTACCACGGTTCCATCTGTATTTCCTAAATCTTCCAGATGATTATAGATTCCTTTTGTTTCAGAATCCCTTGTCGGTGCATAGAAGACATTAAACAAACCAGCTTTTCTTACATTTGCTGTTGCTCCCTGCCAGTCTTCTGCAACAATCCAGGTTCGTTCCATATCAATCAAGATAGTACTTCCATTACCATCAAAATCTCCACGGAAGGTTGATCCTGCAATATTGGTTATCGTATCACCCGTTGCATTTGCAGGATAATACAAACCGCCAATTCCACGGAAACTATCATATGTGCCTGCATTAAATACACGCATATCATAGGTTCCATTCTCAATCAGATTCCAATACATATGGTAAGTCGTTCCATTGACCGTATCCCATGTGTTTAAGACCGAATACTCTCCATTTATATAATTCAAATATTCTGTTCCATCGATTCCCATGTACTGGAATAAATATGGATACGCATATGCCTTATCTGCATTATAATCTCCGTTTACATATCCATTTGCATTGTCATAGGCTGCTGCTTTTACATAATCCGCTTCCGCAGCAGATGCACAATTTCCAATCTTATCATATGCCGCTTTTCTGCTTCTGGAAATCTCTGTATATCCGGAAGAATATGCCGCATCATCGGATGGCATAACATTAAAGGCATTGGCGTTCATTGCCATGGACATAACCTGTAATCCGGCTGCACTTGGTATCGTAATCACAATATCTTTTTCAGATGTTCCACCTGGTGTATCCGAAACAGTGATTGCAAAACCTGCACAATCCGCCTTTAATTTATCTCCATTTACAATCTGGTAATTGCCAACCTGACCATAAGAAGATGAGCCGCCATAACTATCATAGGTCAGTGTACTGCCGCCATTTCCTTCATATAAATAGGAAGCACCACCAGCACCTTCATAGATAATATAACCATCTTCGACCTTACCAGCCACTGCGCCATACAGACCTCTGTTCCAGTCTCCCACACTATTAAGAGTCAGTCTGTATTCGCTCAATGATGTATCCGTCATGTTACGAAGGATCAAACCGCCTTTTTTCACAACACCAACATAGCCGCCAACGGAAGCATTACCATTCGTATTTAGGAAATGTACTTTCGAAGCAACACCATCAATAATATTGTCACCGCCTAAAATGCAGGCAATCACACTTCCACCGGCACTTTCCCAGGTAGAATTAATCTGTGTCTGTAAACGCTCAGTACCTTCTTCATTATAAGGAGATTCAATAATCAAATCCTTGATTACCGCACCCTGAGCATACTGAATAAAGCCATATGTCGTATAAATGGCTGTTGACTCTTTATCCGGCAGCGTAATCGTATGAATTACAGTACTGTCTTCATCATCCCTTCCATACCATACTCCGGTAAATGGGCGTTCTAAGGTACCGAATCCAACAAAATCATCTGCAATCTGTGAATATGTACTGTTCGTAATTCCCGACAGATTAAGGTCTTCTCCAAGCTGATAGTATGCTTGACTCAACTGGTCAGGAGTAGGAAATCCCTCTTCTCCAAACACTCTGGCATCTTCTGCGCCGTTACCTGTAAATTTATACAATCCGTTATCGGATACTCTTACTATATCCTCTTCCGAAGTTGTATCAATTGCCAATTCTACTACATGCTTCGCACTACAGAATGTACTGTCATCACCAGTCTTAATCATCTTCCAATTTTCATAGAAGGTCTGATACTGGTAATCTTCGTTCTCTGATTTTTCCGGCTCGTTGATATAACGATAGAGGGTTAAAAACTGCTTTGTGGTTTCAATGATATAAGGATCTTCGTAAGTACCACAGCCCTTTAATACATCACCAGATTTTGGGTTTACTTCAATCTGTTTCTCTTTATAAATATATGGAATCCATGCTACAGCCGGATCTGCTGGAACCTGCCCCATATCCTGAATCAAGATTGCATTGGAAGGATCCAATACCTTATTTTCAGTATCTGAATATTCAGTATCAGTATCCAGTTCAGCACCATATGTCACTCTTCTTGCCGCTTCATCTGCTTCCGAGAACAAATACAAACCGGAACCTTCATTAATACTGGCATCATCCGTATAATCATATTTATAGATAAAAGAAGAATATTTTAAAACCGTTCCCCTTGCATTTGCCTGACAGTCATCAATAATAACCATGTCATGGAACTTCAACACAAGTTTCGTGGCATCCTCGCCACCAGCCGCATAGATCAAAGACCCCGCAGCTTTAGTATTTACATAATCTTCCTCGTTATAATTGATCATTTCAATGCCATCAAAAATAACGGTGCTATCCGGAATATTACCAATTAATAGCGATGCACCACTGCCATCGTAATCGTGAATATGCAGATTATCCAATGTAATATTGGTAAATTCACCACCACTATTTAGTGATCCCGCTACCAGCGCACCACAAGTATAAGCATCTGCACACGCAATGCTTCCGGCTAACGTAATATTATCTACCGTAATCGGTCCGCTATTGTATGTACTATAAAACAGACCGGAATGGAGCATGTTATGCTGACTCTTTTCAATATTCGATAGGGACCAGCCTGCCATGTCTTCTGCTGCAAAAGTAAATTTTGCATTGTTTACACCATTATAGGTATTTAACTGCTGACGAGGCACCGGATAAATACTATAAGTAGATAAATCCAAATCTCCTGAAAAGGTATATGTTTTATTACTATTGGAAGGGAGATCCCCACCTGCAAAATATGGCTTAAAGGTATTACGTAGCTCCGCCTCACCATGGCAGCACTGTAAAATATGCCATACAAAATATTTTGCCGGGCTGTCAATCACGTTGCCTGAAACTACTACTTGTTCCGAAGCCCAACTGTCAATAGCAGTTGGATCCAGATTTTGGAATACATCATAGTAGTAACGGCTGGCATCATTGATTGTTGGAACAGAACTTGTATAAGTTGCCTGATTCTCATAATGATAATCCGGGAATTTGCTTCCTGTTTTATGTAAAGACACTACACCAAAGGTTTTCTGAGAAGGCTCTAAAACATTGTAAGCCATAATCTCATCAAAATCAGTTGCTGCTCCAGCCACAGTTACACCCTGCGTGTTATAATCAATCATTTCCAATACCAGCCGCTGTCCATTGTGAATACCCAAAGAACTATCGCCTTGATTATATACCGTAACATTCAAATTCGCCAAATTGACATTGTCCATAGTCAAAACAGAGCCTTCTGCTTTGCTGGATGCTGTATGAATCAAGGCACCGCAAACCGCATTGGTATCATAAACTGTGTCACTTTCTACCGTAACATCTGCAATTGTTCCACCAATATGGGTCCATGAGTTACCAAAGAATCCACCTGCAGTGCCACTTCCACTGCTCTTTAATCTTCCCCCCAATGTAATATCTGTCATATTCACGACAGCATTATCCATATTGTTGATAAATCCGCTGCAATCACTAATTGAACCTGCATTGATTTTAGAAGCCAATACAACATTATCTGCCTCAACTGTAAATAATGAACTGCCAATTTCTCTGACAATAAAACCGCCAACAGCGGCACTCACACTTGAGAAATCCTTATGCATCTGAACATTGGTCAGTTTGATTCCATCACCGGAAATCCAATAAGCAAGCCCTCCCACATAAGAAGAACGTGTCACATTACCTCTAATAATCAGATTCGAAAACTCCGGTGTTCCCGCCAACCCAGAGAAAAGGCCCATACGCCACTGGAATAAATATGTATCCTGTGTAATGGTAATGCTTTCATTTACACCTGCTAACGTACCCGAAAATGCATATTGTTTATTCGCGTCATTATCCTCTTTATCATTACGATTTAAAGTAATGATACCTGTTTTTTCATAGGAAATATTTGCATTATTATACAGCACATAATCATCTGCTAAAATATCCGCAGTTGAAGACGCATCCGTAAACACTCCAGTTAAACCAAACTCTCCATCGGAGAAATTTGCAATGGCAAAGGTCTCTAAATCAGCCGCGGCATCTATCGTACCGCCTTCTCCTAATTTACCATCTGTTATTGTATTATTCACTACACCTACATTAGCCAGTGTACCATCACCAATCAGCAATACTCCGGTTCCTCTATGCGACATATCCTGATTACGGAATACGCCGCCATAAGTGTATACATCATTATATTGTGGAAGTGAAGAAGCGGCCAATGGTACATCTAGCTGCGATGTTCCATCCGTATTTTTTCCTTCAATACCATGAAGATAAATCAACGCACTATCCTGTTCTGCTGCAATGGAACCTATATTACCGTTATTTGCCGAAATATTAGAACCAACCGTAATCTTTCCCTGTAATTCCACAGCACATCCGCGATCTACCCGACCTAAAATGCCACCAACTCCGGCAGCCGCGTTTAATTTTCCCTTTACTGTTGGCGTATCAATAATCATTCTTGATTCGTCAGTAGTAAACTGTCCAATAATTCCACCAACTATATTTGCTTTTATTTCTGCATCATCTGCTATGGTAACATTTTTAATTATCATATTGGACTCTGTAACCACACCTATAACGCCACCTGCAAGTTTAGTTCCGCCATCAATCTTACCTCTGATCGTAAACTCACCCTCAGGTAATGTTAGTGTTACATTTGTATTTGCAAGGCCAATAAGACCTCCTGCAGTCGTACCATTTGATGTTCCTATATTTGCCGTAACGGAATCTCCATTAACTACAGCAACCTCAGCTCCTGTACTATTAGTGTAAGTATTGTACTTACCATCTATAATACCAATCAATTGTCCTGTATATCCGCTATTACCGCTACCATTGACTTTTACAGAAATATAATCAAAATATTCTAGATCAATAGTCTGATTTGCGGCTGCATAACCATACAGCCCACCAGCAGCATATGAGCCAGTGACCTCAATCGGTGCACTGCTGCTGCCAATCATAGATCCATCCGCCCATGTAATAGTAGCTGTTTTATAACATCTGCCTGATATACCACCCGCCATTATACCTGTAACATTCGCAGTGGAACTTACATTACTGATAGTAATATTAGCATTAGGCATAATCCAGGCTGCAAGCGTACCTGCTTGACCTATTGATGTTCCTCCAATCTCTCCTTCAATAGCCAAATCAGATAATGTAATATTTCCCCAATTTATATACTCCGCAATTGGTGAAGCACAGCCATTTGCAACTATTTTCAGATTACTAAAAGTTGCACCATCACCCAAGCGTTTAAACAATGGACGTTCTAATACTAAATGCGTACTATCTGTTGTATAATCAAATGCACCCGTCATAGTACCTTTAAATGGAGTTGCTGACGAACCAATTCCTTCAAATCCGCTTTCTGCCATCTTTGCAGTATCCCAGTATTTCTCGGATACATCTGTCGGATAAGAAATCTTAAAGGTAATACCACTAAATCCATCTACACGGGAATCCTTGCAGAGTTCCTGAACATTGATAAAATCCTGTGTTGTATGGATATAAAACTCGCTCTTTCCTGCTGCAACCTGTGCTAAATAGGTGTCCACATCGGAAGGTACGCTCTCTTCTGCCGCTCTTGCACTCATCATCATCATGGCAGGTACTTCTTCTGTTGTGAGTTCTTCTGTGGTCTCTTCCTCTGTTGTTTTTTCTTCCGTTGCAGTTTCAGTCACAGTTTCATCCGTGCCATCCACATTTGTACCGTCGCTCTTATTTTCTGTCGAATTTTCTTCTGTAGTCGTATTCTCGGTTGAAGAGGTGCTTTCTACTTCTGTGGTAGTAGTAGTCGTCTCACCACCATTTTTCCCTGCATCATCCCCATTTGGATTATTCTGATTGTCGTCCCCATTATTTCCTGAGTCATCACTTGAATTGTCCACTACATCACTGCCATCATTTGCAGGTTCCAGATTCGTATCCGTGTTTTCATTTCCAGAATCAGTATTTGTTGTATTTGTAGTTCCAGTTTCAGTCGTCTGAACAGTAGAATTTGGCACAACGTCACCTGAGGCAGCGTACACGTACCCTGCCAAATCTAAAAATCCGCTATTTAAGATAAGACATAATGACAATAATACTGCCATTGTTTTTATCCATTTGCGTTTCATTGATCTACTACTGTCCTTTCATGTTTTATAACTTATGAAGTCGTTACAATCTTTTTAGCATTAATAAATTCATGAAGTCTTTCTAACTTCGTCTCATCCGATTCTTCTGTTCCAAAGGTTTCCTCATATTCAGGACCTCTGAAAAAATTAATATTCTCTGCCGCATATGGCATGATGTCAATTACAATGTATTTCCATCCTGTTTCCGGATCGGTTGCCGGCCCTGTGATGGTTGCATTAGGATTTGCTTCTTTTTCTGTCTCCACCCATTTTAAATATGCCTCATCAAAAAGATCGATACTTAAAATATCCGGGTCCCAGGATATCCTCAGTTCTTCAGTTGTTCCCCCCGAAGCGGCTGATCCCACAGTTAAAACTTCATATGTAAATACGGAAAGAGAATTTAAACGTTCAAACTGGGATATATCAGCTGGCTCCTCAGGTATTACAAATCCCTGCGACTCAATTTTACTTTCTGTTTTAGCGCTGCCGCTCAAAAGCATTTTTCCTGTCAGTGTACGATTAATTAATGAACCCTCTAAAGTCTTCACTCTTACATAAATTGGAACTGCCACATGATCATTCGGTGCACCACTTATTGAAATATAATAGGAGTTAGTTCTTGCCAGTCCACCTGAAATGACCTGTTCAAAAAGAGTAACTTTTCCCGCTTCTCCAACGCCTAATTCCTGCTTTGTGTCACTCTCATTCTCTCCTGCATTAACGTAGTACTTTGCTCCACCATCCGGTGTGCTTTCTAACCATAGTTCCACTGTATATGGAATATTTACATTATCCGTATTAAAAAGTAAGTTGTTTTCAAAATTACGTACTTCAAAAGTAAATGAAGTATCCCCTCCGCTATATCCTATATTAACAAGATTCTCCACAAACTCTCCGCCTGCATCATGTGCATAATTTGCTGTAAAATAAACACCGGTTGCTATGGCAATTCCTTCTTTGGCACTAAGGGAATAATATTTTGCGTATACATAGGTGCCGCTGGTCAAGCCAAGAATTACCACCAATAAAGGAATGAAAAAACGCGCCATTTTGGGGCTGAGGGCAAGAAAGTCCGCACAAACAGTAAACATTTGCGAAAATGTCTTTTTTATGCAGTTTACTCCTTTCTTTTTCTTTTTCATTCCCTCTTAGAATCCTTTCTACTGCGTCTTTTTCTCTGGCTCAGGCTGTAATGCTTCTACCAGAAGATAAATCATATCGGTTTCTTTTTCATATTTTTCAAAGTTTTCAGCTGCACCATCCGCCCACTCAATTTCTATCAAAAAGAACTGTGAATCAAATGTTGGATTCCCATTTGCATCCACATTGGCTTTCAACTTCAAATTATCTCCAGCCACGCCTGTTGTGTACGAAGTATAATTTCCTGCATTAACCGGCAGTGGACTGATCAACCCTACCTGCGTATGGCGGGTACTGGATACATCTGTTCCTGCTAATGGTGGTGTTGTACCATCTGTAAGAGGCTTTTTGACCCAGTAAGTCGTATGCGTCACAGTATTGCCATTTTCATCTTCCACTGTATCTAATATAGTAATCGTATTCTCATCCACTTCTGCCTCTGACCTGCCATTCAATTCAAACACTTTATATTGCAAAGCCAAGTTCTCTGTATGAATCAATTCAATTGAATAATCAAAACTGGTGACACCCATGTCAAGTCCAGTTTTTTCGTTATTTTTATTACTAACACAGAATACAACCTGTTTCTTATCTCCTGGGAAAAGATTACCAATAGATAACTCCAATGCCGCCGTATCACTTGGATTACGAAGTGTCAGATAATAGGGCTTCATAACTTCTGCCAGGGCACTATCTGCATAACGTTCATTTGCACCATACCAGGCAAAAGTTGCAGTACTTGCTACCACAATAGCCACCATCGCACACCACAGCATGATTTTATAACGGTTGCTTGCAAATATTCTTTTTCGTTCATGCTTGTGCGCCTTCTCTGCCACCTTGCTTCTCCTTCCACATACTCCGTTTTTCAATATACTTATTGGACTGTATCAGTCAATAATCTTACTCTCTAACACCTTAGCCATCTTATAGACCTGTTACTCTTGAATCAGGAAATCAAAATGGAAACTCATCGTATCTAAATGAGTACCAATCCAGGTGTCTTCCATATCATAATCATAAATTGCTGCATCTTTTTCATCCGCTGTCATAGTCGAATCCGTTGCTGTTGCTTCCGGATCTTCATAATGCCATTTCCAGTAGATGGTTACTTTTACTTCCTGACCAATGTTATTCTCCGTATCCCATTTCAGGGAATCCACCGTTTCATCTACTAGTTTCACTTCCATCGGCTCATTAAGACTGACTGGTATAGTCATTTCTTTATCTGCATAAAAATCAAAATGTTCTTCCAGCACATCTACAATCTTTTTTTCCATATCATTAATGGTAACCGTTGCATTCTCGGGAACTCCGCCTGCATAGCCAGCTTCTGTAATAAAATCTTCCTCATATTCTGGCACTAATGAAGGCACCACTTGGCAGGAAGTTATACCCTGATTTAATGAAGTGACATAAAATACCACTTCACCATATGCTCCCGGTGCCATCAACCCATTTTCGATATTTAAAAGGTCTTCCAACCCTATTTCCGCAAATTCATCGCCTTCAATATCATTTTCCCGTAAAACAGCAATGTCTTCTCCTCCCGATTTCAGAGCAATCTTAATGCTTCCCTGCTCTTCTGCCTCCATATTCATTCCGGTAACGGTCGGATGGGCATAAACAGCCGTATACCATGCAATAGTAACACCAACTAACATCAATATGCTGACCGTGGTCATTACAAATGTGGATACGAAATCTTCCTTTCTCATGTATCCTCCTCATCCTCATCTCCATACTCGCTTGCCGGTTTAAACAGTGCCAAAAGCAATTGTTTACAATAGGACATAAAACATACAAACAATGGTGCAATTACCACAATAAAGTAATTGACTCTATCCATCAGGAATAAAATTCCCTTGTATAAATACTTACCAAATGGTAGTTCACCTACATACTTTCCTGCAATCTGTTCAAAACTGACTAGATGGGCGTCAGGTGTATCGTAAGCATCCCCTTTTGTCTGCAACATGGTTTCTCCTGTTTCTGCATCCGTAATAATGTCATTTACACGGTGAGTATTGTGAAATCCTTCGATTCTCGGATCTTCAGAAATAAAAGTAACTACATCTCCAATCTGAATCTCACTGATATCTTCTACTTTCTTTATTACAATACATGTTTCTGCTGAAATGGTAGGACGCATACTATCACTGATTACCTGCATAACGCGATAACCAAATATATAAGGCACATTTCCCTGTCCCGCCATTAATACCACAACACACATACCTATCATGATTACCAGTAATACAATTTCCAAAATATCTGCTAGGCGTTTCATTCTTTTGCTTTTTTCTTTCCTTTTCTTCCTGCCGCTCTTCTTGATGCAGTCTTTGTACTCTTCTTTGCAGCCTCGGCACTCTGTTTTTCTGCCTTACGCTTCAACTGCAGGTCTGCCAATTCACCCATAATCAACTTACGCACGTTAGCATCGGACATATCCAGCCCTCGTACAATTTCGTCTAACACCTGACGGATATACTTAACCGTAATTTCTTTCTGTCTTGGCGGACGATCCACATCCAGTTCTGTTGTCTGCTCCTCAAAATTACGAAGCATGAAATAATCCCACAAAAAGGAGTTGTAAATATCTCTTTCAAATTCCTTGGTTACCATCGGTTCCGATTTTACCATGTCAATCTTATAGCCAACTCTGTCGTAAGCATGAATGTAATTCCACAACTTATGACAAGCTTTATAATCACGGTTTTTACCAATGGCATTCGTCTTAACGATTGGATGACGTACCGTCGGGTACTTACGCATGGTCGTCATAAAACCACTGTTTGCCAAATCGTTAATGGCTCTATGTATCTTTGAAATACGGGTAAAAATACCCATATTGTCTTCTTCGTTCTCAATGTCCGTCTGTTTTTCACGGATCTTAATTTCCAATTTATAGTTAATGGTCTCCGTATAGTTATCAATCAGGGATTCCATCTCAAAAAATGTACCTCGTTCATCCTTGCTGCTGTCAAAAATGACGTCGAAACGCTTATTGATGAAACGCTGTAACTCTGTAATCAAGGTACTGACAAATCGGTTTTCGTATGTATTTAAACTTTCTTCTTTAAATACATTCAGAATTCTGTTTGGGATGACAGTTCCGTCATCATTAATTTTGTCAATCATATTGCTATGCTGCATCAAATGCTGGATGGATTCCGGCGATATTTTTCTCGCCATAGCAATATTTACGACTTCTCTCTCTTCTTCAATAAATTTTCTCGGATTTTTCACTACTGCTTGAAGAGAGGGAATTGCTTCTTCTATTGCCGCAACCCACTCTTCATCTATGCTCTTCACCAAATGGGAAGAGAAAAAATTACAGTAATTACTACCTGTCTCCAGAAGATTATAAAAATACTTATACTGCATATTATCCTGCAATTCCGGAGACAGGTTGTTAATCATTTGTTCATATACTGTTTCAATGGTATCTTTGTTGTCTTCAAATGCCATCTGTTTATCACCTTAGCTCATACCCATCTTTTTCAAACGAAGCAGATAATTTTTACTAATCTGCATATTTTCTTCGCCAAACACATGATCCATATAGGTGATGAGACCATCTATTTCATCGCGAATAAATCCCATGCCAAGTGATTCGAATTTTCTCAAAATCTTTGCCGCGAAAATAAAATCAATTCCATCAATTTCCGTTCCGCCGCATGCAACATAGCATGGTACATAATCTTTCATCTGCTTCATAATACGGTTACCGAATGTCAAACGGAAATGTTTGATGAGGTAACTGTCTAACTTATCCATTTCGAGTAACATTTCCTCGGAAATTGGATAGCGTTTTTTTGCATCTTCATACAGACTGATTAAATGCTGATAGCTAAGACGAATTGGTTCCTGATCCGGTGCTTCAAAAAATTCAGCTTTTTCATCCAAATCAATTGGTACCGCTCTATCGTATACCTTATCGGACACGGCAAATGTAGAGTCATCGTTGTTGATGGTTCCCACATACCAGATGTTTGGAGGAATCCATACTTTACCATCCTTCATTTTCTCCGGGTCTGCCGAAGATCGTGAGGAAACGAGACTGATATAGCGTTCGTCTTCACGAGGCAATTCTAAAATGGAAAGCATTTCCGCAAAATAGTATTCCACTCGGGCGATATTCATTTCGTCCAGAATTACCACACGCATATCATCCACATATGCAGATTCATAGAGTGTCTTTAAAAAATCAGGCTCTGTATATTTTTTTGTAAATTCATTATAGTAACCTACCAACTCTGTACGGTCACGCCATGACGGCTGTACGGAACAGATCACGGAAGGATACTGTATAAACTGTCCCAGTGCGTAAGGCAGGGATGTTTTACCGGTACCGGAAATACCTTGTAAAATTACAAGTTTCGCCGCACCGAACGCTGCAAATGTACGCTTCATTACGTCTAAGTCATAATAAAGTCCCAAACGGGAAGCAGCAAAATTACGGAACTTCTGACAAAGTTCTTCTAAGGAAGCTATATCGTCATACTCAGGTGCCACATACTCTGTTCTAAAGTATTCATCCACACCACACAGACGCGGGAATCTGAAATCGCTGATTTCCGGCTTACTTTCAGGTTCCACATTTCCTTCCTGATCACCAAGGTCTGCATTCACGCCTTCTAAAAGGTCTTCGTTAACAGGCACTCCCAGTTCGGAGACCTTCATGGCGAGAATCTTATCTTTTTCATAGTTTAACTTTAATACTTCTCGATTTAACCGCACCACTTCGTCCTTCATTTTTTCATATTCCACTACAGGAACTTTAAAGCGGAAGGCCACTCGAAAGCCCCTGTAGATTAAATATAAAATAAGCACAATTAAAGCTGCGATTAAAATATGAACAAGAATAACGCACACCCAGCCTGCTACATTCAGTTCCCCTTTATATGTACGAAATATTTCAAGATAATAGGGAACATCAAAAAGTCCTATCAGCAGGTCACAGATGGAATATACCACTTCCATAAATAACTCAATGATGTGTTCCATCATCGTATAAAAATAGTAAAAAAAGGCGTTCATTCCCTGCTCCTTTTAGAGTGTTATTGGGGTGGTATTATGGTGTAGGAGCTTCTTCTGCATCTACAATTGTAAATTGAATCTGAGCTTCAAGATCACCTGCCTGAATTTCATTTGCACACTGTTCATCAGGACCTTCCAACCAAACATACATACCTACTTTTGTAATCTTACCTGATTTAATTGTAAATAATGCATCAGATGTTGTATTGGAGCCACCTGTTGTAATAGTACCAACCATTTTAGAAACAACATCTGCTGTAACAGGTGTGTCTGTTACTCCTTCAACAGTTCCTGCAACTGTCTTAGAATCAATATCTCCGTCTGAGTTTGGTTCCCATACAACTAAGTTTGAAATAGCAGGCTGATTAGCTTCCGTTAAATCTTGGTATGTTACAAATCCTACACGAACTGCATAATGTGGATATAACTCTTCAATCTGATCTGTTGTTGCGTCCTTTGCTCTTCTAACTAAAGAACCCGCAAGAGTAGGCGCAGCTGCCTCAGTATCTTTATCTGTTACAGAAACATCTCCATCCTGATCAACATTACCGCAAATAATACCAATGCTGATATCTGAATCATCATCTGGACCAGTAGATTTTAAATAATATTCATAATATGCAACATAATCGTCTATACTTTCTAATGCAGTGACACTTGTTACAGTATTACCAGTATAAACAGGTTCTTTAAATGTTCCTGGGCTGGCAACATCAGGTGTAACTGGTTTTAATGTTTTAATATCTGTATCTAAAATTTCAATCGCGTTGTAAAAATCACCAGTTGACGAATTACCTACAAGCAATCCACCGCTAGATGATGCTGCAGTCATCTGCATACCAACTACTGTTGGTGAATCTGTCATTGTGAACCACGCATAAGATGCTGTGCTCAACATTGCAATCATAACGCACATCATAACAACGGCGTTACGAATGTCTCTGAATTTCTTTTTTTTGTTCTTTTCCATGTGCTTCTTTCTTCCTTTCTTTTTTGGATGTTTTTCATCCTGATTTTGTGCTTCAAAGAAATACCTTAGATATATTCCTTTGTTTTGTCCCTTAACTGTTTGATAGTAATATCGTGACATTAGAATGTCTTGCGTACCAGCGCCAGGACGCGCAGTTTTCACTGCAAGATGGGTACTCGCTTACCATCATACTTCTGTTTGAAAGTAATTGGCATACCAAAACTTTTGATAAAGACTTCCGTTAATAACGGAATTGCATCATCATTTCGATCGTGCCACCCAGAATGTCGTTGATACATTCCGGATCTTCGCCTTCCAACCAAATGACTACGGTAAACTTGTCATATTCCTGCGGTTGGATTTCATCCCTTTGAGCCATAGCCACCATTCGCTCGGAAGCGAACTCTTTTGTCTCAAGCTGATACATATCCGTTTTTTCATTGTAGGTGTACTGTTGCGGATCCAGTGCATCCTCTAAAAACGGAAATTCCCAACTCGAAAACTGGCTTTCCGGCCCTCCGGACTTACTTTCCTTGGCAAAAATCTGCTGCTTACCATTGTGATACAGCATGACCCAGCAGGCATGTTCGATACCCTTTGTCTGCTCTTCGATGTTAAGTGAGTATGTATATGTAATCGGCTCCGAATTCAAATTCTTTACATAAAATGTATAGGCTATGTAATTCGGTCCGTTATGTGCACCGTCAACGTCTGGAACATTTGGATTAATATCAAAAATACTGATATTGTCCGCATTCCGAACCGCCGGTCCCTTTAATGTAATCAATTCTTCGGAAAAATCAGTTGTCTCGCTTAAAACAAGGAATTTCTCTCCGGGATGATCCACTCGGATAATAAATTCACCAGAATTCGTATAAAAAGCCGCCATAATATATCCCGTAACTAAAATAGTGGTTATAATGGCAATTCCCTGTTTTGCTGCTACTACACGGAAAATGTTTCTTGTAATACTCCGGCCACCCAGATACCACCACCGGAAACGGTTCACCCAGTCCATCCGCATGCCGCCGCCTTTTTTCACAAAGAAATTCCGCTTTATTCCCCGTTCAGGATTAGTTCGATCAGTTCGATTTCTTTTTTGCATTTTATAAAACACTCCACTAGTTCCGGTTGAAACTGACTACCGCTCGCTTCCTGTAATCGTTCCACCGCTTCGTCTCTTGATAAGCTGTCCCTATACGGTTTCCAGCTTACCATTCCATCATAGGCATCTGCTATGGCACACACACGTGCCAAGAATGGGATGTCCATTCCTTTTTTACCATACGGATACCCCTTTCCATCAAAACGTTCATGATGCATCGTCGCTATGTCTCGAAAATGCGGCATGATTTCTTCAGGAAAGAATGGAAAGTAGACACTTTTTTCTGCCCGAAGCGCGTATATCGTATGATTCCGAATTTCTTCACGCTCCTGTTCGGACAATTCTTCTACCTTATTATATAAGTCAACGGGAATGTAATGTCTTCCTATGTCATGAAGCCGAAACAATTCTTCTGCATATGTAAATATGTCTTCTGGAAGGGTATCATCCCAAACGCCTTGTTTTTTACATTCCGCCAGTAGTTTGGCAGCGTATTTGGACACGCGGTGCATATGCATACGCATATCCCGCGGAATAGTGCTGTATAGGCATTTGATATTGGGATAGACTCCCGTCCCCCCATTTTTCATGAGACTTCTATCTTTTACAATCATTCCCTTTTACCTATCTGTGATTGAGTTCTAACTATTTTGCGCCTTGTTGTTCTGTTTAGACTTCGTTTTCCATGTTGTCGCGCACCTTTTCGCATCGTGCTCGAGCCCGCCAACCAACTGCGCAACTTGTCTGTTGCGCCTCGAAAATGGGCAGACTATGGCAAGGTTATAGTTATTAACATAATACCACAAAACAGGTATTGGCAAAAGACTTTTTTCGATTAATTTTGATGTTTTTTCATAATTATTTAATATCCTTTTTGTTTATTTTGTTGGTAAGAAAAACCCGGCGGTATGCTTTCGCACACCGCCGGGGTGGTATAGGGAATATTATCTTTGGCACTTTATTATGATTTTTCATTCGTGTTCTGTTTTATCTGCATTGTCTGAATCACTCACCCAGTACTTCTCTACTTTTTTTACTGCCTCTTCTTTTGAGAGGTTATACTGTTCCATAAGTTCAGTTATAATCTGGTCTTTGGATAAAGAATACTTCTTTAGTGAGTGTATCATTTTTTCAATTCCAGTTTCTTTCTCTTCTGCACGACCTTCTGCACGACCTTCTGCACGACCTTCTGCACGGCCTTCTGCCAATCCAATTTTCTGTGCTTCTGCTCTTGCGGCTTGTACATCGTATCCTTTAAAATTTGCACACCATTCTGCCATCTTGCGCTCCTTTATCTGCCTGGCAAATTCGTCAATCTCCGCTTGCGGAATATTCAACTTTGCCAACAGCCCCTCTACTATCTGTTCAATAATTTCCAGCAGATACTCCGAAGAATGTTCTACTATCTCTTGTATATATGCGGAATTTGCATCTTTTTCCAGCACCTTAAAATCATCCGCACTTTGAAGTTTATCGATAAGCATTACTATGGATAACTCATTTTTACGTTTCAACAGTTCCGCATTACTATAATCCTTTAACTGGACTAAAATACAGTCAAAATCTGGAATATACTTAAGCAGAGTATCACTTAAAATAATACGTTCCTTGAGGTGTGTGGAAGTTGTCCAGTTGCTTGCTCCATCATAAAAGATAATAGGAAGCACCGGTGGATAACGAAAGTTCTTTGTCTTACTAATCCCTTTCTGTTTTTTCTCCATCTCTTTTTCATATTCTTCCCAGATGTATACCATATATCTGAGTATCTGCATGCTTACATTATAATCCACTTTGTTCTTATGTTCAATAAGAGATATGATATAAAAGGGTAATTTTTTTCCCTTCTCGTCTTTTACATGAACACGCTTTACAACATCTGAATTTCGTTCTTCCGTAAACATATGTACATAACGATTACTGACATCCTCAATATCTTCTGGTTTTATGTTCTTAAGCATTGGTATATCCACATATCCGTCCAAAAACTGTGCACACAATACCGGATCGCCAAAAATAATTTTAGCCGAACTATCCTTCTTTTGGGAATTAGAAATACCATGTCTCTTTTTGACTTCAAAGTTTTCTTTTGCCAATCTTTCCTCTTCTGTCATTACATTTACTTCTGTCATTTTGTTTTCTTTCTGCATCTTTAACCTCCTTTGCGGACAGCAGAGATACAAAACGCACAGTAACTTTATGGCTCCTTGCAAAGTAAATTTTCCCCCTAAAGAACACAAATACGTTATCTATTAAATTCAAATGAACTATATACCTCTGCAGTTCTATTTAATTGTTACATTTGGGATACTTGCTTAGAATTAAGCTTGACTCCGTTTAGAAAATAAAACATACGATATGCTATTTCTGTTTATATTACTATCATATATTCTTCTCAATTACAAGAAGATCATATATGAATTTATATATTTTTAATATTTAATCCTTATTATCAGATTTATAACAGAACAACGGACCGCATAAAATGCGGCCCGTTGCCCGGTTATAAAGGTTATTTAGGTTAACATATAAAGAAGAAGGCTTAGTTAAGTTTCCAAACATCGCGGTTGTAATCTGCGATAGTTCTGTCTGATGAGAAGAAACCAGCTTTTGCGATGTTTACAAGCATCATCTGCTGCCATTTTTCTCTATCTCTGTAATCTTCAAACATCTGGTCTTTTACTTTGATATAATCTTCTAAATCAAGTAATGTCATGAACCAGTCTTTGTTGATGAGTTCTTTATATAATCTTTCTAAGTTTTCTTTGTGTCCTACTGCTAAAGCATCTTTGCTGATGATGAAATCAACTGCTTCTTTGATTACAGGCGATTTCTCATAGTAATCTTTTGAAACATAATCAGCATCTTCGTAGTGTTTAATAACTGTTTCCGATTTTTCACCGAAGATATAGATGTTATCATCGCCTACTAATTCGTGAATTTCTACGTTAGCACCATCACTTGTACCAAGTGTTACAGCACCGTTTAACATGAATTTCATGTTACCTGTACCCGAAGCTTCCTTAGAAGCAAGTGAAATCTGCTCTGAAATATCACATGCAGGGATTAATTTCTCTGCGTAGCTTACATTGTAGTTTTCTACCATTACAAGGCTCATGTACTGGTTTACATCAGGATCATTGTTGATGATTTCCTGCATAACAAGTAATAAGTGAATAATATCCTGTGCAATTACATAAGCAGGAGCTGCCTTAGCACCGAAGATAAATGTAAGCGGTGTTGAAGGTTTCTTGCCAGCTTTGATTTCAAGGTACTTGTGGATGATGTATAAAGCATTCATCTGCTGACGTTTGTACTCATGAAGTCTCTTAATCTGGATATCAAAGATAGAGTTAGGGTTGATTGTAACACCTTCTTTTTCTTTGATGTAATCAGCAAGAGCAGCCTTTTTGTCTGTCTTAATTGCCTGTAATTTTGTTAAAAATTCTTTGTCTGTCTTATGCTCTAATAATTTTTCAAGTTCAAAAGCATCTTTCTTGAAGCCGTTGCCAATTGTATCGCTGATTAACTGTGTTAATTCGCGGTTACATGACATTAACCATCTTCTGAATGTGATACCATTTGTCTTGTTGTTGAATTTTTCCGGATAAATCTTGTAGAAATGATTTAACTCGGAGTCCTTTAAAATATCTGTATGGATAGCAGCAACACCATTTACAGAGAAGCCAAAGTGAATGTCCATGTGTGCCATGTGTACACGATTGTCCTTGTCGATGATCTGTACTTTTTCATCCTTGTACTGAGCACGTACTCTCTTATCAAGTTCTTTGATGATTGGAACTAACTGAGGTACTACTTTTTCAAGGTATGACATAGGCCATTTTTCTAATGCTTCTGCTAAAATTGTATGGTTTGTATAAGCACATGTCTTCTTAACAACTTCGATTGCTTCATCCATTGTAAATGCTTTGTCATCTACTAAGATACGGATTAATTCCGGAATAACCATGGATGGATGAGTATCGTTAATCTGGATTACTGCATGTTCATACATTTTACGAAGGTCATAATGACGCTCTTTCATTTCCCATAAAATCAACTGAGCAGCATTGCTTACCATGAAGTATTCCTGATAAATACGAAGTAAGTTACCCGCTTCATCTGAATCATCCGGATATAAGAATAATGTTAAGTTCTTTTCAATTTCTTCTTTATCAAAGCTGATACCATCTTTTACGATGCTTTCGTCAACTGTCTCGATATCAAATAAATGAAGTTTGTTTACACCGTTATCATAACCCAAAACATCGATATCATATAAACGGGATGTTACTTTTCTATCACCAAAGTTAACGTCAAATGTAATATCTGTCTTGTTTAACCAGGAGTTTTCTTCAATCCAGTCATTCTTAACTGCATTCTGTAATCTATCCTTGAATTCCTGTTTGAATAAACCTAAGTGGTAATTTAAACCAATACCATCTCCAGGAAGACCCAGTGTTGCGATAGAATCTAAGAAACATGCTGCAAGTCTTCCAAGACCACCATTACCAAGTGATGGTTCTGGTTCGCACTCTTCAATTTTTGTAATATCTTTGCCTTTAGAAGCTAAAACTTCCTGTACCTTATCATAGATACCAAGGTTGATCAGGTTATTAGATAATAATTTACCGATCAGGAATTCTGCTGAAATATAGTATACTTTTTTAGGACCAGCGATTGGTGTTGTTGCTGCTGTCATGCCTTTTACCACATAAAGAAGACAATAGTATACTTCTTTGTCTGTACATTCAGCAATTGTTTTACCAAATAATTCTTTTGCGAAGGATTCTAACTGATCCCCCAAATGATCTTCGATTACGTTTCTCTGTAATGTAGCCTGTAAAGCCATTTTGTTACCCTCCTAAAAGTTAACTTTAAAATTAATTATAGTATAATATCTTCATAGCGAAGTCTTACGATTTCATGAGGGAGCACTATGTTGCTTCCGATTCCCCCATTCATCAATCTCGCTAATTCTTTCACTGCTTCGGTGGATATGAAAGCAAAATCCTGTCTCACGGTGTTCATCTGCTTTCCCACATATCCCATCAATGTAATGCCGTCAAATCCACATACTGGTTTGAATATATCCATTTCAATCAAGGCTTTCATCGCTCCAATTGCCATCATATCGGACGCGCATACGATGATATCATGATCCTTTGCATGTTTGAACGTGATTTCTCTTGCCTGATATTCACTAAAATCTCCACAACATACAGTAAGTTTTAGATTCATCTCCTCAGCCAGTTCTTCCATGGCTGTGTTTCTTCCTTCCGTAATATAACCATTCGCCTTACCACTAATGTAGAGAATACGATCGCTGCGGTTGCCTGCGTTTTCCATAATTGTCTTACGTGCTACATCCTTCTGTGCCAGTTTCTGATCAATCCACACTGAAGATGTATGCTCATTTACAAAAGGTGTATCAATAGCAACAATTTTAAATCTCTGTGCTTCGATTAACTGTTGTAAGTTCTCATCCTCATTACTCATACCACAGATAATCAAACCCGAAATACTCTGGGAACGAAAATATTGTTCCATTTCTTCCACACTTTTATCCCGTATCATGGAATAAAAAACAGTAATCACATCCAGATTCATCTCACGGCACTGATTAATCGCGCCCACCAGATACTGCATTCCAATCTCATCAATCGACTGAGTCTGTGCATTCAAATTCATCAAAAGTGCCACTCGGCCTGCCTGCTTTGACGAAAGGGCTGAAGCAATCGTATTTGGTATAAAATTAAGTTCTTTAATTGAAGCATTTACCTTTTTCTTTGTCTCTTCACTTACGTTCGGATAGTTATTGACTACCTTCGAGACTGTGGAAATTGCCACACCTGCATGCTTCGCAACATCTCTGATTGAAACCATGTTGTCCTCTTTTTCTCTTACGAAAAGCATCCGGCATTGCTGATAAGCACACTGATTTTATCTGCCGGAAAACGTTTTCTGTAACTGAGTATAAACCAACTTATTCGATTTGTAAACTATTATTTTTACAAAAAATAGATTTTTATTTTTGGTTATTTTTCACGAAAGAAAAAACAGGCGCACCTTCGTGCGCCCATCAAATCAATTTATTTCTAGCCTTGCAATAAATACATAAAATATGCTCCAAAAGCAATCAGCATAACAATACCACCATTATTGGTAAGCTTCTTGTCCTTGCCTAAGAACACACTTATAAACAAAAGCACTGCTGTTGCAATACATACAATACTATCAATCTTAAAGCCTGTCGCATATACAACTGGTGTAATAATTGCCGTTGTACCAACTACAAATAAGATATTAAAAATATTACTTCCTACAATGTTACCAACTGCAATATCGGATTTACCCTTGATACCAGCTGTTACAGAGGTAATCAATTCCGGCAGGGATGTTCCAAATGCGACGATAGTCAGTCCTATCAAACGTTCGCTCCATCCAAAAGAACGGGCAATCGCAGTAGCCGCATCTACCGTAACATCACTTCCTAAGATAATCAAAGCGCCACCCACAATGATGAGCAACAACAGTTTAAACACTGTATCCCCTTCCTCTAATTCCGGCACATCATCCGCTTCTGTATCGATACCTTTTTTAGAAAGGATAAACAAATATACAAGAAACACGATGAACATAAGCCATAAAATAAGACCATCCAAGCGTGAAATTGTCCCATCCTTTAATCCTAAAAACGCAAGAATTGCAGTCGTTACAATTACAAAAGGGATTTCAATATTCAGTGTATTTTTCTTCACAGAAAGAGGAATAATTACAGAAGTAATACCCAGGATCAATAGAATATTCATAATATTACTGCCCACAACATTACCAATGGTAATCTCTGCACTTCCTTTTAATGCCGCTGTAATGGATACTGCGGCCTCCGGTGCACTCGTTCCCATTGCCACAATCGTAAGACCGATAACAATCTGCGGAATTCCAAATTTGCTTGCAATCTTGCTGGCACCTTCCACAAACCAATCCGCGCCTTTAATCAGCATAACAAATCCAATTACCAGTAAAATCATTTGTAAAAATAAACTCATGTCTGCCTCTTTTCTCACTTACTATAAAGCGTGATAAAAAGTATAACACTTTCATTTCTGCTTATCAAGTGATGACAAAGCCCATTTTTATCCTTTCTATTAAAATTATTTTTTCTCTTCATTACTGTCCAAGAAGCCTTTTTCCCATTGACAGAAATTTTCCCAGCCGTTATAATGTCAATCGTGACTGGATCAGTTATATCCTATTTATCGGTTGTAACATCTATCACATGCGGATGTGGCGGAATTGGCAGACGCACCAGATTTAGGTTCTGGCGGGAGACCGTGGGGGTTCAAGTCCCTTCATCCGCAGTCACTATTTAGTTGGGAAGCCTTATATTTAAAGGCTTCCCGCTTTTTTCATTTCCGGGCAAATTGTTTCCAAATGTTTCCATTTGGGTTATACTATTTTCTGTTGGGAGGAATTCATCATGAAAACAGGACTTGTATTGGAAGGCGGCGGTGTTCGTGGCATTTATACCGCTGGTGTTTTGGATGTGTTTATGGAACACGGCATCACATTTGACGGTGTAATCGGCGTATCTGCTGGTGCCATCCACGGCTGTTCTTATTTATCAAACCAAAAAGGACGCAGCATCCGCTATTATAAAAAATATTGTAACGATCCCCGCTTTATGAGTTTTAAAAGCTGGATCAAGACTGGAGATATCGTCGGAGCTGATTTCTGCTACCGTGAACTTCCGGACAAACTGGATGTATACGATCACGAACAGTTTAATAAAAGCACTTCTGATTTTTATGTTACATGCAGCAATGTGGAAACCGGAAAACCCGAATACATACAGATTAAAGATATGAAAACGCAGATTGACGCCCTTCGTGCCTCCGCTTCTCTTCCTTATTTTTCACGTATAGTTGAAATTGATGGAAAGAAATATTTAGACGGCGGCTGCACGGATAGTATTCCCATTGAAGCATTTATGAATATGGGTTACGAAAAAAATGTAGTCGTTTTAACAAGGGATGCTGTTTACCGCAAAAAGCCGGAAACACCCATGCTGTCAAAACTCTGTTATTATAAATTTCCTAAATTTAAAAAGGCACTTTTAAACCGCCACACTTCTTATAATCAAACCATAGAAACGATTATGGAACTGGAAAAAGAAGGAAAGATTTTCGTTATCCGTCCAGAGAAACCTCTGAACATCGGCAGAATGGAAAAAGATCCAGAGAACGTACAGCGTGTATATGATATCGGTTATTCAGATGGCCAGAAATATCTTCATGATATGCTGAAATGGCTGAATAATTCTAATTGATATGTTGGAAATAGGCATATACTAAGAAAAATTTTGTATATGCCTAAAACTTTCTACTTATGTCAATCATTTCACTGCATAAATCACAACTTTCCTACACTTCTTTTACCCCAATCTTACTGATAATGTCCTTATTAACCTTAATCAGGAATAGAATATTTAGTGCCAGTGATGCTATTTCCGCAATAGGGAATGACCACCATACATAATCCACATTTCCAAGTTGTGCCAACAGCCATGCCGCTGGAAGCAACACAAGAAGCTGACGACAGATGGAAGTAATCATACTATATACCGCATTACCAAGAGCCTGGAACATAGATCCGCCAATGATACAAATACCAGCAAGAGGGAAATGAATACTAATGATACGAAGTGCCGGAACCCCCATCGCAAGCATATAGTCAGACGCATCAAACAGCAAGAATAATTTATCCGGGACACACTGAAATATCAGTGTTCCAATGCTCATAATTCCCACTGCATAAAGCATCGAAAGTTTCACGGTTTTTAGCAGACGATCTTTCTTCTGTGCTCCATAGTTATAAGCAACAATCGGCACCATACCATTGTTCATACCAAATATTGGCATAAATATGAAACTCTGCAGTTTAAAGTAAACACCAAATACCGCAGTTGCTGTTGTGGAAAATGCAATAAGAATCTGATTCATGCAGAATACCATAATTGAACCAATGGACTGCATAATAATAGAAGGAATTCCCACTGCATAAATCTGTTTTATAATGGATAAAGAAGGACGAAAGCCTTGGAAATCCAGTTTTACTTCGTGGTTTTTCTTATAATTGATAATTACCGCTGTAATCGCTGCTGCAATCTGTCCGATTACTGTAGCAGCCGCCGCACCTACAACTCCAAGCTGCGGCATGCCAAACAGACCAAAAATCAAGATTGGGTCTAAGATAATATTGATTACAGCCCCTACAAGCTGCGTAATCATCGTATAGAAGGTATTTCCTGTGGACTGCAATAATCGTTCAAATACGAACTGAAAGTAGATACCAAAGGAAAACATACAGACAATACGCAGATACTGTATACCATATCCAATAATCTCTGTATCCGTAGTCTGTGCCAGATAAAATGGTTTTATCACAAAGATACCAACCAAGAAAAATACAAGGAAATTCACTACCATGAGAAAAACAGCATTCACTGCTGTTTTATTTACTTTTTCAAAATCTTTTTCTCCCAGCGCACGGGACAAAAGTGCATTTACACCAACACAGGTTCCACCGCCAAGAGCAATCATCAGCTGCTGTATTGGAAACGCAAGAGATACCGCAGTCAACGCATTCTCACTGATTCTTGCCACAAAAATACTATCTACAATATTATAAAGCGCTTGTACCAGCATGGACAACATCATTGGAACCGACATCGTCAGCAACAATTTATTGACCGGCATAACGCCCATTTTGTTTTCTGTCTGCGGTACCCCCGCCTGCTGCCTCATTGACACCTCTTCTATCTTCTCTTTCACCATCTCTTCCGCCATCTTTTCTCCTCTTTTTCATACTAACACTACACACATTTTATTCAAACGGAACGTATTATAGCACGATGTAAAAAGAATGACAAGAAAGCGGGTGTACCCAATAAGAGTGCACCCGCTTATGTAAGCGCAATATTATACTAAACACAAACAAGAACTGCCAGCTGCCTTATATAACGAAATCCGGTTCCCTTATATGACCAAATCCTGTTTTACTGGCGCTTTTCCCATCAATTCAATACTTCTTGCATCCGGCTGGGAAGCCCCTACATACAGACTATAATGCGAGCCGCCCATGACGCGCTCCCCGGATTCTTCCACTACTGTAAATGCCATTTTCCGCAATGGAATCCAAAGCATCTCTTTTTCCCCCGCTTTTACATGTACACGTTTGAAGCCACATAAAGAAGGATTTCTTGGTGCATCCTCAGAATCTTCACACTTAATATACACCTGGATCACTTCATCCGCATCCCTGGCACCATTATTTTCAACCTCAATTTCTACAATGCACACTTCATCCGTATTTTTCACAACCGTTTTATCCTGACAGATTACCTTTGCCGATGTCACAGACACGTCCCCATAAGTCAAGCCAAAACCAAACGGATACTGGGCATCATAATCCATATAACGGTATGTTCTGCCTTGCATATCATAATCCATGAAGTCCGGCAGTTTACTCAAGTCATAATAAAAAGTAACCGGCAGTTTTCCAGATGGTGAAACCTCTCCAAATATTAGTTTTGCTGCACTTCTTCCCCCTCTGGCTCCCGGATACCATAACTGCATAATGGCATCAAAATGTTCATTTGCAAAAGAAAGATCAATCGCACTGCCCGCCATCAGTAAAAGCACCACTGGCTTACCAGTCTGTGCAACCACCTCCATCAACTCTCTCTGTGGTTTTGGCAAAAGAAGGGATTCCTTATCCCCGGAAGCATAACTATTTCCGGTATCTCCCTCTTCCCCCTCTAAGGTCTCATCCAAACCAACACATAAAAATACGACATCACTATGCTCTGCCACAATTTTGGCTTCTGACAGGCGGTCTCCCTTCTGTGCCAGTTTTTCCGTTTTATCCTCCCACAAATGACAGCCTTCCGAATAGAGTACCCGAATGTCATCTCCTGCCAATTCTTTTATTCCTTCCAAGACAGTAACATATTCAGAAGATGTTCCATGGTAATTTCCAATCAAAGCCGCACGGCTGTTTGCGTTCGGACCAATTACACCAATCGTCTTAACCTTATCCTTATTAATAGGAAGAAGCCCCTTATTTTTTAACAATACAATACTCTCTAATGCCGCCCTGTCAGCCAGTGCAATATGCTCATCACATTCTACTGTCTCATAAGGAATCTGATCAAAGTCCGTTTCTTCAAACAAACCTAGCAGATATCTGGTTGTAAACAGACGTACCGCTGATTCTGTAATCGTTTCCTCACTGACCAATCCCTGTTCATATGCATTTAAAATATGAAGATAGGTATTTCCACAGTTCAAATCACAGCCGGTATTGATTGCCAACGCTGCTGACTCAGCAGGCGTTTTGGTCACCATATGGTTTTCATGAAAATCACGGATTGCCCAGCAGTCTGATACATAGTGTCCTTGAAATCCCCACTTTGAACGAAGAATATCCTCCATCAGTGTCTTACTTCCACAGCAGGGTTCTCCATTCGTACGATTATATGCCCCCATAACCGCCTCTACATCCGCTTCTTTTACCAAAGCTTCAAATGCAGGCAGATAAGTTTCCTCCATATCCTTGGGGCTGGCAATAGCATCAAATTCATGCCGGATTGCTTCCGGTCCTGAATGTACCGCAAAATGCTTCGCACAGCCTGCAGCCTTTAAATATTCACCATCCCCCTGTAAACCTTTTACATAAGAAACACCCAGGCGCGATGTCAGATACGGGTCTTCTCCATAGGTCTCATGTCCTCTTCCCCAACGTGGATCTCTGAAAATATTTACATTTGGTGACCAAAAGGTCAGTCCTTTATAAATGTCCCTGTCATTTTGTTTTGAATATTCGTTATATTTTGCTCTTCCTTCTGTTGCAGTAGCAGATGCCACTTCTTTTAGCAATTCTTCATCAAAAGATGCAGCCAATGCAATCGACTGCGGAAACACAGTCGCCGTCCCCGCTCTTGCCACACCATGAATTCCCTCACCCCACCAGTTATAAGCTGGAATCTGCAATCTTGGAATTGCCGGTGCATCGTATTTTAACTGGCTCGCCTTTTCCTCAAGCGTCATCTTTGCGACCAGTTCTTCTGCTTTTTTACGTGCAATTTCTCTGTTCATTCTGTTATCATGCCTTTCTCTCAAAGACTATTTATTCTAAATACACCACTATCAATCTATCTTTAGCCCTTAACCGCACCTGCTGTTAAACCATCTACAATCTGGTTACTGAAACAGCAGTACACTACGATTGTTGGTACAATTGCTAACACGATAGCCGCAAACATCTGCGAATAATTTGTATTATATGGTCCAACAAACTTAGACAATGCTACCGGCAGTGTCTTCTTGGTATCATCTGAAATAAATACCATGGCTAAAAGCAGTTCGTTCCAGTTGGATACAAATGTCATTAAACCTGTTACAAATAAGCCCGTTTTAGAAAGAGGCAGCGCGATTTTCGTAAACATCTGATAAATGGAACAGCCATCAATACAGGCTGATTCAAACAGTTCATTCGGAAGCCCTTCAAAAAATCCTTTCATGATAAAAATCGTGACCGGAAGGGCAAATGTCAGATACGGAAGAATCAATCCAAGCAGATTATTGGAAAGACCAACCTTGGAAAACTTGGTAAACAATGGAATCAATACACAATGAACCGGAATCATCATACCCGTCATAAAATACGTCATCATAGTCCCTGCCAGTTTCCACTTCATACGACCAATGGCAAATGCCGCCATCGTACCAACCAGCATACTAAGAAGCAGCGTTACCACGCAGACAACAGTCGAATTCCAAGTTGCTGTTCCCAGATTACCAGCCGTCCATGCAAAGGAATAATTTTCCCACATCAGTTTTTCCGGCATAGCAAAAGGAGAAATAAATAATGTATTATCATCCTTCAATGATGTCAATGCGATCCAAACAAGCGGAGCTACATATACCAAGGCAAGTAAGGATAAAAATATGTATATAATGGTAGTCGTGATTTTTCTTTTTGTACCGCCAACGCGTTCTTTTTTTTCTTTCATCCCGCTCACCTCCTACATCTCATAACTTTCTACTTTTACAAATTTATTAATGAAAAAAGTGACTAACAGGCACAGT
>CAZHGE010000014.1:0-41694 GCA_964531805.1 uncultured Lachnospiraceae bacterium
ATTTACATGGGTTATGGAAGAAATAAGATATAGCAAATAGAGGTACAAATTTCAGTTTGGCAACTCACAATTTACCTAATGGAATGATTTAGACAGTCGCAAACGTGGCTGTCTTTTTTATTTAATAGGAATTTCCTATCAAATAAAAATGTTCCGTGAGAATGTGCATTGCACAGGCTTTTTTTTTGACAAAGACTAATTGGATTAGCTATAGTGTGAATGGTATTAGTAAAACTAATACCAACGGAGGTAGAAAATGTCAAGAAATGGGCTTGATACAAATAGGATTATCAGTAGAGCAGCATAGATGGCAAATGAGATGGGGCTGGAAAATATTACATTGAAAATCAATTGCAGAAAGTTTTGAGTTGTCTGTAAATGTTTTGATAGAGGGAATAAAAACATTGGAAGAAAAATAGGAAAATGAGAACCGTACTGCCGGGAAAAGGAAGGATGAAAATGCTCAGCCTATTTGGAAGGATACCTATATTTATGCAAAGTTGAATGGGGAATATAGCTGAGAAAGAATACGGAATTTGAAGTTGATGGGGTGTAAAATGAATGAACAGGTTAAAAAATATATAGAAAAATATCCAGCAGAAATTGTTGATATGTTTAAAGCATTACGCCAGTTGATATATGACAGTGTTTCTTTTGATTTGGTAGAAACAATGTGGGCAAAATTGCCAAGTTATTATGCTGGTGAGACTTTTGTAAGATTGATACCGTTTAAAGATCATATTAATATTGAGTCGCAGGCGGTAATTCAGCATAAGGAAGAACTTACAAATTATAAAATTACTCCCAAGGGTATGTTGCAAATATATGTGAATCAAAATATACCGAATGAGATTTTAGTACAGATATTTGCTGAAACCTTAACGAAATGACATTGATTTTGCAACAGAACAGCTAAAGATATCTCAAATTGTAGGAAGATATGCAAAAGAAAATCCAGCGTCAGGCAATGTGATGAAAAAGATGGGTTTTCAGTATGAAAAAGACATTCCCTATGAGTGCAATGATGGAGCAGTAATGAGAGAGGGAATTCAGTGCAGGTGGGTGCTTGCTAAGTGAAAGAGGAAATAGAAGAAATGGTTCATTTTTAGAAGCAATATTTTCAGAGTGAGTTTCGAATGTGTGGGAGAAAGAAATGAAAAAGATACTAATCACCGGTGGCACGCTTTTTGTCAGCAGATACATAGCAGAATATTATGTGAAAAAAGGCTATGAAGTATATGTGCTGAACCGGAATAACAAATCACAGAGTGAAGGAGTACACCTGATTGAAGCAGACAGACACAATTTGGGTAAATGTTTAAAGGATAAGCATTTTGATGTAGTCATGGACGTGACGGCGTATACAGGAGAAGATGTAAATTTACTTTTGGATGCGCTAGGGAACTTTGATGATTATATTCTGCTTAGTTCCAGTGCGGTGTACCCGGAAACAGAAGATCAGCCATTTGCAGAAGAAACCGCAATTGGAGCAAACAAATTCTGGAAAAAATATGGTACAGACAAAATTGAAGCAGAGACCGTATTGCAAAAGCGTGTACCGAATGCCCATATTCTGAGACCACCATATTTGTATGGTCCGATGAATAATGTGTACAGGGAGGCGTTTGTGTTTGACTGTGCGATGGCGGATAGAAAGTTTTATCTGCCAAAGGATGGCAGTATGAAATTGCAGTTTTTCCATGTGAAAGATTTGTGCCGGTTTATAGATGCGATTTTGGAAAAGAAGCCGGAGCAGCATGTTTTTAATGTAGGAAATGAAGAGGCTGTTTCCATTAAAGAGTGGGTAGCTTTGTGTTATCAGGCAGCAGGAAAAGAAGTTGAATTTGTGAATGTATATGAGGACATAGAGCAGCGTAATTATTTCAGCTTTTATAACTATGAATATTATCTTGATGTATCAAAGCAGAAGGAACTTTTACCAAAGACAGAAGATTTGAAAAACGGATTATGCGAGTGTTTTGAGTGGTATCGGGAGAATCAGGATAAAGTAAATAAGAAGCCGTATTTTGAATTTATTGATAAGAATTTTATAATAGAGAGAAGAAGTTGAATTTTACAAAGCAAATGGGTGAGTTTTTTATATAAGAGGCAGTTATGGCGATAAAGATTAATCATCAATTACAAGAACAGATACCGCATGATACAGCAGTTTTTTCCGTCACATTTTATTGCGACGAGCTTGCTACTTTGCAAAATTATGCGGGGCCTTTGCACTGGCATCCCTACTTTGAGATTGCTACGGCAAAAAGCGGTGTCCTTGACTACCAAGTCGGACAAAATCACATTATTCTGGAAACCGGAGACAGTATATTGGTTAACTCAAATATGCTTCACGGAATCAGACAGGTGTCCGGTAATACGCCCGATCCAATGCCGAACATTGTTTTTTCGGGTACTGTAGTTGCGCCTGAGACCAGCACAATTTATCAGAAATATATCCATCCAATTGTTGGGTGTGACTTGCTGCCTTTCGTTGTATTCAGACACGATGACAGTCAGTGCAATGAAGTTAATCAAATTATAAATGATATATATTGTGCGATGCGTGAACAGGCTGATTGTTATGAGATGATTGTTCAACGTAACATTAGCTGTATATTTGAATATATCTTTCGTAATTTTGATATCCTTCCAAAATTCGAAGCATCACGCATACAACTCAACGCTCAGATACGTGTCCAGAAAATGCTATCGTATATCTACGAGCATTATGCTGAAGTGGTCACTCTTGAAGATATAGCCAAAGCTGCTAATATAAGCCGAAGTGAAGCGGGACGATGCTTCAATACATACATGGGCTGTTCACCTGTCGATGCACTGATACAATATCGCCTTCAGATTGCACATCGACTTCTGAACGAAACAACGCTTACTCTGCGGGAAATCAGCTATGACTGTGGCTTTCATTCTGTTAATTATTTTAGTCGTCAATTTCGGAAATTGTATGGATATGCGCCCAGCCAAAATCGAACTTCGGGTAAATAGTGCTTTGCTTTAGCGTTATTGTGTCTTCTCGTTGAACGATTTCAGTAATATAATACGTTTAAACACTGAGATGGAGGCAAAGCTTATATGGAATTTAAATGGTTAAATGAAAGCACAATAAAAAAGACAGCTGATAGAATTGAAATCAAAGCACCCGGACAGACAGACTTTTTCTGCGGAAGTATTGATGAATGTGAGGAGGGAATTCTCCCGGAATCACTTTGTAATGCACCGTATTATTATACAGAAGTGGAAGGAGATTTTGTGCTTAAGGTCAAAGTTTCACATGATTTTAAGGATACTTATGATTCTGCATCAGTAATGGTAATGAAGGATAATACCTGTTGGGCAAAGTGCTGCTTTGAATTGACGGATTTCGACACACATGCTGCTGTAAGCGTGGTAACAAAAGGAGATTCGGATGATGCTAATGGGTGTAATTTAGAAGGTAATACAGCGTGGTTGCAAGTTTCCAGAGTAGGAAATAATTTTGCATTCCATTACTCTATGGATGGGGATAATTTTTATATGATGAGGTATTTTCATCTTCCTGTAGATCCTATTGTGAAAGTTGGTCTTCTGGCACAAGCTCCTGTTGGTAATGGTGGAATCAGAGTTTATGAAAATTTGAGTATACAGAAAATAACGGTAAAAAATATAAGAGCTGGAAAATGATATTTATAGGAGCGGTATCATGACTGTACAACCAAATTATAAAAAAACACTGTTTGCTTGCTGTCTCGGATTTATCACACAGGCTATCTCCGCAAACTTTGCACCGCTTTTGTTTCTGACATTCAAAAGCACCTATGGAATCTCTCTTGAAAAGATTGCACTGATTCCGTTTGTATTCTATCTGACCCAATTACTGATTGACTTTGCTGCCACAAAATTTGCAGACAAGATTGGATACCGAACCTGTGTAACAGCGTCTCAGGTGTTGTCTGCATTTGGACTTGCATTGATGGTGATTTTGCCGGAAATTCTTCCTGCCCCCTTCGCGGGAATTTTGATTTCCGTTGTATTTTATGCTATGGGCAGTGGTTTAATCGAAGTTCTGGTTAGTCCGATTGTGGAAGCATGTCCCTTTGAAAACAAGGATGGCATGATGAGCTTACTGCACTCTTTCTACTGTTGGGGTGCGGTTGGTGTGATTTTGGGTTCAACGCTTTTTTTTGCGGTATTCGGTATAAAGAATTGGAGAATACTCACTTTGATTTGGGCACTGGTTCCGTTGGTGAACACGTTCAATTTTATGACCTGCCCTATCGAACGTTTACTTGAAGAAGGTGAGAGTTTGCCGATTCGCAAGCTGCTCAGTATACCGCTGTTCTGGCTGATGATTTTGCTTATGATATGCTCCGGTGCGTCCGAGGCATCAATGGCACAATGGGCATCCGCATTTACAGAGTCAGCTCTCGGTGTTTCCAAAACTGTTGGCGATCTGGCGGGGCCCTGCCTGTTTGCAGTATTTATGGGTATCACCCGTGTAATCTACGGAAAAATGAGTGAAAAGCTTGATTTGACAAAGGCCATGCTACTGTGCGGCACAATGTGTGCAGTATGTTATCTATTGGCTTCGTTGTCCCCTATGCCAATTTTGGGTCTGGCAGGCTGTGCACTTTGCGGTATGGCTGTCGGTATCATGTGGCCGGGGACGCTCAGCATTTCCTCACAGAAATGTCCCAGAGGCGGCACTGCGCTGTTTGCGTTTTTAGCATTAGCTGGTGATTTGGGTGCTACTGTAAGTCCTGCATTGGTTGGTAGTATATCGGAAATGTCCGGTAGCAATCTGAAAAAGGGTTTACTTGTCGCTACAGTTTTCCCTGTAGTGTTGGTTGCCGGCTTGATGGTTTTGAAAAAATGGTACAGAAATAGCTAAATAATAAACATATAAACAAGGAGAATTCAAATTTTCAAAAGTTGCAAAAGTATATTGTAAAAGAACGACAGGACTGCTATGTAAAATTACATAGTAGTTTTTTTCTTGACAAAAGGAAGTGAGAAAAAGTATGATTAGTATAACTAATCATACTTATGAAAGGTGCATGTGTATGAAAAAGCCAAAAGGAAAAAATGCATGGACAGTAAAAATTGGTGAAAAGGGTCAATTTGTTATACCGAAGGAAGCCAGAGATATGCTTGAAATCAAGCCGGGAGATACGATTTTAGTATTAGGCGATGAGGAGCGGGGGATTGCTGTTCCACCAAAGGCAATGATGAACAAGTATATTTCTATGATATTTGGAGAATTGTCAATGGAAGAGGGGGAGAGTCATGAGTAAAATTGTATTTTTTTGTATTCCGGCACACGGACATACCAATCCGACATTGGGAGTGGTACGTGAACTGGTAGAACGTGGACATGAAGTTTTGTATTATTCTTATACACCGTTTAAGGAAAAGATTGAAGGGGCAGGTGCAAAGTTTGTAGCCTGTGATGATTTTGATGCTGAGCAGCACATCGACCCGAAGGATGCAGTTAGAGTAGGCAAGGATCTTGCTTTTTCCACGCGGTTATTAGTGGACACAACGCTTGCTTTGGATGATATGGTTTGCAGAGAAATGGAACGTTTACAGCCGGATTGTATCGTGGCAGACTCTATGGCTGTATGGGGTAAGGCTGTTGCTTTAAAGCTGGGGATTCCATTTGTCTCATCTACAACAACATTTGCTTTTAATAAACATTCAGCGCAGATTATGAAGCAGAGTCTGGGTGAATTGTTCGGCATGATTTTTTCTATGGGAAAAATCAATAAAGATATCAAGCGCTTACAGGATAAAGGCTATCCGGTTAAGAGTGTTTTAGATATCATTCAGAATGATGATAATACACATACAGTTGTGTATACATCACCGGAGTTCCAGCCATGTGCAGATACTTTTTCTGATAAATATGCTTTTGTTGGTCCATCCGTCAGACCAGTTACAGAACAGATAGAGAAAACCAAGAAAAAACTGGTTTATATTTCTATGGGAACTGTGGTAAACGATCAGGCTGGTTTTTATAAAAATTGTATCAAGGCATTTTCAGACACAGAATATCAGGTAATTATGTCCATTGGTAATTTGGTAGATGTAAAAGAACTGGACGAACTTTCTGAGAATATTTCGGTACATACTTTTGTAGATCAGATTGCCGTGCTGAATCGGGCAGATGTATTTTTATCCCACTGCGGTATGAACAGTGTAAACGAAAGTTTGTACTATGAGGTTCCGCTTGTGATGTATCCACAGACAAATGAGCAGAGCGGTGTTGCGAACCGTGTGACACAGGTTGGTGCCGGTATTCGTTTGGAAAAAACCGCCCCGGCAGCAATTCGGGAAGCAGTGGAAAAAGTTTTGTCAGATCCAGCCTATCGTGAGAAGGCGTCGGAAATCTCTGACGGATTTAAGAAATGTCCGGGGGCAAAAGGTGCAGCGGATAAGATTTTACAGGTGTGTAATGCAAAATTGCAATAAAGTAGGATAATTGAGGTTAGACTTTATAAATATCAGCAAAAAAATAGTCGGGGAGATAGAAAGAACTTCGACTAATTTGTAGAGTTGTTTTGACTTACTGGAAACAAGAAATTTACCCATAGAATATTTAAATACTCGGATGGGTAGAAAATAATAGACTTTTTGAAATTGTTTTCTTACCATAATGCATCTGGAGTAGTTCATGGGTAGATAAATATGCAAAAATTAACTGTATTTGTTTGAGTTTATCTTACCATAGAACCATATATAAGAATGATGGGTAGAAATGGTCTTAGAAAAAACAGATTATTTCTTACCATAGGACTAAAAAAGAATGATATGGTAAGAACGATATTATATCTAATTAGCCGAAATAAAGGTATCGTTTTTTGAAACGGATATTTGCAGAAACTTTAGAATAATTAATCTCATTTCGTAAGCACATAGAGGAGAACACATGACACGAGAAGCAACCCATAGCGATTTAAAGGAAATATTAGAATTGTATTTAGATCTTCATGAAACGGAGATTCCAAAAGAGTCAAAACAATTGAGTGATACTTGGGAGAAAATAATGACTGACAAGGATCACCATCTTATTGTGTGTGAAGTGGATGGTAAAATCGTATCGTCCTGTGTCTGTGTAATTATTCCAAACCTGACAAGAAATGTCAGACCATATGCTTTTGTAGAAAATGTGGTTACACATAGGGATTATCGAGGAAAAGGTTATGCAACAGATTGTTTAAATTATGCGAAAGAAGTGGCAGAAGAAAGTAACTGCTATAAAATGATGTTGCTTACCGGATCAAAGGAAGAAAAGACTTTGGCGTTTTATGAAAATGCAGGGTATAACAGTTCGGATAAGACAGCATTTATTCAATGGCTATAAATGTAGTAAAATGCAGTCAATTGATAGACTGGTTCAAGTTAGTAATTTGATGAGAATATCAGGAAAGACAGAGTAGTTATGGAAGTAAGAGCAAAGAAAATAATTGAAGCATGTTTACAAGAAAGTAGTCGTAATCCGGTTGAGATTTTTAATAAGATAGCGCAAATGGATTTTGTAAGAATACACGGACCGGAACATCATATTTTAGATGGTGCTGCGTTATTAACTGCATATTTTAATGCGGGTGGAAAAATTGATTTAGAAGATAGTTTGAATGAACTTATGAACAGAGGAATGAAAATGCCAGGGGCAACATGTGGTATGTGGGGAGTTTGCGGAGCCGTAAGTTCGATGGGTGCAACTTTATCCATTATTGATGGGACAGGACCATTAAGTTCAGACGATTCTTGGGGAAAGCATATGGAATTTACATCAAAAGCTTTGGGAAGTCTGGCTGAAGTCGGAGGACCAAGATGTTGTAAAAGAGATGCTTTTTTATCATTTCGAAAAGTAATTGAATTTGTAAATGAGAATTACGAAGCAAAGCTGGATATAGGTAATATTGAATGTGTATACAGTGATAAGAATGAGCAGTGTATAAAAGAAAGATGTCCATTTTACAAAAGAAAAACGAAGAAGAAAATAGCATTTATTTGTGTACATAATTCCTGCCGAAGTCAGATTGCGGAGGCATTGGGAAAATATTGGGCCTCAGATATTTTTGAGAGTTATTCAGCAGGAACGGAAACAAAACCCCAAATCAATCAGGATGCTGTCCGTATCATGAAAGAGTTATATGGAATTGATATGGAACAGACTCAGTATTCAAAATTGATTTCAGATATACCGATGCCGGATGTGGCAATTTCGATGGGGTGTAATGTTGGTTGTCCATTTATTGGCAGAGCCTTTGATGACAATTGGGGCTTGGAAGATCCAACAGGAAAAACGGATGAAGATTTCAAATTTATAATTGCAGAAATCGAAAGGAAGATTTTAGAGTTGAGGAGAGAACTGCTGTAATGTTTTATCGGTAAATAGTAAATATATATCTTTAGTAGAATGCGCTTGACAGAATGTCAGGCGCATTTTATGATATGCAATATCTAATTGAACAATTATCTTGTGTGGGTGCATTATGATACATCTGACACATCCGGCGTTTCTGCCAGGTTTTCAATGAGAAGTAACTAAATATTTTTTGTGGCAGGGACTAATGCTTTTGGCTAATAAAACAGTTTGTAGAGCATTTGGGCGTTTGGTCCTTGCAGAAAGGACTAAAATGGAAGAAGAAAGAATTTTAGAAACAGAAAAAATCAACTTGAGTGATTTTGTTCTTTTTTTATCAGTAATGAAGGAAAAAAGAGCATATCAAAATACTTTGAGTATTATCATGGAAGAACCGGATATTCAGATTCGGGAAGTAAAAGTTGAACAGGTTATATTGAACAAGAGTGGGAAACGTGCTATACGATTGGATGCATGGGCAGTTTCAGAGGATGAGCGGCAATTTAATATGGAGATGGAGAATCATAGTGGTGCTGACAGCATTCCAAAACGCTCACGCTTTTATCAAGGATTAATAGATACTCCATTTTTAAAGTCAGGCAAAAAAACAAAATATAGGAAATTACCATCAACTGTAATTATTTTTATAACACAGGAAGATATTTTTAAGCGTGATTTGGCAAAGTATACATTTACGGAACGATGTAAGGAATTTGATGATTTGGAGTTGGGGGATGGAACAACAAAAATTTTTCTGAATATGACCAGTAAAAATGGTTCCAAAGAATTAGTGAGTCTGTTACAATATATGAAGAATACGGATATCAATAATCCAGAGATCATTGTGAAGGATGAACGGATTGTTGAATTAGATAGCATTGTAACAGAAGTCAAGAGTTCTGAGGAATGGGAGGATGTCAGCATGAATATTTATGAACAGGGAATTGCACGAGGCATCGAGGATGGCAGAAAAATTGGTATAGAAGAGGGTCGTAAAGAAGGTATAGAAGAGGGTCGTAAAGAAGGTATAGAAGAGGGCCGTAAAGAAGGTATAGAAAGAGGCATTAAAGAAGGCAGAGAAAAAGGAATCAAAGAAGGAATCAAAGAAGGAATCCGGATATTTGTGGAAGATTATGTAGAAGAAAACGTTTCAAAAGAGAAGATTATCGAGAAGTTACAAAAGTGTTTTTCCTTGTGTGAGGAAGATGCGGTTGCATACTTTGATGAATTTACACGGGAATTAAGTTTGAATAGTTAAAGTGATTTCGATAAGTGCAGGATTGAGTTTCATTCTGCACTTATCTATGTTATATGTGGAATTAGAGAGAAAATGAAAATATTATTTATTAACCTACCTTATCAAGGACATGTAATACCCACTATTGGGTTGGTAAAAGAATTAATTAAACAAGGATGCTTTGTGACCTATCTTTTGCCATTTGAGTGGAAGGAAATGCTGGAAGATGCGGTTGCATACTTTGATGAATTTACACGGGAATTAAGTTTGAATAGTTAAAGTGATTTCGATAAGTGCAGGATTGAGTTTCATTCTGCACTTATCTATGTTATATGTGGAATTAGAGAGAAAATGAAAATATTATTTATTAACCTACCTTATCAAGGACATGTAATACCCACTATTGGGTTGGTAAAAGAATTAATTAAACAAGGATGCTTTGTGACCTATCTTTTGCCATTTGAGTGGAAGGAAATGCTGGATAGGACAGGAGCAGAGTTTGAGGGGTATCGTAATCATAAGAAATTGTCGGAGCAGATAAAGAATGCTTATGTGGCAGCAGAGCAGGTAATACAGGAATATGATCTGGTGATTTATGAGCAGTTTTTCTTTCTGGGAAAGCATTTGGCGAAAAAATATAACAAGCCGGTTGTCAGAATTTTTACAGCACCGGTAACCAATGAAAAACTGATGCAGGAATACATTAATGCTGGTGGTGCATTGGGGATATTCCGCTATAAATGGATTGGACGGAATTGGACAAAGTCTGTGGCCAAAGGGATATCTCTTAAAACAGACTGTTGGCTGGATGAGATTGTGCAGAATCCGCCCGATTTGAATTTAGTGTATACCCTGGATGAATACCAGCCTTACAGAGAAGAATTTGAGGATGAAAAATATAAGTTTTTAGGAGCATCCATTTATGACAGAGGGCAGGAAAAATTAGAGATTGATACAAAAGGAAAGCCTGTAATCTATATCTCATTGGGAACTGTGATAAAAGGGGCAACAGACTTTTTCAAAAAAAGCATTCAGTCATTTGAAAAGGAAGATGTAACAGTCATTCTTTCCGTAGGAAAACAATTTGATATTCGAAAATTAGGAAAGGTTCCGGAAAAATTTAAGGTGTATCAAACTGTTCCACAGCTTTCTGTATTAGAGCAGGCGGATGTTTTTGTGACGCATGGCGGCATGAACAGTGTATCGGAGTCTTTGGTTTACGGTGTGCCGATGGTGGTAATTCCATTTATGGCAGACCAGCCAACCAATGCCAGCCGTATTGAAGAATTGGGCTTGGGAAAACGACTGGATTACAAAGAAGTCAGTAGTGATTTGCTAAAACGAACTGTTTTGGACATGCTTACTGATAGAAAATTAAAAGAATGCCTAGCCGGAATGAAAAAGAAAATGGAAAATTGTCCGGGGAATCAAGGTGGAGTGAAATGTATTCTTGATTATTATGAGACGGTTTGTCAAAACAGAGAGAATTAACACATAGAATTGGAAAGGGGAAAATAATTGTATGAAATTACCGAAATTTAGCAAGGAAACAAAAAATGAGAATCCAATACCACCATGGATGGATGAGTTGGCAGAAGACGAATTTATCAGTTGCAATACGACATATGTCATGGGTGGTTATTGGGATTTGTTTGACGAATGTTTTTTACCATGTGAAGAAAAAGGTGACATCCGGTATTTTGTATATAATCCGGTAAAATATGGAGCACCGGCAGACAAAAAGTATCCGGTGTTGATGTGGATTCATGGCTTAAACTGTGCCATCGATGGAAGAAGATGCGTAGGCTATTGTGGAGCAGAACAGTATGCGTCCAAATCCTATCAGGAGGCTATGGGTGGTGGTGCATTCTTAATCGTGCCGCTTGCTAATGAGGCTCGTTTAGAAGACGATACAATCGTGGGTTCCTGGGATGAGGGCTATCTGCCTTATTTAAAGGATATTTATGATAAGGTGTGTGAAGAAAATGCAGCCAATATCGGACCGAAATTTATGATGGGTGCATCTTCAGGTGGTTACGTTACATGGAGAATGTTGGAATTATATGGCAGTTATTTTAAGGGAGCCATTCCCATTGCATCGGGGTATATGCCGGATACAGAGAGTTTGAAAAAGATTGACAAAGCCGGAATTGAATTGCTTGTAGCACACAGCCGTCATGATGAAATGGCTCTTTTTGAAAATTGTGTTACACCACGCGAAGAGGAACTTAATAATATGGCGCATTGCCTTTGCTTTTTCCCAGAATGGATCAGGAATGAGGACAAAGGCGTGGCATCCGTAAACTATGGCATGGAAATGGGACAGCATTGTATTATTAATCAAATTCAAGCCAACTTAATCTATAATGATGGAACCTGTTATGATGAGCGCCTGCCAAAGGGTGTGACCGGATGGATTCGGGAAGTGTGTCGATAGGGGCTTATGTTTTGGTGCGTGTTTTGGTAGATAGAAATTAACTGAGAGGTATTATATGGTTAGTCCAAAAGAGGGAAAAAGAATTTCAAAAGCAGATACATATTTAAACTGTGCAGAAGTGTTTGCATATAGAAGTACCTGTATTAAGCGAAAATATGGTGCAGTTATTGTAAAAGATGATGTGGTTATTTCGACTGGTTATAATGGCGCACCAAGAGGATTTGAAAACTGTTGTGATATTGGAACTTGCCCTCGCATGGAACGTGATATGCACCAGGGAGACGGGTATGGAATCTGTCGTGCCATTCATGCAGAAGCCAATGCGCTTTTAAATTGTTCGAGACAGCAGACCATAGGAGCGGATTTGTATCTGACCGGAATCAACCCCAATGATAATTCCATTCATAAGGCTAAACTATGTCCATTATGCGCCAGAACCATCATTCAGGCAGGAATTAACAATGTATTCTTACGGGTTGGTGAAGGTGCGGATAATTATATTGTAGTACCGGCAACAGAGTTAGAGTGGGTACAGAGTGCGGAGTAATAATGGGTGAGCGGTGGAAGTGTTTGGAATTGGAAATGAACAGGAAATAAGTTGTGGGAGAATAAAATGAGTATTGCATATACGGATAAAAAAGAGTTTTCAACTAGTGATTTACAGCAGTTATTTCAATCTGTTAACTGGTTGTCTGCAAATTATCCGGAACGCTTGAAAAAGGCTTTGGATAATTGTGAGACTGTTTTTACTGCGTGGGATAATGAGCAATTAGTCGGACTTGTTAATGCGATAGATGATGGTGAACTGACGGCGTATGTTCATTATTTGTGTGTAAATCCTGTTTATCAGGGGCAGGGAATAGGAAGTTTGTTGTTAGATAAGATTAAAGAAAAGTACAAAGACTATTTGTACATTATTGTGATAGCAGAAAATGAGGGATTAATTAAATATTACAGTAAAAATGGCTTTCAACAGGGGGATGGAAGTTATGTGTTTGAGATTATGAATAAGTAAAGAATAGGTATCTATATGTATACAGTTAAGCAATATACACCTAAATTGAAGAATGACATAATAAATTTTCTGGAGAAAGTTCTACCTGAATCAGGCAGAAAACTGGATTTGGATGGCAGACACAATTTTTTGATGCATATTCCTGATGTATATGATAAATTTTGGTGCCTATACGATGGAGAATGTCTGATAGGAACAGTAGGTATTATAAGAATTACAAACAAAAATGTGAATTAAAAACATTGTTTTTATACTGCCGGTATCATGGACAAGGACTGGGATATCAGTTATTATCAACAGTAATTGAGTATGCAAAAGAGGCTGGATATTTGGAGATGTATCTTGATACATTGTCTACCTCAAAAAGAGCCATTCATTTATATGAGACAGTGGGATTTACCTTGACGGACCGGTATAATGATAATTTTATGTCAGAGATATTCATGAGACTAAAACTGGTATAGGAAACAAGGCATTGGTAATATGGTAGCAATTTGGACTATTTTTTAGAATTAATTCTATTTAGTCCAAAAAGCATTGTATTTTATGTGATTAACGCGCATTTTAATAGGAGTTTGGATTATATTATGCGTAACACAATATAAAGTCCAGGAATACTTAATTTCGTGGATTTTTTTAGGGGAATGTTTTAAAAACAGTCCAAAATCCGTGAAATTTATTAATCATATTAGATATTGCAAAGGTATTTGGATTTATCATAATAAATGTAATTAAAAAAGTCCAAATCTAATCAATTTGAATAAAATAAGCCCTTTAGAGATTAGCAAGTAAATGATGTTGCGGCTGTTGAATTTAGTATCTTGCATTTACATGGAAGTAGTAGTAATATGAAAAAGAACAAACGTTCGATGTAAAGAGGAGGTATTATTATGAAAGATGTATATAAGGATTTTCCTATATTTGAAGATAATAATTATATGCTTCGTTCTCTTGTGAAAGACGATGCAGCAGATTTGTTAAAGGTATATTCGGATAAGGCAGCAGTTCCATTTTTCAATTCTGATAATTGTAATGGGGATGATTTTTTCTATGATACCATGGAGCGTGTGGAGCAGGCATTGGATTTTTGGCAGTTTTCATACGATAACAGGTATTTTGTCAGATGGGCAGTTGTGGATAAATGGAGTAATACGGTAATTGGAACAATTGAACTGTTCCATAGAGATGCAGAAGATGCTTTTGATAATTGCGGATTGTTGCGTTTGGATTTGAGAAGTGATTTTGAGAGAACACCAATTATTGTAGATATTTTACAACTCATTATAAAAGACACGTATGAGTTGTTCTACTGTGATAAGATAGTCACGAAAGCGGTTGAAAGTGCAACTGAAAGAAGGTGCGCATTAACAATGCTCGGATTTTCAGAATCAGATGAGATGCTGTGTGGACATGATGGAACTCAGTACGATGCTTATTTTGTTAGAATGAAGTAATTATATTCGGACTTTCGAGTAGAGGTTTATTGTTTATAAAGGGAAAACATATATAGAAGTAAGGGGAAATTTTACAATAGGGGAGAAAAGAAAATGAATGGAAAAGAAGAATTTATTGGCAGAAAAGCATCTATTAATGGCAGGGAATTTGAAGTTGTCAAATTACTTGGCAAGGGAAAAGGCGGCTACTCGTATTTGGTATTAGACGGAGATAAGCAGTATGTCTTAAAGCAGATTCATCATGAGCCATGCGATTATTATCAGTTTGGGAACAAGCTGGAAGCGGAACTGCATGATTACAAATGTTTACAGGAAATTGGTATCCGTATTCCACAAATGCTTGATGTAGATACAGAAAAAGAACGGATTTTAAAGGAATACATAGCTGGTGACACCATTTACCATAAGGTACTTCATGATGAGATGAAGGACGAATATGTAAAGCAGGTGAAAGAAATGTGTGACCTGCTGTATCCAGCTAATACGAATATTGATTATTTCCCAACGAATTTCGTGGTGCAGGATGGAGAGATGTATTATATCGATTATGAGTGCAACGATTATATGGAAGAATGGAATTTTGAAAACTGGGGGATTAAGTACTGGTCCAAAACAGAAGATTTTTTACAGTATGTAAAAGAGCATACATAAAGGTTTTAAGATTTCCATGGGAATTTTAAGATATAAGTTATTGGTTATAAAGGAAAAATTAAGGTTATTATTTAGGGAAACATACAGGGAAGTAAAAAGGGAATTAAAAAAGGGAGAAAAGAGAAAGTGATTAAAGTAAGTAATGTTAGTAAAGAGTTTGTGTCAGCAAAGAAGTATCCCGGTTTAAAGGGGGCACTTAAGGGGCTGGTTTCAAGAGAAAAGGTACGTAAGCTTGCGGTAGACGATGTTTCCTTTCATATCAAGAAAGGGGAGATTGTAGGCTACATTGGAAGTAACGGTGCCGGCAAATCGACAACGATTAAGATGATGACCGGTATATTAACCCCCACAAAGGGAACCTGTCTTATAAATGAGGTGGACCCATGTGTGAATCGTAAAAAGAATGCACAGAATATCGGTGTTGTATTTGGACAGAGAACACAGTTATGGTGGGATCTTCCGCTTAGCGAATCTTTTACGATTTTAAAAGAGATTTATAACGTCAGTGATGAAGCATACAATGAACGGATGGAATTTTTAAACAGGGTATTAGGGTTGGAGGAATTCTTTTCCCAGCCTGTTCGTAATCTGTCATTGGGACAACGTATGCGAGCAGATTTAGGCGCGGCACTCTTACATAATCCACCGGTTTTATATCTGGATGAGCCAACCATTGGTCTTGACCTGGTTGTAAAAGATAATATTCGTGCAGCAATCAAAGAAATCAATGAAAAGTATCAGACGACCGTTGTCCTTACGACACACGATATTGAGGACATTGAGGAGTTGTGCAGCCGTATCTTAATTATCGATCATGGTAAATTGATTTATGATGGTTCGCTGACAGATTTAAAGGATAAGTATGGTACAACTCGTAAGGTAACAATGGAAGTAGCGGATATCAAATCAGCAAAGAGGGTTCCTCTTCATGAGTATTTATCCGTGACAAAGGATGATTATGAAATCATGACGGATAAGGAAAACAGTACGATTACCGTTTCCTTTGATAAAAATAAGTTACAGGTATCCGATGTTATTGAGCAGATGATGAAGCATATGCAGGTAAAGGATATTAAGATTCAGGAGACCGAACTGGCAGAGATTGTAAAGGCAATCTATAACCATACGGCAGAGTAGGAGGGCTTTACATGAAAAAGAAAATGAAAGTCTATCTGCCTTTTTTGGAAAACCAGTTTAAAAAGAATCTTGCTTATAAAGGCAGTTTTTATCTTTTTATCATTTGTAGTTTGTTTAAGCCATTCATTTCCTACTATCTTTGGATGGCGATTTATGGAAGTTCTCCTACAGGAGTGCTTGGCGGTTTGACACAGGCAGAGATGGTAGTGTATGTGTTTATGACCTACATTACATCTGACTTGGCATTGATTGGGATTTCGGGAGAAATTTCAGATGGGGTTATGGAAGGTTCCGTTGTAATGACCCTGCTTAAACCGATTGATTATCGTTTGAGCCTGATTTCAAAGGCGTTTGGGGAAATGATGTACCGCTTCATTGCGCCCGTAGCATTTGTATGGATTGGTTTGGAAATCTATAAGGTAACCGTACTTGGTTTGGGATTTACACCGATTGTAAATATTATATTGTTTTTATTCAGTTTAATCATGAGTTTCTTTATTTATGTGCTCTTTGATTTTTGTTTTGGAATGGTTGCATTTGTAACTACCTATATGTTTGGAATGAATATGGCAAAAAATGCGCTTTTGGGATTCTTAAGCGGACAGTTGATTCCAATTAGTTTTTTTCCGGAGGTATTACAGACCGCATTTACATTCCTTCCGTTTTCTTCCATGGTGTATACTCCAGTTATGGTGTATTTAGGGAAATATACCGGTGCAGAACTGCTCTTTGTTTTGGGAAGACAGTTCTTTTGGATTCTCTTTTTGTATGCACTGGGTTCCTATCTATGGAGTAGGATTACAAAGAGACTAATTGTGTTAGGAGGGTAAGCGGATGAAGACATTAAAACGATACGGACGTTTGTACCGGGTATTTGTAGCACAGTTTTTTAAATCCATTGTGCAGTCAAAAGCCGATTTCTTTATTGGCTTATGTGGTTTCTTTTTAACACAAATAACAGGAATAGCATTCCTCTACCTGGTATTTGAACAGATTCCGGTTTTAGCGGACTGGAGTTTGGAACAGTTAATTTTTATTTATGGATTTGCACAGATTCCACGTGGAATCGATCATTTATTTACGGATAACATTTGGATGATTGCATGGCGTTTTGTTGTAAATGGTAAATTTGACCAGTACATGTTGCGTCCAATGAATTTATTTTTACAGGTTATTTTTGAAAAGTTGCAGCCGGATGCCTTGGGAGAATTATTAGTAGGTACGATTTTGATTGTAATCTCCTTGGGAAATGGAGTTGTAATTATGGATGCTCCTCATATTCTTATGTTCATGGTATCCATATTTGCAGGTGCCATTATTTATACAGCAATCAAATTGCTTTTTGCATCGTTTGCATTTTGGATTAAGGTAAGTGGGCCGGTATTATATACCGCATATCAGTTTGCTGATTTTGCCAAATATCCATCCGAGATTTATGCACAGGGAGTACGTTTTATCATTACATGGGTAATTCCTTTTGGATTTGTAGCATACTTGCCGGCATCTTACTTCTTAAAACCGGGAGTAAGTGCATTTTCAACAATTGGTATTGAATGTATACTTGCCGTGGTATTTTTTGCAATTGCCTATGCTGTGTTTACATGGGGAACAAGAGCATATGAAAGTGCGGGAAATTAGAAGTTGGAGAAGTAAACTGGTAGTCTAAAGTATGATGACAATATAAGAAAGGATGAATTATGAAAATTGCTGTATTTTCTGATGTTCATGGAAACCTTAAAGCATTAAAAACTGTGCTTGAACAGATCAAAGAAAAAAATGTAGACTTGACGGTGTTTTTAGGAGATGTTTTTCAACGTGGGAATGAAGAAATAGAATGTTTGGAACTATTAAAAGATAGTGAAATAATCTGTTTAAAAGGTAATTGTGAGCTTTATATAGAACATGGAGTTGATATTGATCCAGATGTGGAATATTTGAGGGATTATTATGACGAAACGAGAAAAAAACTTGCATGCGATCAAATACAGTTCATCAAGCAGATGCCGTTGTTCTATGAAAATGAGTGTCATGGACATAAAATATGTTTTTCGCATTTTTTGTTTTCAGATATTAATTCATCGTATCCTTTTTTGCAACTAGCGGACTTGAAAAACAGTGTGTTTGATAAGGTTTGTAAAAGCGAAGACGTAATGAAATATGAACTTGTTGTAATTGGACATTCTCATCAAAATTTCGTGAAAGGAAATGTGGTTTCTGTTTCAGCTTCAGGCTTAGAAGGGGCTTCCTACCTTTTGATTGAAGATAACGAAGATGGTATTAATTTTGAGCATATTAGTATTTAGTTGATAACCTTTGGCAAGCCGGTGTGTTCAACTGAGGGATAACTTTGAATTTTATAGATTAACTAATGCAACTGTTTTCTTGCTGCTGAGAAAAAATAGTTGCATTAAGATTAAGGAGCATAATGAATATAGAAACAGAAAGATTATTACTACGCTATTTCGTTAAAAATGATGCGAAAGAGGCTCATGAGTTATTTAGTGATGAAGAAACTATGCGGATGGATGGGATGTATCCGCCGTTTACGCGTTTAGAGGAAACAGAGGCTAGAATTGATAGTTGGGTGAATTCAAAGAAACATTTTGCGATTGTTCTTAAACAAACAGGAGAACTACTTGGCTATATAGCTATTAATCCGGATTCAGAAGAAGGAAGAGAAGATACAAGAGAATTGGGATTTGCGCTGATTTCTAAGTATAGGGGAAAGGGTTGTATGAAAGAGGCAATTGGTGTTGTCTTAAAGGAATTGGCAAAGCATAATATAGTGTATGTATGGGCTTGCTGTTTTAAGGAGAATGTTGCTTCAGAAAGATTAATCAGAAGTATAGGATTTGAGTTTCAGCAGGAAGGTGTTTTTAATTCGCCAAATGATAAAGAATATGAGTCTTTAGAATTTAGAATGACATTGAGTTAGTTGTAAGATTTAAAATTTTATTGAAAACGATTGTGAGAAAGATGAAAACATTATATGTATCCGACTTGGATGGAACTCTTTTAAGAAGTGACGAGACAATTTCAGAATACACAGCAGAAACAATTAATAGACTTACCCGGCAGGGCATGTTGTTTTCTTATGCAACAGCAAGATCCTATCATACAGCTAGAAAAGTAACAAAAGGATTGGAAGCAAAGATTCCGCTGATTGTTTACAATGGTGCATTTGTGCTGGATAATGTAACCGGGGAAGTAATGTGCTCTAACTTCTTTAGAGGGGATGCAAAGGAGATATTGGATGATTTTGTTAGAAATAATCTTTATCCCATCGTGTATTCTTATATAGATAATGTTGAGAAATTTTCTTTTATTCCGGAAAAATGTAGCAAGGGACAGATTGACTTTTTGGAAACAAGAAAAGGCGATGTCCGTACGAATGTAGTGTCGAAAACAGAGCAATTATATGAGGGAAACATTTTTTACTTTACCTGCATTGATGATAAAGAAAAATTGAAAACCTTGTATAAACGCTATAAGGATACATGCCACTGTGTTTTTCAAAAGGATATTTATTCCGGTGAACAATGGCTGGAAATTATGCCACTTGCAGCATCCAAGTCCAATGCGATTAGACAATTGAAAGAATATTTAGGATGCGAAAGAGTGGTTGTGTTTGGTGATGCGGTCAATGATTTGGACATGTTTCAAATGGCAGATGAATGTTATGCGGTTGCAAATGCCGCTCCACAGTTAAAGAAAATCGCTACACAGGTAATCGGCGGAAACAATGAAGATGGTGTAGTGAAGTGGCTGGAACAGAACTATAGTACAAAGGACGAACGAAAATGATTTTACAAACATCCAAAGTAAAACTATATTATGAAAAATATGGAGAAGGTCAGCCACTGATTCTGCTTCATGGAAATGGAGAAGATCATAAGATTTTTGAAAAGTCCATTGTTTTGCTGAAAACTTACTTTACTGTATATGCACTTGATTCTAGAGGACATGGTGAAAGTTCCCCTGTGGATGAATTGCATTATGAGGATATGGCGGATGATGCATATGAATTCATCTGTAAACTACAGATAGAGAAACCAATTATTTATGGATTTAGTGATGGCGGTATTATCGCATTATTAGTCGGGATCAAATACTCGGATGTACCGAGCGTACTCATAGGAAGCGGAGTCAATGCAAAGCCATACGCCGTAAAATTAAAATGTCTGATTCCTACCATTTTATCATATGTCCGTGAACGGAATAAATACTGCAAATTATTGTTAACTGAACCCAATATTACGAAAGCCATGCTTCGCAAGATTAAAGCCAAAGTTTATTTGACCGCTGGCAGTAATGACCTGATTTATCAGGGACATATGCGCAGGATTGCGAAGAACATAAAGAAATGTACATATACAGTTTTCCAAGGTGAAGACCACGGAAGTTACATTGTAGACAGTGAGAAGATAGGGGAATATATTGTAAAAATCTGTACATAGGATTAAAATAAATGAGACAGGCTGTGCACGTTATAGTCTGTTTCATTTTTTATAATGAGAGGAAAAGCATGACCACAAAACAAGAAGCAATTGCATTTTGTCTTACGCTATCGGATGTATATGAGGATTATCCTTTTCATGATGATAACTGGTGTGTAATTCGTCATAAGAAAAATAAAAAAGTGTTCGCGTGGATATTTGATAAGGATGGATATGTCTGGATTAATCTAAAATGTGATCCGGAGTGGCGTGAGTTTTGGAGAAGTGCATTTGGCTCTGTAATTCCTGCATATCATTTGAATAAAGAGCATTGGAATAGTATCATTTTAGATGAAACAATTCCGGATACAGATATTGAACGGATGATCTGTGAAAGTTATGATTTAACAAAGCCAAAAAGAAAATAGGATGGCAATAGAATATGTTTGGAAAGAAAAAGAAACTCAAAGCAGAATTTGACAGAGAAAATCAAAAACCGGTATTACGATGCAGTATTTGCACAGGAGAAAAGGTGGCTGGTTTTAAAAATATTCACACGGGTAAATTTGAAGAAGTCATGTTAATACGAAGTGATAAAGAATTAGATGTGTTTAAAGCCATGTATGAGTTGGATGACGTGGCAAAAGAGTATTAGTGGCTGCAGGCATCGATAAAAAGGTGTGAATAACTTGCTTGTAAGAGGGATGAATATGTTTTATAACGCAAAAAATGGAACAATTCAAATGGATAATACAGAAATGGAGTATATTGCATTTGGCTATGGAAAAAAGAATGTAATTCTGATTCCCGGCTTAGGGGATGGACTTCGGACTGTAAAAGGAATGGCCCTTCCTTTTGCCTATATGTATAGAGAATATGCAAAAGAATACAGGGTATATGTGTTTAGCCGTAAAAAGGTGTTAGAAGAAGGTTATACTACCCGAGATATGGCAAGAGATATGAAAATAGCGATGGAGAAAGCAGGGATTGAAAAGGCAGACATCATCGGTGTTTCCCAAGGCGGAATGATTGCCCAATACATAGCTATTGATCATCCTGAGATTGTTAAGAAACTTGTGCTTGCGGTTACCGTTTCGAAACCCAACGAGATTATCGAAAATGTAGTGGGAACCTGGATAGAATGGGCAAAGCAGGATAGATATAAGGATATTCAGATAGATACTGCGGAAAAGATGTATACAGAAAAGTATTTGAGTAAAAACAGATGGATGTATCCGGTTCTGGGCAGGGTAGGTAAGCCAAAAGATTTCAGTCGCTTCTTGATTATGGCAAAAGCCTGTCTTACACATAATGCATATGAGGAACTGGACAAAATTCAGATACCATGTCTGGTAATTGGGGCAAAGCAGGATAAGGTAGTTGGTAGTGAGGCATCAAGAGAAATTGTTGCAAAGATTCCGGGCAGCCAGTTGTATATGTATCAGGAATATGGACATGGTGTGTTTGATGAAACAAAGGATTTTAACAAAAGGATAAGGGAGTTTATAGGGTAAAAGGTACAAAGTGTTAAGTATTTTTTAGCGGAACAAGGGTGGTTTAAAAAGATTTATAGTTCGTAATTTTTATATTATGGGATAAATTTAGGAAAAACATGTATGTTATTCCATAATAAATATAATAATATTCAACAAAAGATATATCGTTAGAGAGAAACTGGTATAATAAATCGAAAATAAGATTTTTTATACCGGTTTTATTTCATAAAATCAAAAAAAGAATAAAATATGGGCAAAAAATGTATAAAAAATATATAGATGCGTTTTTTATACCAAATGACGACATAAAAAATCAAAACAGGTATTTGTTTTTTATCAAGGTGTGTTGACAACTAACATACCATAATAATATAATAAACCCAGATTTTAAGAGAGAGGTGAAAAGATGCGAAGATAATCTACTTTTGAAAACATGAACTAGTAGTTTGCGGTAACTTTTGTATAGGCAGAAGTATACCCTTTGTCATGTTGCCAAAAGTGGATTATGTTCTCATAACCTCTCTTTTTTGGTGCAAAAAATCATATACATATATTACCCGAAGCGGGGGATATGGATATGCTGTGAAGCGCAGAAAAACGCCCTTTACAAAAAATAGAGGAAGAGTACAGAATTCAGATCATTTGGCGACAGATGGTCTGTTTTTTTATTTGGCGTAGCTTTTTGTAAATAAGAAAGCGGACTTCAAAGCGCATATGCGCAGGAGGTATTTATGCAAATAAATGTAACAAATTTAACTTTTTATTATGAAGGAAGCTTTGATAATGTATTTGAAAATGTGTCGTTTTCAATCGATACGAATTGGAAACTGGGCTTTATAGGAAGAAATGGTAAGGGCAAATCAACATTCCTTAATTTACTTATGGGAAAATATGAACATAAGGGGAGCATCAGTACAAGTACAGTATTTGATTATTTCCCTTATCAAATAACTGCAGCACAGCACGAACAATGTGCAGCAGAATTTGTTGAAGAATTAAAGATAAACTGCGAATTATGGCGTGTAATTTGTGAATTGGATAAATTAGCCGTGGATGCGGAAGTACTTTATCGCCCATTTCGTACCCTTAGTCATGGAGAACGTACCAAGGTGATGCTGGCAGTACTGTTTTCCGGGGAGAAGGATTTCCTTCTGATCGATGAACCGACCAATCATTTGGATCAGGAATCTAGAGAAGTGGTAAAAACCTATCTGGCACGGAAAAAAGGATTCATTTTGGTATCTCATGACAGGGATCTTTTGGATTCCTGTATTGATCATGTACTTGTTTTAAACCGTCAGACCATTGAAGTGCAGAACGGCAATTTCTCTTCCTGGTGGGAAAATAAGACGCGTAAGGATGCTTTTTCACAGGCAGAGAATGAAAAACACAAAAGGGAAATCAGTAAATTAAAAATTGCCTCGGAACGAACAAAGCAGTGGGCGGATAAAAGTGAGCGTTCTAAGATCGGTTTTGATCCGGTAAAAGAGCATGACCGGAGCATTTCAACCCGCTCTTATATCGGGAGTAAGACGAAAAAAATGCAGAGCCGTGTCAAACAGATGGAAGAACGCATTGACAGAGAAATTGAAGAAAAGGAAGGATTACTTCAGGATATTGAAAATCCGGTGGATTTGAAATTGTTTCCGATGACTCATCATAAAGATGTATTGGTTGAGGCAAGGGAGTATGGTTTGCAGTATGAAAATCAGGCAGAGCCTATGTTTACAAACTTAAAACTGCAAATCAGACAGGGAGAACGCATTTTTCTGAATGGAAAAAACGGTTGCGGTAAATCCAGTTTGATTAAGCAGATATTATGGCATATTACACCGGAATTGGAAGCGTTTGAAGGTGCAAAAGGAGCCGCTAAGAGAAGTAATATGGATTCTAAGGAAGAGCAACCGACAAAAAATAGAACTGCTTTGATTAGAGAAAAAGGTAGTCTTCAAACAGCATCCGGACTGATTATTTCCTATATTAATCAGGATACTTCATTTTTAAAAGGCAGTATCAAAGACTATTGCAGAGAGTATGGTCTGGATGAAAGTCTATTTTGTTCACTGCTTCGTCAGCTTGACATGGAACGTAATCAGTTTACAAAGAATATGGAAGAATTTTCAGAAGGACAGAAAAAGAAAGTTCTCATTGCATCCAGTTTACTGACGCCAGCACATTTATATATTTGGGATGAACCACTCAACTATATTGATGTTTTTTCACGTATGCAGATTGAAAAACTGCTGCTGGAATATCAGCCCACTATGCTGCTAGTAGAGCATGATGTACGTTTTCGGGAAAAAATTGCCACATGTATTATAAACATGGATGAAATAGGATAACCTTATATAGAAGCTTATTTTACAAACAAAACAATAAGTAAATATAAAAACCTCTTGACGTGGTTTTAAAAACTATGTATGATGTTGCGTAAGAGTGATGGTTGAATGAAACAACAAGGCATTCTGTAGCATAAAGAAATATGAGGGTGGGTTATGAGTTCAATTATTTTAGTGGCAGAGACAGGTTCCGATATTACACCAGAATTGGCTGCGCAGTATGGGATTGCAATGGTTCCCATGCATGTAAATTTTGATGATGAGACATTTGATGATGGAAGTTTTCCAACACAGAAGATTTGTGATTTTTACAAAGAGACTGGCAGACTCCCTAAGACAAGCGGTAGTACACCGGATGATTTTATGAAAGTATTCGATGAACTTCAGGAAAAATATCCGGATTCCCAGTTTTTATATCTGGCTTATTCGGCAGTGACGACCTGCTCATATCAGAGTGCCGTGATTGCAGCAGAAGATAGAAAAAATATAACCATACTGGATACGAAACAGGTGTCTGTTGGACAAGCTAATATCGTAATCACTATGGCAGAGTGGTTAAAAGCAAATCCGGATGTAACGATGGAAAATGCAGTAGCTCATGCATACGAACTAATTAATCGTGCTAAAATGTGTTTTGTACCGGATAATTTGGAATTTTTACGTGCAGGCGGCCGTGTGAGCAATGCAGCCTATATTGGAAGCCGTCTTTTGAGTATCCATCCTTGTATTGAATTGTTAGAGGGTAAATTGATGGCAACCAAAAAGTATCGCGGAAAGATGGCAAAGGTTGCTGCTAATTTAGTGAAAGATTATGCAGAGCATTACAATCTTGACAGGGAATGTATCTGGCTGGTATATACGGTTGGACTTTCTGAGGAAGTGATGGATGCTGTAAAAGAAGCAATTAAAGAATGTGGTTTTGCATCACAACGCTGGATTATGGCAAACGGAGTAATTACTACACATGGCGGCCCGGCTGCATTTGGACTTGCTGGCTTTTCGAAGGAATAAATGAAAAATCATAAGATGTGATAAGAATAAAGAAAGTGTTCTTAGAGGAATGCTTTCTTTTTCTATTGCTTTCTATCGTTGCATTTACCTTTGCCACGTATTATAATTACATTTGGGGAATTCTACATTTTTACATGTCAACATTTGTTTTAGATTTTGATTCGTAAAGAGGTAGTATGAGTAATTTAGGGTTAAATGCACTTATTTTGGATACGATTAATGAAGTATCGGATGGAAAGTATATTTTTGTATATGATATGCAGACTGGCAAAGTCAGATGGTCTAAGGCAGCTAAGGAATATTTTGGCCTGCCGGATGTATATTTGGATAATTTTAGTGAACTTTGGTACAGCATGATTCATCCAAATGATTTGGAAAAGTGTAAAAAAGAGTTAGAAGAAGTTCTTTCGCAGAAGAAGGATTCTTTTTTCATGCTCTATCATATGAAAAATGCTAAGGGTGAGTATAATCTTTGCAGAGGAAAAGGAAAAATCATCCGTGATGAAGAGGGAAATGCATTGGTGTTTACAGGGGCAATTACGCTTTGTGTCGGTGATATTTCCTGGGATGGTGTGTCCGGATTACAGACTGCCAATGGCTTTATCCGTGCAATTTCCAGATACAAAGAAGAAAAACAGGACTATCTGACATTAGTTGTGGAGATTTTGAATTTTAGCAATGTGAATACACTTTACAGTTATAATTTCGGAAGTAAAGTAATTTATGAATTGGCTTCAAGATTCCATGATATGGTGGAGGGAATCGGTCATGTGTATCGAAATGAAGGAACACAGTTTATTTTCCTTTTAAAAGATAAAGATACTGCTTATATAAAGGAACTTTTTGAAAAAGTCCGTGCTTTGTGTGCGCATTTTACGTTGGATGGCAATGTACTCAATTTAGAGATCGCCGGTGGTATGTTGTGTGCTGAGGAATGGAGCAAAGACCCGCATGATGTGTTATCATGTCTTGTATCTATTATTGAAAAAGCAAAGGCAGAAGAACTTTATGATCTGATTGTATACGATGATGAACTACATACTAAAATGTATGAGACGACACAACTTATCAATACGATTAAGTCTGCTATTTTAAATGATTGTGAAGGCTTTTATCTGTGTTATCAGCCATTTGTATCCACAATCAGCGGTAAGGTGATTGGTGCAGAAGCACTGATTCGATGGAGAAGTGAAGAGTTTGGAATGGTATCTCCGTTCCGTTTTATTCCTTATATTGAGTCTCATCCATGTTTTTATGATTTAGGACTTTGGATTCTCCGTCAGGCAATCAGTGATGCGAAGAAGATTTCTGAGATTCAGCCAAATTTCTTTATTAATGTAAATATGTCCTACAGCCAGTTGGAACATCCGGGATTTAAGGAAGAAGTCGTAAAGATTCTGAATGAACTTGGTTTCCCGAATCAGTGTTTACAGTTAGAAATCACGGAGCGTTGTCGTAATTTGGACATGCGTTTCTTAAAAGAACAGTTGGACTATTTTAAAGAGCATCAGATTAAGATTGCATTGGATGATTATGGTACTGGTACATCCACGATTGATATGTTGTGCGATCTGCCGATAGATTGTGTTAAAATTGATCAGACCTTTATTTTGAATATTTTAAAACAAAGTAATAATCAGGTTATTGTAGATACTACCTTACAGTGTACCAAGAGACTGGGAATCGATGTTTGTTTGGAAGGTGTTGAAAACCAGGAAATCAAGGATTTTGTAGGACAGTATTCTGCTAATTATCATCAGGGATATTATTATTCAAGACCGGTTGAATACGATGAATTTTTGAAATTCTTAAATCAGACTTGGGAAACAGAAAAAATTAATATCTTGTATGGAAATGATAAGGGCGGTTTGGATGTGAATAATATTTTATCCATCTTCCCTGGAGCATTCTTTATCTATCGCAATGATCCAAGTGAAAGGATTATTTGTGCCAATGAAGAACTTCTTCGGATGTTTGAGTGTGAAAATGAAGATGAGTTTAAGGCATTAACAGGTAATTCTTTTAAGGGAATTGTTCATCCGGATGACTATGAACGAGTGGTAAACTGTATTAATAGTCAGATTGCCAATTCCAGAAATAATAATTTTGATAGTGTAGATTATCGAATTTGTACGAAAAATGGAAAAGTTTATACGGTACATGATTATGGACATTTGGTAGAGAATGAATATAATGAAGAAGTATATTATGTATTTTTAGCAAAGGATATAGAAGCATGAGTATGAACCAGAAATTTCTTTCCGGTAAAACAGTATTATTAGGTGTGACAGGGTCCATCGCTGCATATAAGATTGCATCCCTTGCCAGTGCACTCAAAAAACTGGATGCGGATGTACATGTATTAATGACGAAAAATGCAGTTAATTTTATCAATCCAATCACATTTGAATCGCTTACCGGTAATAAATGTCTGGTGGATACGTTTGACCGTAATTTTCAGTTTCAGGTAGAACATGTGTCCATAGCCAAAAAGGCAGATGTTGTGATGTTAGCACCGGCAAGTGCCAATGTAATTGGAAAAATTGCCCATGGGATTGCCGATGACATGCTGACAACAACCATTATGGCATGTAAATGTCCGGTATATGTTGCGCCTGCCATGAATACGAATATGTATGAGAATCCAATTTTACAGGATAATTTACAGATTCTGCAAAAATATGGATATCATATTATAGATCCCGCATGTGGTTATCTGGCATGTGGTGATACCGGAGCAGGTAAGATGCCGGAGCCGGAAGTGCTGCTTTCCTACATTACAAAGGAAATCGCATATGAGAAGGATTTGGTAGGGAAAAAGATCCTGATTACAGCGGGACCTACCCAGGAAGCGATTGATCCGGTACGTTATATTACCAATCATTCTTCCGGTAAAATGGGATATGCCCTGGCAAAAATGGCAATGTTAAGGGGCGCAGAGGTAACGCTTGTCAGCGGACAGACTGCGATTACACCACCGCCTTTTGTAAAATTTGTGTCAATAGTATCTGCTAAGGATATGTTTGATGCAGTAACGGCTGTCAGTGACAAGCAGGATATTATTATCAAAGCCGCAGCAGTTGCGGATTACAGACCTTCATCCATATCGGATGAAAAAATGAAAAAATCAGATGATCAGATGTCCATTGCGTTAGAACGGACGGATGATATATTAAAATATTTGGGTGAGCATAAAAAGGAAAAACAGTTTTTATGCGGTTTTTCCATGGAAACATCCAATGTAATCAGTAATTCCAGAGCAAAACTGGTTAAAAAGAATTTGGATATGATTGCAGCCAACTGCTTAAAGGTAGAAGGCGCAGGATTTAAAAGCGACACCAATGTTTTGACTCTGATTACACAGAATGAGGAAGTGTCACTCGATCTTATGAGTAAAGAGGATGCAGCCAATATCATTCTGGATAAAATTTTATCCCTTATGGGAGCGTAGTACCCTGACTGTGGCAGGATATCCGCAGGACAACTTCATATTGTAACCGCTGACAGAAGTCAGCACCATCACCGTATTGTATCCGGAAAGGAACGATAACAAGGAGGAGTAAAGATGAAAAAAACAATCAAAAAAGACACTCAATGGACAGTAAGCGTTGCCCTGATGATGGCAATCGTAATATTGCTGGCCAACACACCGCTGGGAATGATCCAGTTACCGATCATCAAAGCAACAACCGTACATATTCCGGTTATTATCGGAGCTATTGTATTAGGACCTTTAGCAGGTGCTATTTTAGGCGCTACTTTTGGTGTGTGTTCCCTTCTTAGTAACACATTTGCACCAACACTGCTTTCCTTTGCATTCTCACCATTTTTAAGTACAACAGGGCTTGCAGGCTGCGTAAAAGCACTTTGGGTTTCTATAGGCTGCCGTATCATGATTGGAGTAGTAGCAGGCTGGTTATGGATTTTATTAAAGCAGATTAAATGTAACCAGAATATTGCACTTATAGTAACTGGTTTTATTGGTTCTATGACAAATACTATTTTTGTAATGGGAAGTATTTTCCTATTATTTGCAAAACAGTATGCAGAAGCAAAAGAAGTGGCAACCAGTGCAGTTTTTGGTTTGATTATGGGAACGGTTACAGCATCCGGTATTCCAGAAGCCATTGCAGCAGCAATACTGGTGTTTGCGATTGGTAAAGTTGTAATTAAAGTATATTACACAAGTAAATAAGACAGAAGTTGGAGACAGAGTATGATTTTAGCGTTGGATATCGGAAATACAAACATAGTAATTGGTTGTATTGATAGAGAAAAGACGTATTTTATAGAGAGACTTTCAACGGTCCGCACGAAAACAGAATTGGAGTATGCGGTAGATATTAAAACGGTATTGGACTTGTATCGGATTAAACGTTCTGATATTGAAGGTGCCATTATTTCATCCGTTGTACCGCAGATTACAAATATTGTAAAATTGGCAACTGAGAAAGTACTCGGTAGTGATTCTAAGGTATTGGTCCTTGGTCCTGGGATCAAAACCGGCTTGAATATCAAGATGGATAATCCGGGACAGTTAGGAGCCGATCTTGTGGCGGATGCAGTTGCAGGCATTGCAGAATATCCGACGCCACTCATTATTATTGATATGGGAACTGCTACAACAGCTTCCGTAGTGGATTCGAATAAGCAGTATATCGGTGGCATGATTCTGCCCGGTGTAGGGGTTTCACTGGACGCTCTTACGCAGAGAGCTTCCCAGTTAAGCGGAATCGGTATCGAAGAACCGAAACGTGTCATTGGTAAAAACACATTGGAATGTATGAAGAGCGGTGTACTTTACAGTAATGCAGGTGCCTTGGACGGTATCATTGACCGTATTGAAGAAGAACTGGGAGAGAAGACAACAGTAGTCGCGACCGGAGGTCTTGCTAAAAAAATTGTTCCCTACTGTAAGCGCAACATCATTCTCGATGAAGACCTCTTATTAAAAGGACTTCTTGTCATTTACGAAAAAAATAAATAAGTATTTATAGAAAAGCCAGCGTTTATACCGCTGGCTTTTGCTTATAAAATTGATTTGCAGATGGTGGTATATAAGAAATAAAAAATCCCTCCCGGCGTGAGCATTAGGAACGTTAGCCACGGTGGGAGGGATTTTTATGTTTTTAAATTAGCGGTTGTTGATCAATTTTGTAAGTTCTACAGGATCTACAATCTTGCCGTCTTTGTAAACACGCATGTTACCAGAAGCAATTTCGTCGATTAAGATAACTTCGTCATTGTTGTAACCAAATTCAAATTTGATGTCCCAAAGATCAAGTCCGATTGATTTCAAATCATCAGCAACAATCTTTGTAATCTTTAATGTCTGCTCTTTCATGCTTGCAAACATTTCAGGAGTCATGATTCCTAAAGCCGCAAGACCTTCGCTTGTTACAAGAGGATCACCTAAAGCATCGTTTTTGAAAGTACATTCTACATAACCGCCTTCTAAAACAGTGCCGTCTTCCATATATTCACCATATCTGCGGATGAAACTTCCTGTTGCAACTAAACGGCAGATTACTTCTAAACCATGTCCAAATACAGTTGCTGGAAGAACTTCCATAGTAGCCTCTTCTAAGTTAGCTCCTACGTAATGTGTTTTGATTCCAGCTTCTTTTAATAATTCAAAGTAATGGATGGAAGTCTGTAAATTTGCTTTACCGATTCCTTCGATTGTTAAACCAACAGAATTTTCGCCTGGATCGAATACTCCGTCTTTTCCTGTACAGTCATCTTTGAATTTAAGCATTACATTGCCGTTATCAAGCTTGTATACATCTTTTGTTTTACCCTGGTAAATCTTTTCCATGATTTTGTTTCTCCCTTCAATATGGAATAAATGTTATGAATTGCATTTCTAACAGAGATACTTTATCACAAAATTTTCGGATGTACAATTATGCAGATGTAAAAAATTTGCATATTTCGTAAAAAAAATTTGTAAGACGTGACAATTTGTTCCAAAGTGTTTTTTTCTGCGGTGAATGTGAGTTGAAAGCAGATATATCTTTTTTTATAATCATTTTTGCAAATAAAAGTTGAAAAATCACTAAAAACATGGAAAGGTGTGGCAGTAAATGGAACAATTGAATGTTACAACAAAAAGAGATGACGAAAGAATGTATAAAATACTATCCGATTTAATGAATACAAACAAAGAGTTCCAAATTATGATCACAGTTCCGGGAGGTGCCGGACTAGTACAGACAAATACAGCAGAACAGGAAATGACAAATAGTGTTGTATTTGCTTCTGGTGACTGGAAGGGGGAAAAAATGCAGATTCCGGAAAAGATAACACATGATTTGGAGAAGGATGTAACAGACATGATTCATGAGATTGGCGTGCCTGCCCATATCAAAGGATATCAGTATTTAAGAGAAGCGATTATGATGTCGGTGGAAGATATTGAGATGTTAAGTTCAATTACCAAAGTTCTGTATCCAACCATTGCAAAAAAATATGATACGACCCCAAGCAGAGTGGAACGTGCCATTCGCCATGCAATTGAAGTGGCATGGAACAGAGGACGTATGGAAACATTAAATGCGTTATTTGGATATACAATCAGCACAGGAAAAGGGAAACCAACCAACTCAGAATTTATTGCTTTAATTGCAGATAAGATTCGTCTTTCCTATCGATAAATATATTTGGTGAGGAAATCCAATTTAGGTAGAAAATTCAATCAATAAAGTATCAAAAGATTGCGAAATAATTCTTTCAAAGACTATGAAAATGATGTATACTATAAATTATCAGAATATTTAAATAAAACGGACAAAATAGAAGCAGTTTTTGCTGTTTTGTAAAAAAATGTAAGATTACATAGTTTTTGGAGGAAACAGGATGAGAAAAATCTTATTTGTTGCATCAGAGGGCGTACCTTTTATTAAAACCGGTGGTTTAGCAGATGTTGTAGGTTCTTTGCCAAAGTGCATTGACAAGGAATATTATGATGTCCGCGTTATTTTGCCAAAGTATACCTGTATGAAGCAGGAATTTAAGGATATGCTGGAATATCAGCAGCATTTTTATATGGATTTCCACTGGCGTAATGTTTATGTTGGTATTCTAAAAGCAGTATATGATGGGGTTACATTCTATTTTATTGATAACGAAGGATATTTTGGCGGTAATCGTCCATATTGTGATGATGCGTTATATGAGATTGAAAAATTCGCATTTTTCTCCAAGGCTGCGTTATCTGCACTTCCTTTAATCGATTTCAGACCGGATTTAATCCACTGTCATGACTGGCAGACAGGGTTAATTCCTGTTTATTTAAAAGAACGTTTTGCTGGCAATGAATTTTTCCGTGGTATCAAAACAGTTATGACCATTCATAACTTGAAGTTCCAGGGTAAATGGTCTGTAAAAGAATTCAGAGAGATTACTGGTTTATCTGAATATTATTTTGCACCGGACAAATTAGAGGCATATAAAGATGCGAATATGTTAAAGGGTGGTCTTGTATTTGCAGACGCTATCACAACCGTAAGTGATACTTATGCAGAAGAGATTAAGACAGAGTTCTATGGCGAAACATTAGACGGATTGATGCGGGCACGTTCTAATGATTTACGTGGTATTGTAAATGGTATTGACTATGATGTATTTGATCCGGCAACGGATAATCTGATTTATCAGAATTATACGGCCAGAGACTTCCGCAAAGAGAAAGTGAAAAATAAACTGAAATTACAGGAAGAACTTGGTCTTGAAAAAGATGCTGGAACTATGATGATTGGTATCGTATCCCGTTTGACAGACCAAAAGGGATTTGACCTTATTGCACATATTATGGATGAATTGTGTCAGGATAAGGTTCAGATCGTAGTATTAGGAACTGGTGAAGAACGTTATGAAAATATGTTCCGCCACTTTGACTGGAAATATGGTAATAAAGTCAGCGCACATATTTATTATTCAGAAGCAATGTCCCATAAGATTTATGCAGCATGTGATGCGTTCTTAATGCCATCCTTATTTGAGCCATGTGGATTATCACAGCTTATGTCCCTGCGTTATGGAACCGTGCCGATTGTTCGTGAGACCGGTGGGTTGAAAGATACCGTTATGCCTTATAACGAATATGAGAGCACAGGTACAGGTTTCTCCTTTACTAATTACAATGCTCATGAAATGTTGCAGACGATTCGTTACGCAGAACATATTTACTATGATAAGAAACGTGAATGGAACAAGATTATTGACCGCGGTATGGCGGCAGACTTCTCATGGTATGCATCAGCAGCGAAATATCAGGAAATGTATGATTGGCTGATTGGATAATAAAAAACGGCACTTAGGTGCCGTTTTTTATGTGATTTGTTTAATACCCGTAATATCACTATCAATATTCAATGAGTAATTTGTATGATAAATGACGAAACCTGGTTTGCCCCCGGGAGTTTTTTTGATATTTTTCTTTGGAGTATAGTCAATCTCTACTTTCTCCTGTCCGCGGCCTTTGGAATAGAAGGCGGCTAAGCGACCAGCTTCTTCAAAAGTAGAATCTGGAACTTCTTTTCCCTCTGATTTTAAAATAACATGGGAACCGGGGATTCCTTTTGCATGAAACCACCAGTCATTTCCAGTAGCAAACTTAAAGGTTAGTTCATCGTTCTGATAATTGTTTTTTCCTACATAAATATCAAAGCCATCACTGCTGACGTAATGGAATGGTTTGCTGGTAAAGCGTTGTTTCTGAGAGGCTTTTTTATCACCTTTTCTGCGGATGTAGCCATATTCCATTAATTCTTCACGGATTTGGTTTAAGTCTTCTTCTTTTTCCGCAATATCAAGTGCTGTCATAATAGACTCTAAGTGATTAATTTCATCTTTTACCTGAACAATCAGTTCTGTCAGGGCTTCCTTAGTACGTTTACATTTGCCGTATTTGTCAAAATAGCGACGTGCATTTTCTAAAGGTGTCTTTTGATCATCCAGAGGAATAGTAATCGGTTCATTGGTATAATAGTTGTCCACAGTAGCGGATTTGGAACCTGGTTCAATGGAGTAGCCATAGGTCTGTAGTAGTTCACCATAGATGCGATAGGTATCCATTTTCTCAGTATCTTTTAATTGACGGCACTGTAGGTCGTACTTTTTGACATCTCTTTCTAATATAGTAGAAACTATTTTTCTAAGGTCTGCTGACTTCTGACGGCTGCGGCTGTGCTTTTCTTTTTGTGAGTAGTAATCACGAATCAGAGAGCAGATGGAATGGTAGGAAAGTGCCTTGTTGTCAGAAGCATAAGACTCCGCTTTAATAGCAGAAGGTGTGCTGTCATTTCTGAGAGAGACTAAATATTTATTTTCATAAGAAGAAACCGGTACACAAGAATATTCCTTCGGTACATTATTTTCATAGTAAATAACCGGGGTAAATTGTTCTTCTTTTACCTTATTAAAGATAGAAGAAAAGGCATCATATAACCGGTTTGTTTCTTCCGTTGTCAGTTCATTTGCCATAGCGTCGGATAAGTCTGCCAGATAACAAATCTCATGTGCAATTAATGGAGAGACGCCCGTATAAGAGGAAAGCAGTGCCTTATGGCAGTATTCGTGTTTTTCCCTGACACAACGGCTAAAGGAATCTTGTTCTGCAAACAGTGGATTTCTTTTGCCTTCTGCAGCAGGTACAAAGTAATCCCTGCCTGGCAATACTTCACGGACGCTGCTGACCGCAGCAGAAATACGCTTGATACTGTCAATAATCATATTTTCTTCGGATACAAAAATAATGTTACTGTACTTTCCCATCAATTCCACAATGAGTTTTTTACGGCACAAGTCTCCCAACTCATTTAAATGTTCAATTTCAAAAACAAGAATTCGTTCAAAATCCGGTTGGGAGATGGAAAGAATTTTACCATTTTGAAGGTGCTTTCGTAAAAGCATACAGAATGGCGGTGCTGTCATAGGGCTGACCTTATTTTCATCTGTTAAATACGCAAGAGGAAGGGAAGGATTTGCGGATAATACCAATTTGTATTGTCCTACGGGTGTTTTGATTGTCAATAATAATTCATCCGGTTCCGGCTGTGCGATTTTGCTGATTCTGCCATCTTTTAAGGTATCCGCAAGTTCTTTGCGGATGGCAGCAATCGTAATTCCATCAAATGCCATAATAGATCCTCATTTCAATCAGAATAAAAACAGTATAGCAAGGCAAATTCAGAAAGGCAACCTTGACGTTATTTTCCCCATGAATTATAATACAAGGAAGTATGAGTTTTCACATGGGGATGTGAGAATGGTTCATGAGCAGACTCTGTTTCGATTGAGAATGCCGTGAGAACTTGGAGGGTACACATGATAAAAAGTATGACAGGCTTCGGCAGAGCGGAAGTCAGTGGAGAAAGTTGTAAAGTTACAGTTGAGATGAAGTCGGTAAATCACCGTTATCTTGACGTAAACATGAAGATGCCTAAGAAATTAAATTTCTTTGAATCTTCCATTCGTAATTTACTGAAGGAATATATTCAGAGAGGTAAAGTGGATCTGTTTATTTCCTTTGAAGATTTATCTGAAAGTTGTGTAAATGTTACTTATCATAAAGAAGTAGCAGAAGAATACATGAATTTCCTGTCTCAGATGGCATCTGATTTTTCTTTGGAAAATGATGTACGTGTGTCATCCCTTGCGAGATTTCCGGAAGTCCTTACACTGGATGATGTGGAAATTGATGAAGAAGGCGTATGGAAATCTTTAGAAAAAGCAATACGTGATGCAGCAGAAGGTTTTGTAGAGTCACGTATTCGTGAAGGTGAGAACCTTTGCAAGGATTTAGTAAGTAAATTAGATGAGATGTTAGAGATTGTTGATTTTATTGAAGAACGTTCTCCACAGATTATTGAAGAATACAAGAAACGTCTGACTGATAAGGTTCAGGAGATGCTTGGTGATGCCAAGGTAGATGAAACAAGACTAATCACAGAAGTTACTATTTTTGCAGATAAAGTATGTGTGGATGAAGAGTTAGTACGTCTGCGCAGTCATATCAATACTGTAAAGAATACTCTCTTAGAGGGCGGTGGAATCGGTCGTAAGTTAGATTTTCTTGCACAGGAAATGAATCGTGAAGCCAATACGATTCTTTCCAAGGCAAACGATCTTGAGATTTCTAATCGTGGTATTGAGTTAAAAACAGCAATCGAAAAAGTTCGTGAACAGATCCAGAATATTGAATAAAGGCGGCAGTCATTTATGAGAAAAGGCGTATTGATCGTTATCTCCGGATTTTCCGGTGCCGGCAAAGGTACGATCACGAAAAAGTTATTAGAAAATTATGATAATTATGCTCTTTCTATTTCCATGACCACTAGACAGCCCCGACCGGGTGAGGTCCATGGTAAGGAGTATTTCTTTGTGGACAGGGAAGTTTTTGAACAGCATATTGCAGATGAAGCATTGGTAGAATATGCGGAGTATGTGGGCAACTATTATGGTACACCTCGTGCTTATGTAGAAGAGCAGTTAAACAATGGCAAAGATGTGATCTTGGAGATTGAGATTCAGGGAGCGTTAAAAATTAAGGAACGTTTTCCGGATACATTGTTATTGTTTGTGTCAACTAAGAATGCCGACGTGCTCTTTAAACGTCTTACAGGCAGAGGTACGGAGACAGAAGAAGTCATCCGTAACCGCATGATGCGTGCTGCAGAAGAAGCAGAGGGCATGAATGAGTATGAATACATCATTATTAATGATGATTTGGATATGTGTGTAAAAGAAACGCATTCCATTATACAAAGCGCAAAAGCATCCGCTATGCGTAATGAGGAGTTTATTAAGACGATTCAGCAGGAATTGAAGGATTTATCGAAAGGAGAAAAATAAATGTTACATCCATCTTATTCAGACTTAATGAAAGTAGTAAACAGTGAGGTTGAACCAGGCGAAGCAAAAGTGGTAAACAGCCGTTATTCTATCGTTATGGCAACTGCAAAACGTGCAAGACAAATTATCGCAGGTGACGAGGCACTGGTAAAGGGAGATAGCAAGAAACCCTTGTCCGTTGCTGTAGAAGAGTTGAATGAAGGTCAGATTAAGATCTTAAGCGACGAAGAAGAAGAATAAAGAGTGTAAAAGAGCCTTCGACTTAAGTGACGGCTCTTTTTTAAATCGACAAAGATATTACGAGGATTTATTATGAAAATATTTTTTGTTTCATTAGGCTGCGATAAGAACCTGGTGGATTCCGAGATGATGATTGGAATGTTAGCCGAAAAAGGTCATGTAATCACAGATGATGAGAACGAAGCAGAAGTGGTAGTAGTGAATACCTGCTGCTTTATTTTGGATGCCAAGCAGGAAAGCATTGATACGATTTTACAGATGGCAGAATTAAAAAAGACCGGAAAAATGAAGGTACTAATCGTGACCGGTTGTCTTGGAGAACGATACAGGGAAGAAATCCAGTCAGAGATTCCACAGGTAGATGTGATTTTAGGAACCAATTCCTTTGATTTGATTGCAGAGGCGATTGATGAAGTGATGGAAGGAAAGAAGCAGAATCATTTTAATGATATACAGGCTGTTCCGGTTCATGGCAAAAAGCGAATGGTTACAACAGGTGGTCATTATGCGTATTTAAAAATAGCAGAAGGCTGTGATAAGCATTGTACTTATTGTATTATTCCAAAAATCAGAGGTAATTTCCGATCTGTTCCAATGGATGTTCTAATTGCGGAAGCAGGCAAACTGGCAGAGGATGGTGTGAAAGAACTTATTCTTGTTGCGCAGGAGACTACTGTTTACGGAAAGGATTTATATGGTAAAAAAACACTTCCGGAATTACTGCAGAAACTGGCAGCGATTGATGGACTGCAATTTATCCGCCTGCTATATTGTTACCCGGAAGAAATCACACCGGAACTGATTCAGGTGATCAAAAAAGAACCCAAAATCTGCCATTATTTAGATATGCCAATACAGCATGCGGCGGACTCTGTGTTAAAGCGTATGGGGCGTAGAACAAATAATGAACAACTTCGCGATATTATTGCACTGCTGCGTAAGGAAATACCGGATATTTGTCTTAGAACCACATTGATTACCGGATTCCCGGGAGAGTCTGCTAAGGATTTTGCAGTTTTGAAGGACTTTGTAAAAGAAATGCGGTTTGACAGACTGGGGGTTTTCCCTTATTCTGCAGAAGAAGGCACACCGGCAGCCAGAATGAAAAAACAGATTCCTTCTTTTATTAAAAACAGAAGAAGAAATATCATTATGAAAATGCAGCAGCAGATTGCATTTGAAAAAGCAGAAGAAATGATTGGCAGAAAATTAGAGGTATTGATTGAAGGCAAACTGCCGGAGGATGGCGTTTTTATTGGAAGAACGTATAAAGATGCCCCCAATGTCGATGGAATGATTTTTGTAAACAGTGACAGAGAACTTGTGACGGGAGATGTAGTTACCGTAGGTATTACGGATTTTCATGAATATGATTTAATAGGAGAAGAACAATGAATTTACCAAACAAATTAACAGTTATCCGAATGATTATGATTGTACCTTTTGTGTTTATCATGTTGACAGATGTATGTGGTCCTATGAGTAAATGGATTGCACTGGCTATTTTTGTGATTGCCAGTCTGACAGACCTGTTGGATGGCAAGATTGCCCGAAAATATAATCTTGTTACCAACTTTGGTAAATTTATGGATCCGCTGGCAGATAAACTGTTGGTATGTTCTGCGATGATCTGTTTAGTAGAAATGGGAAAAATCCCATCATGGATTGTAATCATTATTATCAGCCGTGAATTTATCATCAGCGGTTTCCGTTTGATTGCATCCGATAATGGTATTGTGATTGCTGCCAGTTACTGGGGAAAATTTAAAACGGTATTTCAGATGGCAATGGTTATTTTAATGATTGCGGACATTGCGGCATTGAATTTAGTAACACAGATTGTTATGTGGATTGCGCTTGTTTTAACGGTGGTTTCATTAGTGGATTATCTGAAAAAGAACTGGCATGTAATGGCAGATCAGAAATAGTGGATAGGATTGAGAAGAATGGCTGTTGATAATATTGTAGATTCCATAAAAGAAAAACAACCTTTAGAAAATGCGATTATTGGTTTGATGGCAGAAAATAAAATGACATTGAGTGCAGCGGAATCCTGCACCGGCGGTATGCTTTCAGCCAGGTTAATCAATGTAGCGGGTGCTTCTGCTGTTTATGAAGCCGGCTTTGTGACATATGCAAACAAAGCAAAGCATAAACTAATCGGTGTAAAGAAAAAAACATTAAAAGAATATGGTGCAGTCAGTAAAGAAACTGCAAAAGAAATGGTTAAAGGAACTTTGAAAGAAACGGGAGCTGATTATGCGGTGGCCATTACAGGAATAGCTGGACCGGGAGGCGGCACAAAGGAAAAACCAGTTGGTCTTGTATATATTGGTTGTGGACGAAAGCATCATATTGTGGTAAAACAGTATCAGTTCAGTGGTGATAGAACGCAGATAAGAGAGCTTAGTGTGGAAAATGCACTACACCAGTTATGGGAAGTGTTGACAGAAGATACAAAGAAAAAAGACAGATAGGGGAAAAATATGGGAGAAGACGTAAAAGGAACAATGGAAAATGAAGTGGCTGGCGAAGTGGCAAATGAGGCACCATTGAATACGGAGCCGGAAGTGGTGGAGACACCGGTGGTAAGTGAGCAGGCAGCAGAAGAACCTGTACAGTCGGAAGAGTCTATACAGCCAGAAGAAACTGTGCAACCGGAAGAATTAGTACAACCGGAAGAACCTGTAGGGCCAAGAACCACTGTATGGAGACATGATGAGGATTCACCATATTCACCGCTTTATGTGCCGGATAAGAAACAGAGTAAGAATAATAAGATTACGATTACTTTGGTTATTATATTAGTTCTCTGTTTGGTTGCTGGTATGATTTTTGCAGTATCCAAACTGGTAGAAGCAGCAGTTTCAGAAGTGAGTGCTGAAATTCCATCATGGCAGGAAACTTTTGAAGGCTGGAAATCTGATTCAGAAGAAACTTTTGCAGATGCAGAGCAGGATGATTGGTCAGATGAGGAAGAGTGGGACGAATACGAGGAAGAATTTTACTACGATGATGAATTTGAATATGATGAAGATGGTTATTATGTTCCTTCTCCAAGCGACGAGTATTATTCAGAATTAGCAGATGCCATCAGTGATGATCTTTCTTATTCCGTAGATAAGCATGAGTATACTTATTACGATGATGATGAAGCAGTAGCGATCTATGTAGAATATGTTTCTGTTGATGGATTGGATTTTGATGATAAGATCAATGACGCCTTAGAAGAAGGTGCCATGTATTATGCAAAAGAATTTGGCTCTGGAAATGTTTCTGATTTAGCATTACAGGTGGTTTCTTATGTTACATATATGGATGAGGATATTTTATCTGTTGTAGTGGATGAGAGATATACCTGGGGCAATGAAATGCAGGTGGATTTATATTGTATGAATTTTGATTTGAAAACAGGTTCCCTTTTGTACAATACCAATATTATAGATCCAAGTGAAGATTTGGCCGAAGCTTTCCGTGATATGAATGATTATCAGAATGGTTATATTGAGCATGTGGATGAAATTTCAGATGATGATATTGCAGATTATTTTTCGGATGAGAATAGTTTGATTTTATTTTATACGCCGGTTGGCTTAGAAATCGGATTTAACTATGCAGACGGCTGGGTAACGGCAACGTTAAAAGATTACGAAGAATATCTTAGCAGATTATAAAACCAATGCTGGTACGCTTAAAAAGCATTGGTGGACAAAACAGGTGTGGGACTTTAACGGTTCTGCACCTGTTTTATTTTTGTTTTTGGAAAATAAAAGACACTTTGTTAGAAAATGAAAAATGCCTTTATGCGGCGGGAAAAATATGCTACAATCTATATCACATATATTGTCTGTTCTTTATACATCTTTTTCATATCTGTATGAAATCGTGTAAATATCCATGAAAAAATAAGGGAACGGTTTTATGCAGCGTTCCCAAAAAGGAGGAATAAAAAGTGAAAAAGTAGATTGAATGAAAAATTAAACGCAAGATAAAATATGATCGAGTGATAAACATTCT
>CAZHGE010000015.1:0-40466 GCA_964531805.1 uncultured Lachnospiraceae bacterium
CACGGAATAGAAAAGCCCGACCGGTCAGGTCGGGACTTTGTCTACAGTCTGAAAGAGTCCGAAAGGACTCTTTTTCTTATTATCGTATTGCTTCGAAAATTTCACGGGTTGTTTTAGCTTTATTCATGGAATATAAGTGAATATCATTTACTCCATGTGCCTTTAAATCTAAAATCTGATTAACTGCGTATTCAATACCAGCCTTACGCATATCTTCCGGGTTGTCGTCATAAGTAGCAATGATATCTGCTAACTTCTTTGGAACAGAGGAGCCGGAAAGTGAGACCGTGGTTCCTAACTGTTTAGAAGTAGTGATTGGCATAATACCAGCACAGATAGGGACGTTGATTCCTGCAATCTGAGTCATTTCTTCAAAACGGTAGAACATCTCATTGTCAAAGAATAACTGGCTGATCAGCATTTCTGCGCCAAGATCCACTTTTTGTTTTAAATATTTAACATCTTCTTTAAAAGATGCCGCTTCAAAATGTTTTTCCGGATAGCATGCACCTGCAATATGGAAATCAGTGGTATCTTTTAAATAGGTAATCATGTCAGTAGCGTGTTCAAATTCTCTTGCATTATACTGTTCATCCGTCATATAAGCAGGACGGTCACCACGAAGTGCCAGTACATTGTGGATACCGGCGGTTTTTAAGTCAGCAACAACGGTATCAATATCCTGCTTGGTATTGCCAACACAAGTTAAGTGGGCGAGGGCTGGAATATGTAACGTGTTATGAATATAAGAAGCCATTTCCACTGTTTTTTTGGAACGGGAACCGCCGGCACCGTATGTTACACTGATAAAATCCGGTTTTAAAAGTGCCAGCTTATCAAGTAATTCAAAGGCTCCTTTAAATTCTTCTTCTTTTTTTGGTGGAAAGATTTCAAGTGAAACATGAAATCCATCTTTTTTAATCATTTTATCCATGGTTTTTATCCCCTTTTTTCTTGCTTTTGCATGTAGAATATCGTAACATGAAATGAGTAAGTTTACAAGAAAAGAAAGCGGAGGAACTTTCATGAGTCAGTTACAAAATGATTTTCAGGGCACAAATGAATATGTTGCCAGTCAGGAACTTTTAACAGCGGTAAATGTGGCAATCACTTTACAGAAGCCGCTTTTAATAAAGGGAGAACCGGGAACCGGTAAGACCATGCTTGCAGAAGCAGTGGCAAAATCTCTTGGTAAGAAACTGTTGATCTGGAATATCAAATCCACAACAAAGGCTCAGGAAGGACTTTATATGTATGACACCATTCAGAGACTGTACGATGGTCAGTTTGGAGAAGAAGGTGTGGATGACATTGCAAAATATATTAAACTTGGTAAATTGGGTGAAGCATTTGAAAGTGATGAACAGGTGATTTTACTAATTGATGAGATTGATAAGGCAGATTTGGAATTCCCAAATGATTTATTGTGGGAATTGGATCAGATGGAGTTTTATATCCATGAGACTAAGAGAACGGTAAAAGCAAAACACCGTCCCATTGTTATTATTACATCCAATGCAGAAAAAGAATTACCGGATGCTTTCCTTAGACGTTGCATTTTTCACTATATTGATTTTCCGGAAGCACCGCTTATGGAAGAAATCGTGCGTACACATTTTCCAAATGTAGAAGAGAATGTTCTTAAGAATGCGTTTGACGTATTCTATGATATCCGTGCCATGAGGGATGTGCGTAAAAAACCAAGTACATCTGAACTGATTGACTGGATTAATGTACTGATGATCAGCGGAATTCCGGTAGAAAAGATTAAAAAGGAACTTCCATTTATCGGTGTTGTAGTAAAAAAAGATGAAGATTTAAACACGGTAAAGGAAAAAATGGCACAGAATTATTAAGGGTTGATAAGTTTTTCTTAAAAAGGCAGATTCTTATAAATTATATAGATAGGAAGTAGTGGAAAATATATGTTCACGAAATTTTTCTATGATTTAAGGGCCAGTGGACTTAAAGTTACGATGAGTGAGTTTATTACTTTGCAGGAAGCCTTGGACAAGGGAATGTGCAATAGTTCACTGACAGAGTTTTATTATCTTGCCAGAATGATTATGGTAAAGAGTGAAACAGATTTTGATAAATTTGATATGGTATTTGAAGCCAATTTCAAAGGTTCTACCATGGAACCGGAGGTTGGTGCCAATATGCTGAAATGGCTCGATAAGCCGGAGATGAATGAATGGCTTCAGGAGACGGAAAAGCAGTGGCTGAATCGTGTGGAAGACTTAAAGATTGATAAGGATGATGTGGAAGAAAAGTTTAAGCAGCGCCTGAAAGATCAGGATAGTGAACACAATGGCGGCTCCCACTGGATTGGAACCATGGGTAAGACTTCCTTTGGTAATACCGGAGGCAATATTGGTGGTGTACGTGTGGGTGGTAACACTGGTTATCAGTCTGCATTTGCGGTAATTGGTTCTAAAAAGTATCGTGATTTTCGTGATGACAGAGTTATGGATAACCGTCAGTTTATGCAGGCTTTGCGTAAACTGCGTCAGTTTTCTACTAAACTGGATATTCCTAAGACGGAACTGGATATAGATGGAACGATTGATAAGACTTGTAATAATGGCGGTATGTTACAGATTGTTATGGAAAAACCTCGTAAGAATGCAATTAAGTTGTTACTTCTTATGGATTCCGGTGGAACTATGATTCCATATACGAAGTTAATCAATGAATTGTTTCAGGCAGTTTACAAATCCAACCATTATAAAGATGTAAAAGCTTATTATTTCCATAATTGCATTTACAGTAAGTTATATAATACACCGGAATGTGAAAATGGTGATTGGATTGATACGGAGTGGATGTTCCGTAATCTGGACAGCGATTATAAAGTAATTATTGTAGGAGATGCGGCAATGGCACCGGAAGAGTTGTACTCCGATACGGGCAATTATCGTGGACCGAATGGCGGTTTGCCAGGATGGGAATGGCTTAAATTAGTGAAGCGTCATTATAAGAAGGTTGTCTGGATGAATCCAAAGATGGCACCTGGACATGCACCTTGGCGAGAAGCTGAGACTGCTATTAAAGGATTGATTCCGATGTATCATCTTACAGTTGGTGGTTTGAACGAAGCCATGACTAAGTTAATGGTAAATAAGTAAACGAACGGTATATTGACAAAATTAAAAAATAGTTTAGGATAAAAAGGAAAGTTTGAGGAGGATGCGACTATGAAAATTTATGAAGAGCTTCAGGCAAGAGGATTGCTTGCACAGGTAACAAATGAAGAAGAAATCCGTAATATGATTAATGAAGGTAAGGCAACTTTTTATATTGGTTTTGACCCAACTGCGGACAGTCTTCATGTAGGGCATTTTATGGCGCTTTGCTTAATGAAGAGATTACAGGAAGCCGGTAATAAACCGATTGTACTTATCGGTGGTGGTACCGCTATGATTGGTGACCCTTCCGGAAGAACGGATATGCGTTCTATGATGACTCCGGAAACAATTCAGCATAACTGTGACTGCTTCAAAAAGCAGATGAGCCGTTTTATTGATTTTTCAGAAGATAAAGCAATCATGGTTAACAATGCGGATTGGTTAATGGATTTAAATTATGTCGATGTACTTCGTGAAGTTGGTGCTCATTTTAGCGTAAACAGAATGTTAACGGCAGAATGTTATAAGCAGAGAATGGAAAAGGGCTTAAGTTTCCTTGAATTTAACTATATGATAATGCAGAGTTATGACTTCTATAAATTGTTCCAGGATTATGGTTGTAATATGCAGTTTGGCGGTGATGACCAGTGGAGCAATATGCTTGGCGGTACCGAACTTATCCGTCGTAAATTAGGTAAAGATGCACATGCGATGACCATTACACTTCTTCTCAACTCAGAAGGTAAGAAGATGGGTAAGACACAGAAGGGTGCGGTATGGCTTGATCCAAACAAGACTTCACCTTTCGAATTTTACCAGTACTGGAGAAATGTGGCAGATGCCGATGTTTTGAAATGTATTCGTATGCTTACATTCCTCCCTGTAGAAGAAATCGATAAAATGAATGACTGGGAAGGCAGTCAGTTAAATGAAGCAAAGGATATCCTTGCATTCGAATTAACAAAATTAGTTCATGGTGATGAAGAAGCAGATAAAGCAAGAAGTGCCAGCAAGCAGTTATTTGGCGGCGGTGGCAATCTTGCAGATATGCCAAGCGTAGAATTATCTGCGGATGATTTGCAGGATGGTGCAATCGATATTTTATCCCTTCTTGTAAAGGGCGGTCTTTGTGCATCCCGTAATGAAGCAAGACGTGCAGTGGAACAGGGTGGTGTTACAGCAGCGGATGAAAAGGTAACAGATATTAAAGCTATGTACACAGCAGACCAGCTTTCAGGGGATGGTATTGTCGTAAGAAGAGGTAAGAAAACTTACAAGAAGGTAGTATTAAAATAGTCTCTTTGAATGTAGAACATACATGTATCCATAATAATATGGATATAGAAAGGGTAAATGGATGACGGAGTTACAGGCAATAGATGAGAGCATACTTTTATGGGTACAGGAAAATATCCGTTCCGATAAAATTACGCCATTTATTCAGACATTGACGCGGTTAGGAGACTATGGACTCTTGTGGATTGTTGTTTCGCTGGTATTAATGATCAACAAAGATACACGTAAAGCGGGAAAACTATCACTTATTTCCATTGCTCTTTGTTTTTTGATCAATAATATGATTATTAAAAATCTGGTAGACCGTGACAGACCTTATGAGGTTTTAAATGAGTTAAAAATATTGATTGAGAGACAACCGGATTCTTCTTTTCCATCCGGACATGCTGCTAACAGTCTTGCCAGTGCCATTGTGTTTTTTAAATTGTTCGAAAAGAAAAAATCGAAATATGGCATTCTGACAGCTGGACTGATAATGGCGCTTTCCAGAGTTTATGTGGGGGTACATTATTTAAGCGATGTACTGGTTGGAATTACGGTTGGAACGATTTCAGGATTGTCAGTTTGCAAGATTGCCAAAAAGAAGGAGAAAAAGTGAAGAGGGTAAATTCTTAAGATTCTCCCAATATTTAGAAATTTGAGATATTTTGCTTGTACAAGATGAAAATATTTTGTATACTATCAATGTTGTGGCAAAATCAGAGAGTGATTTTGCGTATACAGAGGAATTACAATAGGAAGGACATAATAATGAAGAGAAAATCACTTTTCGTTCTCGCAGCACTGGCTATGTCAGCCGTATTATGTGCTTGTGGAGACAAAGAAGAAACAGTAACTGCTACAGTAGAAGAAATCCCGATTGCACAGGAGGAAACTACAGTAGAAGAAACAACTACAGAAGAAGTTGCTTTGGAAGATGAACTTCCGGAAGGAATGTACTTCAGTGAACTTACAAACTTACCAATTGATGAAAGTTTAAAGAATCAAAGACCGATTGCAGCTATGGTTGATAATGATAAGAGAGCATTACCTCATTTTGGTCTTAATGATGCTGATATTGTTTATGAAATGATGAACAGTACTGCAAATGGACGTATTACTCGTATGATGGCACTTGTGAAAGACTGGGGCAGCATTGAACAGTTAGGAAGTATTCGTTCCGTAAGACCTACCAATATTTTACTTGCGGCAGAATGGAATGCAGTTCTTTGCCATGATGGTGGTCCATTCTATATTGATCCATACTTTGCAGAACCATATGCAGACCATTTTTCAGGTATTTTTTCACGTGTGGACAATGGAAAAGCAAGAGAATTTACAGAATACATTATGCCAGGTGATTTAGAGAAGGCATTTAGTAATTCTAATGTAGATACTGAATACAATGAATATTATGCAGGACCTCATTATAATTTTGCACCAAAGGCTAATCCTGTAGACTTAGGGGAAAAGGCAGATTCTATTGATGCAAATACAGTTAAGCTTCCATTCCAGAACAATGGTTCTTACTTAACATATGATGAAGAAGAAGGCGTATATGATTATTTCGAATATGGTTCTGCTCATTTAGATGGAAAGACAAACGAACAGTTATCATTCGAAAACTTATTAATCCAGAGTTGTACATTCCATCAGTATGATGAAAACGGTTACATGATTTTTAACTGTATCGTTGGTAATCCTACACCTGGATATTATGTAACAAATGGTAAGGCAATTCCTGTTACATGGATTAAACCAAGTGCAACAGAACCTACACGTTACTATGATGCGGATGGTAATGAGATTACAATCAATACAGGTAAGACATATATTGCTTTAGTTCCGGATGATAACTGGGATGAATTAGTAATTGAATAAGATAAGAGAAACATTTTTAAGAACTGTCGCAGAAGCGGCAGTTCTTTTTGATTGACCAGCATTTGAACAAATGCTATAATGGATTTTAACAGTGTAAAGCGTTAAATGGACGAATTGCACAATATGAGATTTGGAAGGAAAAAGTTATGCCAATTACCGAACTGTTGGAAAAAAATGCCAGGGAATATCCGAATGATATCTGTTTGGTTGAAATCAATCCGGAAATTAAAGAGGATAGAAGAGTTACCTGGAAGGAATACGAATTAATCGAGCCAAGTTCTAAGACCAGTTACCGCCGGGAGATTACTTGGAGCGTATTTAATGAAAAAGCAAATCGTTTTGCTAATTTATTGATTCAAAGAGGAATCAGAAAGGGAGACAAAGTTGCTATTCTGATGATGAATGGTTTAGAGTGGCTCCCAATCTATTTTGGTATTTTAAAAACAGGTGCTTTAGCAGTACCACTTAATTTTCGTTATTCGGCAGATGAAATTGAATACTGTGTGAATTTAGCAGAAGCAGATGTATTGGTATTCAGCAATCCTTTTATCGGTCGTGTCGAAGAAATTGCTGATCGTATCAGTAAAGGAAGACTTTTGATTTATGTAGGAGAGGGGTGTCCGGGATTTGCAGATGATTATAATTCATTATCTGCAAACTGTTCCAGTCAGGCACCGACTATGATTTTGTCCGATGATGATGATGCAGCAATTTATTTTTCATCCGGAACAACAGGATTTCCGAAAGCAATTTTACATAAACATAGAAGTTTGATGCATTCTTGTAAGGTAGAACAGAATCATCATGGACAAACAAGAGAAGACGTATTTTTATGTATTCCGCCATTGTATCATACTGGTGCCAAGATGCACTGGTTTGGAAGTTTATTATCCGGCAGCAAAGCTGTTTTGCTAAAAGGAACGAAACCGGAATTCATTCTGGATGCAGTTTCAAAAGAGAAATGTACGATTGTATGGTTGCTGGTTCCGTGGGCTCAGGAAATTATTGAAGCCATTGAGAGCGGCAAAGTAAATCTTTCTGACTATGAGTTGAAACAGTGGAGACTGATGCACATTGGCGCTCAGCCGGTACCACAGAGTTTGATCAAAAAATGGAAGAGTATTTTCCCAAATCATGCTTACGATACTAATTATGGTCTTTCCGAATCCATTGGACCAGGCTGTGTACATTTAGGTGTGGAGAATATTCATAAGGTTGGCGCAATCGGTAAGGCTGGATATGGCTGGGAAATTAAGATTGTGGATGAAAACCGTAATACTGTTGCAAAAGGGGAAGTCGGAGAACTTGCGGTTAAAGGTCCTGGCGTTATGACCTGTTATTATCATGATGAAAAAGCAACGAATGAAGTATTGGGAGACGGATGGTTATTTACCGGAGATATGGCACAGGAAGATGAAGATGGCTTTATCTTCTTAGTAGACCGTAAAAAGGACGTTATCATTAGTGGTGGTGAGAACCTGTATCCGGTTCAGATTGAAGATTTTATCCGTACGAATGATAAGGTACATGATGTTGCCGTTATTGGTCTTGCAGATAAACGCCTCGGTGAAATTGCTGCGGCAATTATTGAATTAAAAGAAGGCGTAATTATGACAGAAGAAGAGATGAACGACTACTGTCTGAAACTTCCGCGTTATAAACGTCCACGTAAGATCTTTTTTGCAGATATTCCACGTAATCCTACGGGTAAAATTGAGAAGCCAAAACTTCGTGAAATGTATGGTGCAAATAAGCTGATCGCAGATCAGAATTTAAGTTAATGAAAGGTGATTTGTTAAATGAGTGAAACAAAGATTATGTTAGGCAATGAAGCAATTGCCAGAGGTGCTTATGAAGCAGGTGTAAAGGTATCAGCAGCATATCCGGGAACACCAAGTACCGAAATTAGTGAAAATATTGTGAATTATCCGGAGATTTATGCAGAATGGTCTCCAAATGAAAAGGTAGCTATGGAAGTGGCAATTGGTGCATCCATCAGTGGTGTGCGTGCAATGGCTTCTATGAAGCATGTTGGTGTTAATGTGGCAAGTGATCCACTTTACACGGTTTCTTACTGTGGTGTAAATGGTGGTCTTGTATTAGTAGCAGCAGATGATCCGGGATTATATTCTTCTCAGAATGAGCAGGATACCAGATGTGTGGCAAGAGCAGCAATGGTGCCTGTATTAGAACCGTCGGATTCTCAGGAAGCAAAAGATTTTATGAAATATGCTTTTGACCTTTCTGAAAAATACGATACACCTGTAATTGTGCGTACAACGACACGTTTAGCACATTCTCAGGGACCGGTTACATTAGAAGAAAGATGTGAGCCGGTAGATGTTACATATGAACGTAATATTGCTAAATTCGTTATGATGCCGGGTATGGCAAAGGGCAGACATCTTTATGTAGAGCAGAGATTAAAGGATATGGCTGCAGACGCATGTGAGATGCCAATTAACCGTGTAGAAATGAATGATACCAAAATTGGTTTCATTACAAGTGGTATTGCTTACCAGTATGTAAAAGAAGCTTGTCCAAATGCCAGTGTTTTAAAACTTGGTTTGGTTCATCCACTGCCAAGAAAACTGATTGAAGAATTTGCTTCTAAGGTAGATACCTTATACATTTTTGAAGAATTAGAGCCTGTTTTTGAAGAACAGATTAAGTCTTGGGGAATTAAATGTATTGGTAAGGAAATCTTTACAGTACAGGGCGAATATTCTGCCAATATGATTCGCAAGGCCGTTTTAAATGAAGAAGTATCAATTAATGCGGCAGCGCAGGTGCCGGCACGTCCGCCAATTCTTTGCCCAGGCTGTCCTCACAGAAGCGTATATTCTGTGCTTAACAAATTAAAGATTCATGCAGCCGGTGATATTGGATGTTATACACTGGGTGCTGTTGCGCCACTTAGCGTTGTAGACACCACCATTTGTATGGGAGCAAGTATTTCTTCCTTACATGGTATGGAAAAAGCAAAAGGAAAGGATTACATTAAAAACTGGGTAGCAGTAATTGGTGATTCAACCTTTATGCATACAGGTGTAAATTCTTTGATGAACATGGTATATAATCAGGGTACTGGTACCGTTATGATTTTGGATAATTCTACAACGGGTATGACTGGTCATCAGGATCATGCAGCAACTGGAAAAACATTGATGGGAGAGACTGTTCCGGCAATCAATATTTATCAGTTGTGTAAAGCATTGGGTATCAAAAATGTAGTAGAAGTGAATGCATTTGATACTGCAGAATTAGAACGAATCTTAAAAGAAGAGACAGCCAAGGATGAAGTATCTGTTATTATCACAAAATCTCCTTGTGTTCTGTTAAAAGGCAACAAATTTACAACGAAATGTGTTCCTGTTCCTGAAAAATGTAAGAAGTGCGGCATGTGTTTAAAACCAGGATGTCCGGCACTTACTAAGAATGAAGACGGAACGATTTCCATTGACCAGACCATGTGTAATGGATGTGGTCTCTGTAAGGGAATCTGTAAATTTGATGCTATTCAGGATGTGGAGGTGTAATCATGGCAAATAATACAAAAAATATTATGATTGTTGGTGTAGGCGGTCAGGGTACACTTCTTACCAGCCGTATTTTAGGCGGTATTACAGTAGCAGCAGGCTATGACGTAAAACTTTCCGAGGTGCATGGTATGGCACAGCGTGGAGGAAGCGTTGTTACATTTGTACGCTATGGTGAAAAAGTAGCAGAGCCAATCGTAGAAGAAGGTCAGGCAGATGTATTAATTGCTTTCGAAAAATTGGAAGCACTCCGCTATGCTCATTTTTTGAAAAAAGATGGAGCAATTGTAGTAAATGATCAGCGTATTGATCCAATGCCTGTTGTAACAGGTGCTGCACAGTATCCGGAAAATATTATTGAAAATCTTTCGAAAGAATACAGTGTTTATAAAGTAAATGCAATGGAAGAGGCATTAAAACTTGGCAATTCCAAGGTGTTTAACATCATCGTTCTTGGTGTTGCTGCAAAGCACATGGATTTTTCAAGAGAAGCATGGCTTGATGTGATTGAAAAAACAGTACCTCCAAAGACAGTAGAGATTAATAAAAAAGCATTCTTACTTGGATTTGAAGGTTAAATATTTTTGAATTTATGAACAGGGATGTGGTGGAGACTATATCCCTGTTTGGAATATTACAAAACGGGAGGTTACCAAGATGATTTGGAACGAAGCAAAGGAATGTATGAGCCGTGACGAACTACAGAATCTGCAGAGCAAGCGACTCGTAAAACTGGTAGACAGAGTCTATCATAATGTAGAGTATTACCGCAAGAAGATGCAGGCAGTAGGGATTGAACCGGGTGATATCAGAGGAATTGAAGATATTACTAAACTTCCTTTTACAACAAAGGATGATTTAAGAGATACCTATCCGTTTGGACTCTTTGCGGCACCTATGTCTCAGATTGTTCGAGTACACGCATCCAGTGGAACAACAGGAAAAGCAACTGTTGTAGGTTATACAAGAAGAGATATTGAAATTTGGTCTGAATGTGTGGCAAGAGCTTTTTCTCAGGCAGGCCTTACTCGTGATGATGTTATTCAGATAGCCTATGGATACGGTTTGTTTACTGGTGGTCTTGGTGCACATTATGGTGCGGAGCATCTTGGTGCGACAGTAGTTCCAATGTCAACTGGTAATACAAAGAAATTAACTACCATGATGAAGGATTTTGGTGCCACAGCAATTGCATGTACACCTTCTTATTTGTTACATATTGCAGAAACATTAGAAGCAGATGGTGATTTGGACAAAATCAAATTAAAAGCTGCTATCTGCGGTGCGGAACCATGGACGGAGCAGATGCGTTTACAGATTGAAGAAAAACTTCATATCAATGCATTTGATATTTATGGATTATCTGAAGTCATGGGACCGGGTGTTGCTTGTGACTGTATTTATCATAAAGGCTTACATGTCTATGAAGATCATTTCTTACCGGAAATTATTGATCCTAAGACATTTGAACCTGTAGCAGAGGGTGAGACAGGAGAACTCGTATTTACCACATTAACCAAAGAAGGTATTCCACTGATTCGTTATCGTACAAAGGATTTAACAAGTATCAGTTATGATAAATGTGAATGTGGACGTACTCTTGCAAGAATCAGCCGATTCAAAGGCCGTTCTGATGATATGCTTATCATCCGTGGCGTAAATGTATTCCCTTCACAGGTAGAAGCAGCACTCTTAGAACTTGGAGAAACAGCTCCTTACTATATGATGATTGTAGATCGTGTAAATAATCTGGACACATTGGAAGTTCAGGTAGAAGTGGATGAAATCTTCTTCTCCGATAAAATCAGTGAATTAGAAAATCTGACAAAGAAGATTGCGCATGCGATTCAGCAGGCAATTGGTCTTGCCGTTAAGGTAAAACTGGTTGAGCCTAAGACAATCGAAAGAAGCATGGGTAAAGCAGTTCGTGTCATTGATAAACGTAAATTAGTATAGTACGAAAGGAGTAAGTGTTATGTTTGTAAATCAACTATCCGTTTTTATTGAAAATAGAGAAGGACGTTTAGACGAAGTTTTGGCAACATTAAAGAGTAATGATATCAATATTGTATCGTTATCCCTTGCAGATTCCAGTGATTATGGTCTCCTTAGAATGATTGTATCTGATCCGGCTAAAGGAAAAGCAGTATTAAAAGAAGCTGGATTTACTGCTATGCTGACAGAAGTATTAGCTGTGAAACTGGCTCATCAAGTAGGACAGTTACAGGTATTATTAGCAGAAATCTGCAAAGCCGGTATTAATATTGACTATATGTATGCGTTAGCAACTGGTTCTGATGATGCGTCCATTGTAATCAAAACGGCAGATTTGAAAAAAGCAGCGGAAATTTTAAGTGAAACAGGTGTAGAACTGATTTCAGCAAAAGAATTAGAAAATTAATAATTGCAGTATTATGTAAGAAGAATGTCCCATTCGGACATTCTTCTTACTGCTTAGGAGATAACTTATGGTAATTGATTTTCACACACACATATTTCCAGATAAGATTGCGGCAAGAAGTATAGAACATTTAGAAAATGCTTCCGGTATTACGGCAGCAACGGATGGAACACTGAATGGACTATTGGATTCCATGAAAAAAAACAAGGTGGATTTATCTGTGATTCTGCCTGTGGTGACCAAGCCTTCCCAGTTTGAGTCAGTAAATCGGTTTGCGGCAGAGGTAAACGAAAAATACAAAGGGAAGTTGATTTCTTTTGGTGGTATCCATCCAGATAGTGATGATTATAAGGCAGAACTTGACCGCATTAAAGCGCTGGGACTTCCAGGTATTAAGCTGCATCCGGATTATCAGGGAGTCATGATTGATGATCCACGTTATATGAAGATTATAGAATACGCAGATTCGCTTGATTTGATGATTATGGTACATGCCGGTGTTGATATCGGTTTGCCCAATCCGGTGCATTGCCCGCCGGATAAAGCCAGAAAGGTACTGGATACACTTAAACCTAAGAAACTGATTTTGGCACATCTTGGTGGCTGGAAACAGTGGGAAGATGTGTATGAACTTTTGGCTGGAGAGCATGTGTATTTTGACACGTCTTTTACATTTGATTACATTGAGCAGGAACTATTTTTAGAGATACTGAAAAAGCATGGCTCTGAAAAAGTGCTTTTTGCAACGGATTCTCCGTGGAGTGATGCTGCAAAAGCAGTGGAGATTGTACGGAATATGCCGATTGGGCAGAATAAGATAGAAGATATTCTTTCAGGAAATGCGAAAAAATTACTGCATATGAATTAGAAGTTTTAAGGTAATGTCATTCTGTTATGAGATAATAAATTATAGTTACTATATAAAACCCTTGCAATTTTAGTAAGGGTTTTATATAATAGAAAATGCTTTAGGACTTTAAAGTGTAACGGTTTAAAGCGCAACGCTTTAAAGCGAAGCAAATGTGTGAAAGATTATATATAATTGGAGGTAACTACAAGTGGTAACAAAAATGATTTTCCTTCTGGTATTTTTTGCCATTATGATAGGTGTTGGCTTATATTCCAGAAAGCATGCAACTAATGTGAACGATTTCGTATTAGGCGGCCGTTCTGTGGGTCCGTGGCTGACAGCTTTTGCCTATGGTACATCTTATTTTTCCGCCGTTGTATTTGTTGGATATGCGGGACAGTTTGGTTATAAATATGGTCTTTCTGCTACATGGATTGGTATTGGTAATGCGATCATTGGTTCTTTGCTTGCGTGGGTAATTTTGGGTAGAAGAACGAGAGTTATGACAAAACATTTATCCGCAGCAACCATGCCGGATTATTTTGGAAAGCGTTATGACTCCAATGCGCTTCGAATTGCAGCAAGTGCCATTTCTTTTATTTTCCTGATTCCTTATACAGCATCTGTATATAATGGTTTGTCCAGATTGTTTGGTATGGCATTTGATATTCCATATTCTGTCTGTGTTATTGCCATGGCGGCTTTGACTGGTGTTTATGTCGTATTAGGCGGATATATGGCTACGGCAATCAACGATTTTATTCAGGGGATTATCATGTTATTTGGTATTGTGGCAGTTATTATGGCTGTGCTCAATGGACAGGGCGGTTTTTACAATGCCGTGATCGAACTTTCTAAATTGGAAAGCGATGTGCCGCTTACAATGGGACAGCAGGGCGTTTTTGCTTCCTTTTTTGGTCCGGATCTGCCAAATCTGATTGGTGTAGTAATACTAACATCCCTTGGAACATGGGGACTTCCACAGATGGTACATAAATTCTATGCAATCAAAGATGAGAAATCGATTAAATCAGGAACGATTATTTCTACATTCTTTGCGATTGTTGTTTCTGGTGGTTGTTATTTCCTGGGTGGTTTTGGACGTTTGTTTGATTCCCCAGCGATTTATAAAGAAGATGGAAGCATTATCTATGATGCGATTGTACCTAGTATGCTTTCTACACTTCCGGATATGTTAGTTGGTATTGTAATCGTACTGGTATTATCAGCTTCTATGTCAACCTTATCATCACTGGTACTGACATCAAGTTCTACATTAACGCTTGATTTAATCAAAGGTAATATTGTAAAGGAAATGGATGAAAAGAAGCAGCTTCTCTGTATGCGTATCATGTTGGTATTCTTTATTGTAATCAGCGTTGTGATTGCTTTGGATCCGCCAACCTTTATTGCGCAGCTCATGGGTATTTCATGGGGGGCACTTGCCGGAGCATTCCTTGCACCATTTATGTATGGTTTATACTGGAAGGGTGTTACGAAAGCTGCTGTATGGGCAAGTTTTGCATGTGGTGTACTTTTAACAGTACTGAATATGTTCTTTAAATTCATCGCTTCTCCAATCAATGCAGGTGCAGTTGCGATGATTGCAGGAATGATTATTGTTCCGGTTGTAAGTTTAGTGACTCCAAAGATGAAGAAGGAAAAAGTGGATGATATTTTTCAGTGTTTAGATGAAACAGTTACCGTTCATAGAAGAAGATCCATTGAAGAGTAATGGATGAGCTTTATCATGTGGTATTATTTTGAAACAAAATTTCTGTAAATAAGAATAGTCATAATGAAAAAATCCCTTGCATACATTTAGATAAGTATGGAAGGGGTTTTTTTATGGACAATAAAAGAATGACAGAGTTTGATTTATACAAAGATATTCAAAACCGATGCAAAGGAGAAATTTTCGTTGGGGTAGTAGGACCTGTACGCACAGGTAAATCGACGTTTATCAAACGTTTTATGGATTTGATGGTACTTCCAAATATGGAAGATTCACCGGAAAAGGTACGTTTACAGGATGAACTGCCCCAGAGTGGAACAGGAAGGACTATTACTACTACAGAACCCAAATTTATTCCGAAAAATGCGGCTAATATCAAATTAGCAGAGGATGTGTCAGTAAACTTACGCATGGTGGATTGTGTTGGTTATATGGTGGATGGTGCATCCGGTCATATGGAAGATGATATGCCCCGTATGGTAAAAACACCTTGGTTTGAAGAGGAAATTCCCTTTGTAAAGGCCGCAGAAGTAGGAACGCGAAAAGTTATCAAGGAACACTCTACAGTTGGTGTTGTAGTGACTACGGATGGCAGCGTAACAGATCTTGACCGAAGTGCATATGAAGCGGCAGAAAAGTCAACTATTGAAGAATTGATTTCTTTGCATAAACCATTTATTGTTTTGGTGAATTCTGCAAAACCATATTCGGAAGAAGCGAACCGCATTGCAGAAAATATCAGATCATCCTATGGTGTGTCCGCAATGCCAATGAATTGTCAGCAGATGAAAAAGGAAGATATTCAGTTGATATTAGAAAATCTTCTGTATGAATTTCCGGTATCTGTAATGGAATTCTATATGCCTAAATGGGTCGAAATGTTAGAAAACACCCATCCATTTAAAGCAGGATTGCTGGACAGTGTCCGTAATTTGACAAAAGACATCCGCTGCATGAGGGATGTAATCGAACACCCATTCAAAATGGATAATGAGCAGGTAAAACATTGTGTGACTGAACACATTGGAATGGAAGATGGAGTTGTGCGTGTCCTTTTGAACCTGGAGGATTCCTGCTATTATCAGATGCTCAGTGAGTGGATTGGAAGTGAGATTAAGAATGAATATGATCTGCTTCAGTTACTCAAAGAGTATGCATCCATGCAGAAGGAATATAAGAAGGTGTTAAATGCAATGGAATCTGTACGTCATACTGGATATGGTGTGGTCACACCGGAGCGTACCGAGATTGAATTGGACACACCGGAAATCATCAAGCATGGTTCTAAATATGGCGTGAAAATCAAGGCAGTCAGCCCGTCCGTTCATTTTATCCGTGCGAATGTCATCACGGAAATTGCTCCAATTGTTGGCAGTGAACAGCAGGCAAAAGACCTGATTACTTACATCGGTCAGTCAAGGGATGACAATAACAGTATTTGGGACACCAACATCTTTGGCAAAACTGTTGAACAGCTTGTTTACGATGGCATTTCCAGCAAGATTGCCATGATTGGCGAAGACAGCCAGCAACGCTTACAGGAAACCATGCAGAAGATTGTAAACGATTCCACAGGCGGGTTTATTTGTATTATTATTTAGAAGACTGTGTATGGGATATATGATAAAGCCACTTTTGCGGTTTTTGGAATTGATGTGAAAAAAATAGGGAGTGTAGAAACAATTACGGGGTATGTAGCATTTGAAAAGTGCTATATACCCCGTAGGCATATGTAGGAGAAAGATTTACTGTACAAGGATAGTGAATTACTAGAATAAGATTAAAAATATATCAAGGAGAATAAACTTTTCTGTTGGGAAAAATGAATCATGAGATTATATTATGAATATAAAATCGAATGTATGTACGAACTGCTTATTGAGTTGAATTGATATATATAGTATAATACATCTAAAGAATAAAATCTCAAAATGATATTGCAATAAGGTTGATTGTATATGGAGGATAAATATGGAATCTAAGCAACATGAGATTATACTTTACCAACTTGATGATGCTAATATTTGCATTAATGTTATATATGAAGACGAAACATTTTGGTTGACACAAAAAGCTATGGCAGAATTGTTTGATGTAAATGTACCAGCGATATCAAAGCATTTGACAAATATATTTGATGAAGGGGAATTGGATCGAGAGTCAACTGTTTCCAAAATGGAAATAGTTCAGCAAGAAGGTGCGCGTCAAGTTAGAAGAGAACCGGAATTCTATAATTTAGATGCCATTATAGCAGTGGGATATCGTGTGAATTCTAAAAAAGCGACACGATTTAGGCAATGGGCGACAAAGACATTAAAGGAATATATTACTAAAGGGTTTGTGATAAATGATGTTATGTTAAAAAATGGGAAACCATTTGGTAAGGATTATTTTGATGAATTACTAGAAAAAATCAGAGAGATTCGTGCTAGTGAGAGAAGGGCTTATCAGAAGATTGCAGATGTATTTGAACAATGCAGTTATGATTATGATAAAAATAGTGAAACAACAAAAGCATTTTATGCGTTTGTACAAAATAAATTACATTTTGCGGTTACAGGAAAAACAGCGGCAGAATTAATATATGAAAGAGCGAATGCTGAATTGCCGACTATGGGGCTTACAACGTGGAAGGATGCTCCAAATGGAAAAATCTTAAAAAGGGACATAATGGTTGCTAAAAATTATTTGAATGAAAAAGAGTTAAGTAAGCTTAATAGATTAGTGACTATGTTCATTGATTATGCTGAACTTATGGCAGAAGATGAAATATTAATGAGTATGCAAGATTGGCTTACACAAACAGATCAGTTTTTGGAGAATAATAGACGTCTTGTACTTGATGGAAAGGGAAAAATATCCCATGAAAAAGCAATAGAAAAGGTAAATAGTGAATATAACATTTTTAGAGTTCGCCAAGATGAGGAATACATATCTCAGTTTGATAAAGAAATGGATAAATATTATAGGGGATAAGAAGCGAGAAAAGATGATGTTATAGAATTTTCACTTTTATAACCAACCATTGTCTGATATAATTTCATTATGTTAAAAATTGGTACAAGTTTTTTTAATTGTTTTTATACAGGTGAAAAACCAATGGGCTTACGGGTTGTGTATAGAATGAGAATGGTACCAGAATTAAAAAATAAAAGGAGCAGTGCATATGAATCCAGTATATGAAAAATTGCAGAGATGCTTAAAGAGCGTAAGAGAGAAAACAGACTTTGTACCGAAGGTAGCAATTGTATTAGGTTCCGGTCTTGGTGATTATGCAAATGATATTCAGGTAGTAGCGGAAGTGGATTACCATGATATAGAAGGGTTCCCGGTATCAACGGTTCCAGGACATGCAGGAAAATTTATATTTGGTTATGTGAAGGATGTACCGGTAGTATGTATGAAGGGTCGTGTACATTATTATGAAGGATATCCGATTTCGGATGTTGTGCTTCCTACTAGACTTATGAAATTGATGGGAGCAGATACCTTGTTTTTGACAAATGCTTCTGGTGGAATTAATCCATCATTCACAGCGGGCGATTTTATGATGTTAACAGACCATATTTCCTTGTGGGCACCGAATCCGCTGATCGGAGCCAATATTGATGAATTGGGAACTCGTTTCCCGGATATGACGCATGTATATGATGTGGAAATTCAGGATATTATTCGAGATGTAGCAACCAAGGAAGGAATTAAGTTACAGGAAGGTATTTATGCACAGTTGACAGGACCATCTTTTGAGTCACCGGCTGAGATTCAGTTATTACACAAATTAGATGTGGATGCGGTTGGTATGTCCACAGTAGTGGAAGCAATTGCGGCAAATCATATGGGAATGAAGATTTGTGGTATTTCCTGCGTATGTAATTTAGCGGCTGGTATGACGGACAACCCGCTTACACACGAAGAAGTACAGCAGGCAGCCGCTGATGCAGCACCGAAGTTTAAAAAATTAGTGACAGAGGTTGTGAGCCGGTTGGGATAAAAACGGTTTTGGAAATGAATTTGTAATATGTTATATACAGAAAGGGAATCAGAGATGAACATTCGTTTTTATAATGCCAGAGTCCTTACGATGAAGGATAGCGAAGAATTATTTGAAGGTGAAGTATGGGTACAGGACAATAAAATTGCCTACGTTGGTACAAGTGATAATGCACCAACTGTTTTGTCATGGGATAGAGAAGTGGACTGCGAAGGCAATGTATTAATGCCCGGCTTTAAGAATGCCCACACTCATTCTGCAATGACGGTATTCCGTTCTTTGGCAGATGATTTGAATTTACAGGATTGGTTAAATACCATGATTTTCCCTAGAGAAGCAAAGATGACAGGGGAAGACTGCTATACGCTGACTAAACTTGCGATTTTAGAATATCTGACAACTGGTGTAACGGCTATCGCAGATATGTATTTAACACCGGAAACCATTGCTGATGCCTGCGCAGAAATGGGGATGCGTTGTGTACTTGTCAGCGGTTTGAATAAATTCGGGCCAGCAATGAGCGTGATGGAAGAACGCTATAATAACTTGAACGGTAAATATGATCTGGTAAGTTATAAAATGGGTCTTCATGCAGAATATACCTGCTCGAAAGAATTATTAGAAGAAGCTTCCGAATTGCTTCACAAATACAAAGCACCTTTATATGTGCATATGTCTGAGACAAAAGCAGAAGTGGACGAGTGTGTAGAAAGATACGGCATTACACCACCGGCATTATTTGAGCAGCTTGGTTTGTTTGATTTTGGCGGTACCATTTATCATGGTGTGCATACAACGAATGAAGATATGGAGATTTTAAAACGTCATAATATCCATGTGGCTTCCAACCCTGCTTCCAATGCAAAATTAGCAAGTGGTATTGCACCGATTTCCAAGTATTTAGAAAAAGGCATTCCGGTATCCATTGGAACCGACGGCGCATCCAGCAATAACTGTTTAGATATGTTCCGTGAAATGTTTTTAATTACAGCACTTGCAAAATTGCGTGATAATGATCCAAGTGCAGTGCCGGCTATGGAAGTTTTAAAAATGGCAACTGTAAATGGTGCTATTGGTATGGAATTGAATGATTGTGATGTACTTGCAGAGGGGAAACTGGCAGATATGATTATGATTGACCTTCATCAGCCAAACATGCAGCCACTTCATAATATCTGTAAAAACATCGTATACAGCGGCAGCAAGATGAATGTAAAGATGACAATGATTAATGGTAAGATTCTTTATGAAAACGGCAAGTTTAACTGCTGTGATGATGTGGAAAAATTATATGCAGAATGTAACGCAATTAAGGAACGTTTGAAAGACTGCTAAAAACAAACATCCTAATAAAATATAAATTAAAAATGATACGAAAGAGGGCGGGACAGGCTGTTCCGTCCTTTTTACCTCATTTAAAAGGTCAAAATAAGAATATAGTAAAAGAAAGGTGTAAACGTGGTAGAATTTTTTGGATTTATTGCAATAGCAGCGATAGTTATTCTGGTGTTTTTTATCAGCGGAATGATGAATGAAAAAAATGCCCAGAAGCAGTATCGGGAAAAATTACAGAAAGAATATGGTTTTGCTAATAAAAGGGAATATAGCCCCGAAGGATTTGCGAATCTGGATGGTTATTACAGACATCATAAAGCAGAGGATTCCCTTGATGATATTACATGGAATGACTTGAATATGGATGATATTTATCGGCAGATGAATTATTGTAAGACCTCTGCCGGAGATGAATATTTATATTATCTGCTCCGTAGTCCCTATGTTAAAGAACAAAATTGGACGGAGTTTGAGGACAAAACAGAATATTACAGAACGCATCCAAAGGAACGTTTGCAGCTTCAGCTCATTCTTCATAAAATGGGATATACAGGAAAGTACAGTATTTATGATTATTTGGAAAATCTGGACACATTAGGAAAAAGAAGCAGTACAAAGGATTTGTTTGGCATTATAGCATTTGTATTTGCCATTATTTTATGCTTCATTCAGATTGGCTGGGGACTAACATGTATTTTTATTGTGCTTCTTTATAATTTAGTAACTTATTTTAAGGGAAAAGCAGAGATTGATCCCTATATTACTTCTTTCCGATATATTTTCCGTATTTTGCATGAGATTGAGGAAATTAAAAAATGCAATCATGATATCATCAAAGAGGAAGTAGAGCAGTTAGAAAAGCTGTACCATAAATTTGACCGGTTCACCCGCTTCTCCTATTTAATTATGTCACCGGGAAGGATGAATGGGGATATGATGGAAATGGGACTGGATTATATTCGTATGTTTTTACATTTGGATATTATCAAGTTTAATTCCATGTTAAAGGAAGTTAACAAATATCGTAATGAAATTAATGAGATGCTGACATTGATTGGAAAACTGGATGTGGCATTGAGTGTAGGAGAATATAGAACATATTTGGGAACTTATTGTCTTCCAACGTATCAGAAGGATAGCTATGAGGCATATGCTTTGTACCATCCTCTGTTAAGTGATCCGGTAAAAAATGATGTGAAGATAAAACGGAGCGTGTTGATTACCGGTTCCAATGCATCTGGTAAGTCTACGTTCTTAAAAACAGTAGCAGTCAATGCTATTTTAGCGCAGAGTATCCATACAGTTTGTGCAGACAGCTATAAGGCAGATTATTTCCGTGTATTTTCGTCCATCACCTTAAAGGATAATATTTTTGAAGGTGATAGTTATTATATGACGGAAATAAAAGCGATTAAACGTATTTTGGATGCAGCAAAAGAAGAGAATGCACCGGTACTTTCTTTTGTGGATGAAGTACTGCGTGGTACGAATACCACAGAACGTATTGCGGCATCCGGTATTATTTTACAACAGTTAGCAGAGAGTAAAGGATTTTGCTTTGCTGCTACACATGACCTGGAACTGACAGAAATCTTAAGGCATTATTATGACAATATGCATTTTGAAGAAAAAGTAGAGGGTGGCGATATCGTATTCCCGTATCGTTTGCAGATGGGACCGGCTACCACGAGAAATGCCATTGCACTCTTGAAGATCATGGGATATGATAATGCTATCACACAGAAGGCTCAGAATCAGGCAGAGCATTTTGAGATTAACAGAAAATGGGAGGTACTTCCATGAATGTAACTTTATACAGTGACGGATCAGCAAGAGGGAATCCAAATGGACCGGGCGGATATGGCTGTATTCTTCATTTTATAGATGGAAAAGGAACACTTCATACAAGAGAATTCAGTGCGGGCTATGAAAAGACAACGAATAACCGTATGGAACTTATGGGGGTAATTGTTGGTTTAGAGGCTTTGACAAAACCCTGCCGTGTGGAAGTTGTAACAGATTCAAAATATGTATCAGACGCCTTTAATGCTCACTGGATTGAAGGCTGGATAAAAAAAGGCTGGAAACGCGGTAAAAATGAAGAAGTGAAAAATGTGGATCTTTGGAAGCGTCTGCTTTCTGCTATGGAGCCGCATCAGGTTACTTTTACCTGGGTAAAAGGACATGCCGGTCATAAGGAAAATGAAAGATGCGATGAACTGGCAACAACAGCGGCAGATGGAGATAATTTACTGACAGACCCAGGTGTTTAATGACTTGACGGTTAATTTTTCATGGCTTATCATAGAATCATAATTAGACAGGAGAGGACACAAACATGACCAATTTAGGTTTATTTGCAGCAAATTTTGGAGCATATTTGATTTTATTTTTAGTATTTGCAGGATGCGGATTGGCAGCTGCGTTTGCAGGAATTGCTCTTCGTAAGAAAAAGAATGCAAAGGATGCGGTAGCAAATGGCGAAGTCGCAGAATCAGAAGCTTAAACTTTTATATCTGGTAGATATATTAGAGAGAAAAACAGATGAACAGCATCCATTAAATACTACCCAGTTGATTGAGGAATTGGCAAAGGTTGATGTATCGGCAGAACGTAAAAGTATTTATGATGATATGGAACAACTTTGCCGGTTTGGCTATGATATCATGCTGAACAAATCCCGTATAAATGGCGGCTATTATATGGCATCCAGACGCTTTGAACTGGCAGAACTAAAGGTTTTGGTAGATTCCGTTCAGGCGTCTCGTTTTATTACGCCTAAAAAGACCAGAGAACTCATTTCCAAGTTAGAACAGTTATGCAGTTCTTACGAAGAAAAGCAGTTAAAGCGTCAGGTTTATGTATTGAATCGTATTAAAACAGAAAATGAGCAGATTTTCTATAATGTGGATCTGATACATGGAGCAATTCACAACAATAAGCAGATTTCATTCCAGTATTATGAATGGAGTACGGATAAGGCGATGAAACTTAAGCGGGATGGTGCAAGATATATAGTAAGTCCTCTTGGACTTACATGGGATGATGAGAATTATTATCTTGTGGCATTTGAAGAAGAAAAACAAGCTATTCGACATTACCGCGTGGATAAGATGAAGTCCATTGATATTTTAACTGAAGACCGGACAGAAGAAAGTGGTTACCGTAGCTTTGATATGGCTGCCTATGGGAATAAAACCTTTGGTATGTATGGAGGTACCTTTGATAAAGTTACGTTATCGTTTCCGGAATCCTTAGTAGGCGTTATGATTGACCGGTTTGGAAAAGGCATTTCTTTAAAAAAGGAAGGAGATACCCGATATCGTATTCGGGTGGGTGTTGTGGTTAGCGGACAATTCTTTGGCTGGCTGGCAGGACTTGGAAAAGAGGTGTCCATTGTGTCGCCGGATTCTCTCAGAGAGGAATATAGGAAATATTTAACAGAAATTATACAGCAAATCTGATATAATACTTTGGTCACAAAAGAAATTTGGTACTTAAAAACGTTATCGTTTCCGGAATCCTTAGTAGGCGTTATGATTGACCGGTTTGGAAAAGGCATTTCTTTAAAAAAGGAAGGAGATACCCGATATCGTATTCGGGTGGGTGTTGTGGTTAGCGGACAATTCTTTGGCTGGCTGGCAGGACTTGGAAAAGAGGTGTCCATTGTGTCGCCGGATTCTCTCAGAGAGGAATATAGGAAATATTTAACAGAAATTATACAGCAAATCTGATATAATACTTTGGTCACAAAAGAAATTTGGTACTTAAAAACCAGTGGTATGGTTTTATCAAAAGGAAAGAACTTTCCGTTACATTTTGATTTAATAAAAGGTTGTCAAGAATGGAGATTTTAACAAAATCCCCATTCTTTTTTTGTAAATTTTTTTAGAGTGTATTCATTGACACAAAGTTGGGGCTCTACTATACTAGTGAATACAACATATGGTATTGGGTGAAATTTGGACACAATATCATGTTAGTATAACGTGCGAGGTACGGGATACAAAAGATATGGCATTTGAACATGTATCATATGAAAAGATGTAAGATGAGGGAGTTTTCATTATGTTTGAAGGAACAAACGAAGAATTAGTTGACTATGGCATGGAGTATAAACCACAGCGTGTAGTAAAAGTAATTAAGAAGGATGGCAGCACAGAAGAATTTAATGTGTCTAAGGTCATCAGCGCAGTAGGTAAGAGTGCATACCGTGCCTTGACAAAGTTCTCTGATGCGGAAAAGCAGCAGATTTGTCAGTATGTCATTGAAAAAGTAAATGAATTGGAAGCGGATGAAGTGCCGATTCCGATTATGCACAATATTGTAGAAAGCGCTTTAGAGCAGGTAAAACCAATTGTAGCAAAAAGTTATCGTGATTACCGTAATTATAAGCAGGATTTTGTCCGCATGCTGGATGACGTATATAAGAAGAGTCAGTCCATCATGTATGTGGGCGACAAAGAGAATGCCAATACGGATTCTGCTCTGGTATCTACTAAGCGTTCTTTGATCTTTAACCAGTTAAATAAAGAACTGTATCAGAAGTTCTTTATGACGACAGAAGAGATTCAGGCGTGCCGTGATGGTTATATTTATGTTCATGATATGTCAGCAAGACGTGATACCATGAATTGCTGTTTATTTGACGTGAAAAATGTATTATCCGGTGGTTTTGAGATGGGTAATATCTGGTATAACGAGCCTAAGACACTGGATGTTGCGTTTGACGTAATCGGTGACATCGTACTTAGCGCTGCCAGCCAGCAGTATGGTGGATTCACGGTACCAAGTGTGGACGAGATTTTGGAACCATATGCGGAAAAGTCCTATAACAAGTATGTAGAAAAATATAAAAAATTAGGCATCGATGATGAGACTGCAGAAGCAGAAGCATATGCGGATGTATGCAAGGAAATGGAACAGGGATTCCAGGGCTGGGAGTATAAATTTAATACGGTAGCCTCAAGCCGTGGTGATTATCCATTTATTACAGTTACTGCAGGTACTGCAACAGGACGTTTTGCGCGTCTTGCTACGATTACGATGTTAAATGTGCGTAGAAAAGGACAGGGTAAGGCAGAATGTAAGAAGCCTGTTTTATTCCCGAAGATTGTCTTTTTATACGATGAGAATCTCCATGGACCTGGTAAGGAACTGGAGGATGTATTTGAAGCAGGTGTAAAATGTTCTGCTAAGACTATGTATCCAGACTGGTTATCCTTAACGGGAAAAGGGTATATTGCCAGTATGTATAAGCAGTATGGTAAGATTATTTCCCCAATGGGCTGCCGTGCTTTCCTTTCTCCATGGTATGAAAGGGGCGGTATGCATCCGGCAGATGATAAGGATACACCAATCTTTGTAGGCCGCTTTAATATTGGTGCTGTCAGCCTGCATTTACCAATGATTTTGGCAAAAGCAAGACAGGAGAGCAAAGATTTCTATGAAGTACTGGATTATTATTTACAGTTAATCCGTCAGCTTCATATCCGTACTTATGCGTACTTAGGAGAAATGCGTGCATCCACCAATCCACTTGCTTATTGTGAGGGTGGTTTCCTGGGTGGTCATTTGAAACTGACTGACAAAATCAAACCATTATTAAAGGCAGCAACTGCTTCCTTTGGTATTACTGCGTTTAATGAGTTACAGATGCTCTACAATGGAAAGTCTCTAGTGGAAGACGGAGCATTTGCAGTTGAAGTATTAGAACATATCAATCAGAAGATCAATGAATTCAAAGAAGAGGACGGTAATCTGTATGCGATTTACGGTACACCGGCTGAGAATCTATGTGGTCTTCAGGTACAACAGTTTAGAAAGAAATATGGAATTATTGAAGGTGTTTCTGATAGGGATTATGTTTCCAATAGTTTCCACTGTCATGTGTCAGAAGACATTACACCAATTCAAAAACAAAATTTGGAGTATCGTTTCTGGGAACTTTCTAATGGTGGTAAGATTCAGTATGTAAAATATCCAATCGATTATAATATCGAGGCAATTAAAACACTGATCCGCCGTGCAATGGAATTAGGATTTTACGAAGGAGTAAACCTTTCTTTGGCATATTGTGATGACTGTGGCCATCAGGAATTAGAAATGGATGTCTGCCCCAAATGTGGAAGCAGTAACCTGACTAAGATTGATAGAATGAATGGATATCTGTCTTATTCCCGTGTGCATGGTGATACACGACTGAATGATGCCAAAATGGCAGAAATTGCAGAAAGGAAAAGCATGTAAGAATGAGATATCATAATATAACAAAGGACGATATGCTTAACGGTGACGGCCTTCGGGTTGTTCTCTGGGTAGCAGGCTGTTCCCATTGTTGTAAGGATTGTCAGAATCCGATTACATGGGACCCGGATGGAGGCTTGTTGTTTGATGAGGCTGCAAAGAAGGAAATCTTCGAACAGCTGGATCAGGATTATATTTCGGGTATTACATTTTCAGGTGGTGATCCGCTTCATTCAGCGAATCGTCTGGATGTACGTAATTTTATGGCTGAGATTAGAGAAAAGTATCCGAATAAGACCATTTGGCTTTATACAGGATATGAATGGAAAGATATTTGGCATTATCCGATGATGAAATATGTGGATGTATTAGTGGATGGGGAATATGTGGCTGCCTGCAGAGATGTAAAACTTCTTTGGAAGGGCAGTTCTAACCAGAAAGTTATCAATGTACAAGAGACTTTGAAAAAAACAGATCCATTGACACCAATATTACACTGCGGTGATTATGCGTAAATAGTCACAATCAATAGAAAGAACAGGCAGGATCAAAATATGCAGCGTATAGCACAGTTTTATAAAGTAAGTTATGAAGAGTTTAAAAATGGTATTGCTGGCGAGATTCCGGGAATTAAGGAAGAAGAAATTAAGGAAATGTATGATTCCTTACAACTTCCTAAGCGTGCCACAAAAGGAAGTGCAGGATATGATTTCTATACACCTTTTACATTCCATTTAAAACCGGGTGAAACGATAAAGATTCCAACTGGTATCCGTGTAAAGATGGAAGTGGACTGGGTATTACAGTTGTATCCACGAAGCGGGTTGGGATTTAAATACCGTCTTCAGCTTAATAATACAGTGGGTATCATTGACAGTGATTATTATTACTCGGATAATGAAGGTCATATTTTTGCAAAGATTACAAATGATTCCAATGAAGGGAAAGAAGTGACTGTTGCAAAAGGAACCGGTTTTATGCAGGGAATCTTTATGCAGTATGGCATAACTATGGATGATGATACTGAAGAGGTTCGTAATGGTGGGTTTGGAAGTACCACAAAATAATTCATAAAAAAGCAGTTATAAACAGTGAATAATTGTAAAACGGCATCGCAAGATGCCGTTTTTTGTGTTGTTTAATGGCAAAAAACGTGCTATCATTAATTGGTTAATGAACCTACATATAATACAAGGAAAGGAAAAAGGTTTTATGCGGGGAATTGATACACAAGTGCGCAAAATGCGCCGTAGAATTTTTAAAGAAGTAGCAAATCTGGCTTTCAATTCAACTAATTTAAAGGATGACATGGAAGCTTTGCCATATAAAATCATTAATTATGATGAATCCGAATATCGTGAGAACATCTATAGAGAACGAGCCATCGTTCGTGAACGTATCCGTTTGGCATTGGGATTATCCCTTCGTCCTGAAAATGTTCCAGTGCATCTGACACAGGGTTTGGAAGAGAGTAATATTGATGAAAAATATTATGAACCGCCTTTGATGCAGGTTATTCCTTCTGCATGTAATTCCTGTCCGACGAATAATTATCAGGTGACGGATAAATGTATGGGATGTGTAGCACATCCATGTAGAGAAGTGTGTCCAAGAGGAGCCATTTCTTTTGTGAATGGTAAATCTGTGATTGATCAGGATAAATGTATTAAATGTGGTAAATGTAAAGCAATCTGTCCATACGATGCCATTACGCATCAGGTTCGTCCCTGTGCCGTTGCATGTGGTGTGGGAGCTATCGAGAGCGATGACAAAGGCAGAGCGATTATTAACAATGACAAATGTGTATCCTGTGGTCAGTGTATGGTAAGCTGTCCATTTGGTGCGATTGCGGACAAGTCTCAGATTTTTCAGTTGATCCGTGCTTTACAGTCTGGTAGAAAAATTATTGCACAGATTGCACCTGCATTTGTTGGTCAGTTTGGTCCGGATGTAACGCCGGAAAAATTAAAATCTGCTTTAATGGAATTGGGATTTGCAGACGTATATGAAACGGCAATTGGTGCGGATATGGGAGCAATTGCAGAGGCAGAACATTATGTCCATGAAGTAGCAACCGGTAAATTACCATTTTTATTAACATCATGTTGTCCATCATGGTCTATGCTGGCTAAGAAATTTTTCCCAGAGACCATTGATAATATTTCAAATGCTTTAACACCTATGGTCGCAACAGCACGTAAGATCAAAGAAGAACATCCCGATGCAGGAGTTGTATTTATAGGGCCTTGTGCTTCTAAAAAACTGGAAGCGTCCAGAAGAACCGTTCGTTCCGATGTAGATTTTGTAATTACATTTGAAGAATTAGTCGGCATGTTTGAAGCAAAAGAAATCCGTCCGGCAGATATGGTAGTAGAAATTGAGATGGAAGATGCTACTGGAGCAGGACGTGGTTATGGTGTGGCCGGTGGTGTTGCCAGTGCAATAGAAGCTTGCATACGCGAGTATCATCCGGATGTAGAAGTAAATATTGAGCATGCGGAAAGTCTTGCAGAATGTAAGAAAATGCTGATGCTTGCCAAAGCTGGTAAGAAAAATGGCTGTCTGATTGAAGGTATGGCATGCCCTGGCGGTTGTATTGCCGGAGCAGGAACCAATATTGCACTTTCACAGGCACAGAAGAATGTGGCAGCATTCCAAAAAGATGCGAAACAGGCATTGCCCAAAAATGAAAATTGATCTAAGCCTGTAAAAAACACAAGTAAAGAATAAATAAGTTTTATATATGTATCGTTTAGGAGGAGATTATGAGCAAAGTTAGAACACGTTTTGCGCCAAGCCCTACAGGAAGAATGCATGTAGGTAATCTGCGTACTGCATTGTATGCATATTTGATCGCAAAACATGCGGATGGAGATTTTATTTTACGAATTGAGGATACGGACCAGGAACGTTATGTAGAAGGGGCTGTAGAAATTATTTACCGTACTTTACAGAAAACCGGTCTGGTTCATGATGAAGGTCCGGACAAGGATAAAGGATGTGGTCCTTATGTGCAGAGCGAACGCCAGGCTGCAGGCATCTATTTAGAGTATGCAAAGCAGTTAGTAGAAAAAGGCGAAGCATATTACTGTTTCTGTGATAAAGACAGATTAGCAACGTTGAATCAAACAATCAATGGTAAAGAAATCAATGTATATGATAAACATTGTCTACATCTTTCAAAAGAAGAAGTGGAAGAAAAATTAGCAAGCGGTGTACCGTATGTTATTCGTCAGAATAATCCACAGACAGGAACTACCACCTTTTCTGATGAAATTTATGGAGATATCACAGTAGATAATATTGAATTGGATGACATGATTTTAATTAAATCCGATGGATATCCTACTTACAATTTTGCCAATGTAGTAGATGATCATTTAATGGGAATCACACATGTGGTACGTGGTAATGAATACCTTTCTTCTTCACCAAAATATAATCGTTTATATGAAGCATTTGGTTGGGAAGTACCGGTATATGTACATTGCCCACTGATTACAGATGAAGAACACCACAAATTAAGTAAACGTTGTGGACATTCTTCTTATGAGGATTTGATTGAACAGGGATTTTTAACAGAAGCAGTGGTAAACTTTGTGTCTTTACTTGGCTGGAGCCCTTCTGAATCCTGCAAGGAAATCTTCTCTTTGGAAGAACTGATTAAGATTTTTGACTATCGTCATATGTCCAAGTCACCAGCGGTATTTGATTATACCAAGTTAAAATGGATGAATGGCGAATACATTAAAAAGATGGATTTTGATGCTTATTATAACAGAGCATTACCATATATTGAAAAAGCAGTAACAAGAGATATTGATAAGAAAAAACTTGCGGAAATCTGTAAGACAAGAATCGAAGTATTCCCAGATATCTGCGATTTATTAGATTTCTTAGAAGAACTTCCAGAATACGATATCGAGATGTACACACATAAGAAGATGAAGACCAATGCAGAGTCTTCTTTAGAGGTGTTAAAAGAACTTCTTCCTGTATTGGAAGAGCAGGAAGATTACAGTAATGATGCGTTGTATCAGTTATTGATTGCACAGGTGGAAAAGATGGGTGTGAAAAACGGATATGTGCTTTGGCCAATCCGTACAGCTGTGTCTGGTAAGCAGATGACACCAGCTGGGGCAACAGAAATTATGGAACTTCTTGGAAAAGAGGAATCCATTGCCCGTATCAAAAAAGGAATTGAGAAGCTTGAAGCAGCACTCGCTTAATGAAATGAGTCCGCAGCCGCTTAATCTGGAGCAGAAGAAACAATCTGGTAATTCTGCCCAGGTGGCTGCAATTACCCATGAATCGGGGCCAGTCCTTTGTCTGGCTGGTCCGGGTTCGGGAAAGACATTCACATTAACCCACCGTATCCGTTATCTGATCTTAGAAAAACACATCGACCCATCTAAGATCCTTGTGATCACTTTTTCCAAAGCAGCAGCCACACAAATGGAGCAGCGATTTTATAAAGTAATGAATGACCAGTATTATCCGGTCCGTTTTGGCACCTTTCATGCCATCTTTTTTCAAATCTTAAGCCGTTATGAAGGCTACACAACTAAAGATATCCTTACCCTTTTGCAAAAGAAAAAATATATAAGAACCGTTCTTTTACAAATGGATTATCAAGGCAGAGTAGATATAGAGTCCATCGAATTAATCTTATCCCATATTTCCTATATAAAAAACAAATATGACTCGTTTCGTATGGAGGAAATAAAGAAAAATATCCCGCAATTTGAAAGTATATACAGACAATATGAAAATTTGATTCGTCAGGAACACAAGCTGGATTTTGATGATATGCTGGTGCTTTGTTATGAATTGCTGAAAAAACGGCCGGATATTTTGGAAGAATACCGCAGTCAGTGGGAGCATGTATTGATTGATGAGTATCAGGATATTAATGTGGTCCAATATGAGATGGTAAAGTGGCTGATTCAACCGCATGGTAATTTGTTTGCAGTTGGAGATGATGACCAGTCCATTTATGGTTTCAGAGGGAGTGATCCTTCCATTATGCTTCGTTTTCGGGATGATTTTCCACAAGGAACAATTATTCCACTTAATAAGAACTATCGTTCTACGAAAGGAATTGTGTATTTGGCAAAGCAGATTATTGGAGAAAATAGAAAACGGTATGAAAAAGAAATAATTGCCGTAAAAGAAGGAGATGGAGTGGTTTTGAGTCCTTTTGCATCTAAGGAAGAAGAATATGCCGACTTGATTTTACAACTACAAAAATCCAAGTTGGAAGGAAGTTTGGGGCAGCATGCCTGTCTTTTTCGGACAAATATGGATGCTTCTTATCTCGCAGAACTGCTTTTAAAAGAAAAGATTCCTTATATGATGAAGGAAAGGCCATATAATCCTTATGAACATTTTATCAGCAGGGATTTGTTACATTATCTGAATCTTAGGGAAGGAAATCTCAGCCTTCATGAATTTGTTCCCATTATGAACCGGCCGTTACGCTATATCAGCAGGGATGCTTTAAACGTTTTAGATAAACAGATTGATTTGGAAGCATTAAAGAGATTCTATATTGGAAAAGAATATATGATTAAAAATATTCAGAAGTTAGAATATGATTTAGAACGGATAAAGAAGATGGATTTATTTGCGGCAGTCAATTATATCCGCAAGGGAATTGGATATGATGAATATTTAAGAAAACAAGCCCTGGAACAGAATATTTCCCCGGATGAGTACATGAAAACGGCGGATGAACTACAAAAACGTTTTGGGATGTTTGGCAGCTTGTCGGAGTTAGAAAATCATATTGACAGTTATCGTGAAAATATAGAGAAAACGGAACAAAATAGAAATGAAAAGGAAAACGGGGTACAAATCATGACCTATCATGCTTCCAAAGGTTTAGAATTTGACACGGTATACCTTCCAGATTGTAATGAAGGGAATATCCCATACAAAAAAAGTACGACACCCGATCAAATCGAAGAAGAGCGCCGCTTATTTTATGTAGCCGTAACCCGTGCCAAAGAAGAACTGCACATTATGTTTGTAGATGGTCAAAAAGATAACCGCCATCTGTTTTCACGCTTTTTGAGAAATATTTATAAAAGATAAAAGTGGTGTTGTATGATGATATGAATATAATAAGATGTTGCGAGATGTAATTCTAGATGGCAAAAAAGTCCCCTTCCCATGCGATTTGTCCACTTGCGAAGTAAGTGTTGCATTTGGAGCATGGGAGGGGGCTTTTTGCCACTATCATTACATCTCGTCGAAGTCTGCATTGTCAAGCCATTCATCGTAGGCGTCGCAGACTGCTTCATATTCTTCATCATCTTCAATATAGCGAAGTTCCGGTTCTTCGTTTACATCATCTGGATTTTCACTGTATCCATAAAACCAGACTACATCTTCTTCATCCTCTAACTGAGGCAGAAGAGCAATATAATCCTGATCACCGATTGAGAAAATGGTCTCAATTCCACAAGTTACAACCGTACCATCTTCCATAGTAATATCAACGGTCATATCTCTGTCATCAAATTCTTCTGTATTATTTCCCATATTGGTTATCCACCTTTCTGATTTTTAATAATTGTACCGATATCCGTGTAAAATAGCAATAGTATCTGTCTATTTTTTATGTTAAAATAAGGAAGACAGAAAATAATAAAAGACGACAAGGAGCACATATGAAGAAACAGTTGAGAGTTTTAAAAGGAAATCCTCAGCCATACGGTATTACTCCAAATGGTCCGAACTGTATAAATATTGCCATTGCAATGGAAAGTGAAGATTGTGGCATTATTTTGTATGATAAAAAGAAAAAAGAAATAGAAAAGATTGCGTTTGACCATACTTTTTGCATAGGTGAGCTTTATTGCATCTGTGTAGAGGGACTGGACATACAGGATTATGAATATCGGTTTTTTGACGGGAATAGGATCTTTGTGGATGCGTATGCCCGCGGTGTTGCAGGGAATGAAAATTATGGCAAACTGTCATCAGAACTTACCGGCAGATTTTATCAGGATGATTTTGACTGGGGTGGTGATGTCACACCTCAGATTCCATTCCATGATTCGTTAATTTATCTGCTTCATGTGAGAGGGTTTACGAAGCATAAAAGTTCAGGGGTTGCTCATAAGGGAACGTTTGAAGGATTGATAGAAAAGATTCCCTATTTAAAAGAACTGGGAATCACAGCGGTAGAATTGATGCCGGCGTATGAGTTTTTGGAATTGGAAGAAAGTACAGTAGACAATGATCGTATTCCTATGGCATACCGCAATGAAGAACCGGTATTGAATTATTGGGGATATAAAGAGGGCTATTATTATGCACCAAAGAGTGCTTATGCGGCGGATGCTAAGAATCCGGTACGCTCGTTTAAAACATTAGTGAAAGCACTCCATGATAATGGGATAGAAGTACTGATGCAGTTTTATTTTCCGAATACGATTTCAGGACTTCATATTGTAGATGTGCTTCGTTACTGGGTATGTGAATACCATGTGGATGGTTTTCATTTGATGGGGGATCGGATTCCAACCGATATACTCACAAAAGATCCTTTGCTAAAAAGAACGAAGCTGATTTATTATGGATTTCCTGTTGGGGAAAATGGACATGGTTTAAAGCCGGTATATAAGAACCTTGCAGAATGCCGTGATGAATATATGTATGATGTACGTCGTTTTCTAAAGAGCGATGAGAGAATGCTTGGTAAGGTGTTACAGCATATGAAAGCCAATCCAAAAGGACTGGCGATTGTACATTATATTACAGAAACCAATGGTTTTACGCTTGCAGATCTGGTAAGTTATGATCGTAAGCATAATATGGACAATGGGGAAAATGATTTGGATGGTAATCCTTATAATGCTTCTTGGAATTGCGGAGCAGAAGGTAAGACCAAGAAGAAACCAGTTTTGGATCTGCGTATGAAGCAGATGAAAAATGCCTTCTTACTGAATCTGTTTACCCAGAGTACCCCACTTATTTTAGCGGGGGATGAGTTTGCTAATTCCCAGAATGGTAATAATAATGCTTATTGTCAGGATAATGTGATTAGCTGGTTGAACTGGGCAGATAAGGAAAAACAGTCGGAGTTATTTGCATTTGTAAAAGAGGTGATTCATTTCCGTAAAGAGCACGCGCTTTTACACAGAAGTACGGAATATACGATGGTGGATGATCTGGCTTGTGGCTATCCGGATTTGTCTTATCACAGTGAGGAACCATGGAAATGCCCATATGATGATCTTACCAGACATTTTGGCATATTATATTGTGGTGATTACTCAGAAGACTGTGCAGAAAAAGGAAGTTTTATTTTTCTTGCAGTAAATACACATTGGGTAGATCACGAGTTTGTATTACCGAAACTTCCTAAGAAAATGAAATGGAAAACCGTATTTGATACGGCTAAGAAAGGATTCTCCAAAGTAGATGCACCTGTAAATGCAAATAGTATTGTAGTAAATGAAAGAAGTATTCAGGTGTTGATTGCGGAATAAAGAAATTATGCATATTTTGAAACATTTTAAAACCATCACTTATCACAAATGGCTGGTCTTAAAAGGCTGTTTTGCAGTGGGACTATATAAGCAGGGACTTTGTCATGATCTTTCCAAATATATGCCTTCCGAATTTTTGGTGGGTGCAAAATATTACCAGGGAAACAGAAGTCCAAATAACGCAGAGAGAGAAGCCATCGGTTATTCCAGTGCATGGCTGCATCACAAAGGCCGTAACAAGCATCATTATGAGTATTGGATTGATTATAGTCTTAAGTATGTACCGACTGGAATGGCGCCAGCGCCTATGCCGGTACGCTATATAGTAGAAATGCTCATGGACCGTGTGGCTGCCTGTAAAGTGTATATGAAGGATAAGTACACACAGCAGAGTCCTTTGGAATATTATCAAAGCGGCAAGGACCCGGCACCGTTGCATGATAAAACAAGGATGTTATTAGAACTTTTACTTCATGTAATGGCAAGAGAGGGTGAGAAAAAGACTTATGAGTTTGTAAAAAAAGAACTTCTTCCCCGTCAAAAAGAATTTGATGATATTCATAATCTGGAGCAGGTAAAAGCCTTTTGTGAGAAAAACAAGTGATTGCTTTGATTGATAGAAGACTATAAGTGTCAAATGTATGAATTGCGCATATACTGACAGTAAAGAATGTTCAAATAGAGGAAGCATATGAACTGTTGGTTATGGATTATTTTATTACTTTGCTGTGGAGGAAATGGTAACAATTCGGGTTGTAGAAACAACTGCAGACCAGCCTGCAATAACGGTAGATCCAATTGGAGCAACTGCAGAAGACATGATTGTGGATGCAAGGAAAACAACCATACCTGTGGCTGTGTTACAGAAGTGAATAACTGTGGATGTATATCCGAAGTGAACACATGTGGCTGTGAGATGGAAACAAATGATTGTGGCTATATGAATGAAATGAACGACTGTGGTTGTCATGATCATGATATGCCATATGAAACATTTGGCTGTCAGGAAAATGGAATACCATGTCCACCACCAATCCCTACTCCATATTTGAGATAGAAGAGTAATAATATTCTTTTTACAGATGAATGAAAAAAGACCTTGGCGAAAGGGATTCGCTAAGGTCTTTTTATTATTTATAAAAATGTTCCGCAAAGATATTTAATATGCTTTGATTTCTTCCCAAAGATCGTTGTAAAGGGCATCGCCTTCTTCGCCCAAGTATGTAAAGGTTTCTAAATTATCATACTGAGTAAGATCAGGAAAGGCAATAGTAGAATTGCGGATGTCTTTGTCTTCAATTAATTCTCTAGCTGCATCATTTGGAGTAGAGTAGGTGATATAGTCAAAGTTCATCAATGCAATTTCGGGACGGCACATAAAGTCAATCCATTTTTCAGCATTTTCTTTGTTCTGGCAGTTAGCAGGGATTACCCAGCTGTCGATCCATACATTAGTACCTTCTTTTGGAATTACGTACTCTAAGTTTGGATTTTCTCTCTGTGTGTAGATTGCTTCACCGGAGTAGATAACGCCGATAGCAGCTTCGTCACCAATCATTTTATCACGAACCTGGTCAACTACATATGCCTGAACCAATGGTTTCTGAGCAATTAAATCATTTTTTGCTGTTTCTAATTCAGCAGTATTCATAGAGTTCATAGAATAACCATTTTTCTTTAAACCTACCATGAAAGCATCACGAACAGAGTCCTGCATTAAAATGTTGTCAGCATACTGTTCATCCCATAATACATTCCAGCTGTCGATTGGTTCGCTGACCATAGTCTTGTTATAAAGGATACCTACAGTGCCCCAGCAGTAAGGTACAGAGTATTTATTTTCAGGGTCAAATTCTTTTGACTGTTCGTAGTACTGTGCTCCAATGTTAGTTTTGGCATTTGGAACGTTATCCCAGTTGATTTCTGCAAGTAAATTGTTGTCAATCATTTTCTGGATCATATAATCAGAAGGGCAGATAACATCGTATACAGAAGCTCCGGCTTCTACCTTTGGATACATGGTTTCGTTGGTTTCGTATTCATCATAAACTACTTTGATACCAGTTTCTTCTTCAAACATCGTGATGACTTCGGGATCGATGTATTCACCCCAGTTGTAAACGTAAATCGTGTTTTCGTCGCTGGAACCACATCCTACAGCAGCGAGTGCCATTATAAGTGTGCATAATGCAAGTAATATTTTCTTTTTCATTTTTTTACTCCTAATAATATTATTTTTTACTCGGTTTCTGTTCTTTTACAGGCCGGTTCACTAATGCTAAAAGTAAAAGCACGGCAACAAAGATCAGAGTGGAAAGGGCGTACATTTCCGGTTTAATTCCTTTTCGAACCTCTGTATATATCTTGGTTGATAAGGTATCGATACCGGCACCTTTTGTAAAATGTGTGATGATAAAATCATCAAGGGACATAGTGAATGCCATTAAAAAGCCGGACATGATACCCGGTAACAAATCCGGGAATATGACTTTGAAAAAGGCGTACAGGGGAGATGCGCCTAAGTCCATGGCCGCTTCATAGGTATATGGATTAAGACTCCTCATTCGAGGCATAACACTCAAAATAACATACGGTATATTAAATGTAATATGGCTGAGTAAAATTGTACCAAAGCCAAAACGGATACCAAAACTTAAGAAAAGCAGCATTAGGGAGATACCTGTTACAATATCTGCATTCAACATAGGGATATTAGTAATACCCATTAAAACTGCCTTGCTTTTTTTGCCCATACCATTCATTCCGATGCAGGCTATCGTACCAATCACGGTTGCGATCAAAGAAGAGAGTAATGCAATCAGAAGTGTTGTGTACAAGGCTTCCATAATATCCCTGTTCTGGAACAGTTCAATATACCATTTAAAAGTAAATCCGCCCCATTTTGCTCTTGTTTTGCTTGCATTAAAGGAAAGCACGATAAGAGTAGCGATTGGAGCATATAAAAATACGAAAATCAGACCAACATAAATTCTTCTTAATGCTTTTGTCATTATAAAACAGCCCCCTCTCCATCTTTATCAAATATAGAGGTAACCACCATATTGATAATGATGAAAATCATCAGTACGATGGAAAGACCGCTTCCTAAATGCCAGTTGCTTGCCTGTGTAAACTGTTGCTCAATTACATTACCGATCAACAGAATCTTACTTCCGCCAAGCAGTGAGGAAATAACGAAAGTGGTAAGGGCTGGTACAAATACCATGGTAATACCACTCATAATTCCTGGAACGGTAAGTGGAAGAGTGATTTTGATAAATGTCTGAAAACCATTTGCGCCTAAGTCTCTGGCTGCATTGATTACATTGGGATCAATCTTAGTCAGGGAGTTATAAAGGGGCAATACCATAAATGGCAGGAAATTGTATACCATACCAAGGATAATTGCATAAGGTGTATTGATAATATTCAATGTTGGAAGGTGTAAAAATGTAAGAACATTGTTGATAACACCTGTTTTTTCTAATAATGTCTGCCATGCCAAAGTACGAAGCAGGAAATTCATCCACATAGGCAGAATGAAAATCATTACGATCATACTGTGCTGGTTCTTGCTCATCTTAGAAAGAATGGAAGCCAGTGGATAACCAAGGAGAAGGCAGATAATAGTAGCAATCAGGGAAAGGAGCATGGAAAGACCAAGTGCTTTTAAACGCTCAGGGGTTCCTATTGCTAAAATATTTTCTAATGTAAATGCGCCGGTTTTGTCAGTCAGTCCATAGTAGAAGACCATACCAAGAGGAATCAGAATAAAACCAATGGACCAGATACTGAAGGGCGCTGCTAATAAATTCTTTTTATTCTTCAACGCCGACAGCCTCCTCATCTTCTGATAATGGTTTATTCATAATCTGAATGTTAAATGGATCTACTTTGATACCAACTTTCGTTCCAACAGGGAACATGTTGGTAGAGTGAACAAGCCATTCATAGCCATTTGCCATAACTTCCATTTCATAATGAACACCTTTAAAGATTAAGTGGGAAACTTCACCCTGAATGGTTCCTTCTTCTGGAGATACAAGCATAACGTCTTCTGGACGGATGACAACGTCAACAGGTTTATTTTCACCAAAACCGGTATCGACGCAGGCAAATTTAGCACCTAAGAAGGAGACTAATTCATCGCGTACCATAACGGCATCAATAATATTGCTGTCACCGATAAAGTCAGCTACAAAGGCATTTTCAGGTTCGTTATAAATCATTTCCGGTGTTCCGATTTGCTGGATGTAACCCTGATTCATAACCACAATAGTATCGGACATGGTAAGAGCTTCTTCCTGATCGTGTGTAACATAGATAAAGGTAATGCCCAATTCATTTTTTAAACGGATCAACTCGTACTGCATGTCCTGACGTAATTTTAAGTCAAGAGCGCCGAGCGGCTCGTCTAATAAAAGAAGTTTTGGTTCGTTTACGATGGCACGGGCAATAGCAATACGCTGTTGCTGACCACCAGAAAGAGAGTCTGGCATGCGTTTGCCGTAACCGTCTAAGTTTACCAGTTTTAAAGCGTACTGGATCTTATCTTTGATATATTGATCAGTTTTTCCTTTGATACGCAGACCAAAAGCAATGTTTTCTTCAATGGTCATATGGGTAAAGAGCGCGTATTTCTGGAAAACCGTATTTAACTGTCTTTTGTTTGGAGGAAGCTTAGTGATATCCTGTCCGTTAAACATAACACGTCCAGTATCCGGTGTTTCAAAACCGCCGATGATACGAAGAGTAGTGGTCTTACCACAGCCACTGGGACCAAGTAAGGTTAAAAATTCGTTCTCGCGGATGTATAAATTCATATCATCTAAAATCAGATTGCCATCATAGGATTTGGATATATGCTGTAAATCAATTAATTTTGTACTCATAGGAAAATCCCTTTCTCTTGTATATTAGAAACTAGGCGGACAGGAAACCCATATAATGGATGCTTCTTTGTTGCCCGATGCGCTAATGTAGTGGGTGGAATCCGGGGTGAAATAGAAGGATTCGCCCTTTTTGGCTTTGATTTCTTTGTTGCCGATATGGATGGTAATGGCACCGTTTAGTACATAGCCAAATTCCTCGCCCTCATGGGGATTGTCGGGATAGGTCTGGCCATTTGGTTCCAATGTCAGTCGGATTGGCTCCATGAGATTGCGCTGTGCATTGGGGATAATCCACTCGGTTTTGTTATGCATTTCAGAATCAATTTTTTCGAAATAATCATGCTTATGAAAAACAATCTGTGAGTCCACGTCTTTTGTAAAGAAATCACTCAGATCTGTTCCCAAACATTGTAAGATATCTACCAGAGTGGAAATGGAAGGGGATGTAAGATCTCGTTCTAACTGGGAAATGAAGCCTTTTGACAATTCAGCTCTATCTGCCAGTTCTTCTTGGGTTAATCCTTTTTTGATTCGTAATTCCTTGACTCGGTTTCCGATATCCATAACTTGCCTGCCCTTTCTTTTTGATTTTAAAGATAATAAACTTAAAGTTTAGTTTTTCTAAACTCACAAACTGAATACAATTATATAGTATTGAGATAGAATGTCAACTATATTTCTTAATATTATAT